>NZ_KV809479.1:235164-274023 GCF_001812565.1 Staphylococcus sp. HMSC059F04 | reverse complement strand
TTTCAATCCAGTCAACTACTGCCAATATATATCGCTCATAGTCTAAAATATAATGATGTCCTATACAGTTATTTTTTACAGTACTTTGAATTATGGGTTTGCTAGCTTAGGAGAAAGCTTCTTAACCCCAACTTGCTTTGCTTGGCGAATTTCTGCTCGAAATTCTCTTTGTTGGGTGGATGTATTCTCGGAATCTTGTCATAAATATGACTTATTAATATTTAAAATATTTTTGAAAAAATAACATAACTCAGCATGTACGTTACCAATAAAAATCTTCAGTTTTAATACCTCTTACCATATTAATGATATTGTGGAAACCATATTTGAAGAAAATTTTTGCGTTTTAATTTTAACCCATTTCATTTATACTCCAGATTGTTCCTTATCTTATCAGAGAAATCGATGTTTCAGTCTCATTTTTTATCAATAAAGTACGATTTGAAAATAAATATATATTCACTAAATATGTATATTAATTCAAATAAAAGCATAGGCATTGAGCGTTTAGTTTGTTAAATCCAAACTTAACACTGTTATTTTGGCAATGTTCTCTCTGCTTGTAAAATGACATAATATATAATTATTCACTTATTACTAACTATAATTTTGTATTGAATTTGCATTATTATGTTTTTTTAGATATTGTCAATTTTGTGAATTAATAACAATTTGTTTGATAACCATATTTTCAAAGTTTCAATCTTTATCGATACTAAAGGAGGATCAACATTGAAAAAAGAGAAAATAATGGATTGGCCTACTTTTATAGGTACGGTAGTCATTTTATTGTTAGCAGTCATTCCAATGATGGCTTTTCCGTCTGCAAGTGAAAAGGTCATTACAGATATTAATAGTGCTATTTCTAATTCTATAGGTTCCTTATATTTATTTATTGGACTTGCAATTTTATGTTTCGTACTTTACATAGCATTTGGTAAATATGGGAATGTCACTTTGGGTAAAGCAAGTGATAAGCCGGAGTTCAGCAATTTCAGTTGGGCATCTATGCTGTTTTGTGCAGGTATAGGTTCAGATATTTTATACTGGGGTGTTATTGAATGGGCATATTATTATCAAGTGCCTCCAAGTGGAGCGAAACCAATGTCAGATCAAGCATTAACGTTTGCGACACAGTATGGTATGTTCCATTGGGGACCAATTGCTTGGGCAATTTATGTCTTGCCAGCACTTCCGATTGGATACTTGGTCTTTGTAAAAAAGCAACCAATTTATAAAATTAGTCAAGCGTGTCGTCCTGTGCTCAAAGGTCAGACAGACAAGTTTTTAGGTAAGCTTGTAGATGTACTCTTTATCTTCGGTTTGTTAGGAGGAGCTGCAACATCATTAGCGCTTGGTGTACCAATGATCTCAGCTGGCGTTGAAAAATTAACTGGACTTGATGGACAAAATATGGTGCTACGATCAATTATCCTTTTCACAATTACAGTGATCTTTGCTATTAGTTCATATACAGGTTTAAAAAAGGGTATTCAAAAATTAAGTGATGTCAATGTATGGTTATCATTTTTATTATTAGGATTTGTGTTTATCGTTGGGCCAACCATCTTTATTATGGAAACAACAATCACAGGATTTGGTAATATGTTACGTGACTTTTTCCACATGGCAACGTGGATGGAACCATTTGGTGGAATTAAAGGACGTAAAGAAACGAATTTCCCTCAAGATTGGACGATTTTCTATTGGTCATGGTGGCTTGTTTACGCACCATTTATTGGACTGTTTATTGCGCGGATTTCTAAAGGTAGAAGACTAAAAGAAGTCATATTAGGTACGATTGTTTATGGAACATTAGGATGTGTGTTGTTCTTTGGTATATTTGGAAACTACGCAGTATACCTACAAATTTCTGAACAATTCAACGTTATTCAATATTTAAATAGTCATGGTACTGAAGCGACGATTATCGAAGTAATGCATCAATTACCTTTTCCAACAACAGTCATTGTCCTATTCTTGCTTTCTGCGTTTTTATTCTTAGCAACGACATTTGATTCTGGGTCGTACATTTTAGCGGCAGCAACACAGAAGAAAGTATTAGGTGAACCATTAAAAGCGAATCGTTTATTCTGGGCTTTTGCATTATGCTTATTACCATTTTCACTCATGTTAGTGGGTGGCGAACGTGCGTTAGAGGTGCTAAAAACTGCGTCAATATTAGCCAGTGTGCCACTGATTGTCATCTTTATTTGCATGATGGTATCGTTTATTATTACCTTGAGTAAAGATAGAATTAAACTGGAAACTCGTGCGGATAAATTGAAAGAAGTAGAACGTCGTTCATTGCGTATCGTTCAAGTAAGAGAGAATAATGACGAAGACGATAATTTATAATATATGCAAAAACGTCTATGATCAGCAGATAAAGATCATAGACGTTTTTTGTTTAATTATTGTTTTCTTGGCTGTTTGGAATAGGAAAGTAATCAAATATTTCGCCAGTTTCTAATGCTGTAGTTAAATTTGACAACCACTGACAATATATTTTTGTATGTTTCAATTGCTGCTCAATATTAAGCGCATCTTGCTTAATTTCATCATCAATTGCCTCATCATCTAGCACTGAAGTAATGATTTTTTCGGCTTCAATAATTGCTGCCATATTAGTGTCGACTTCACGCTCCCATTTTTTAGTGAAGAAATTGCGGAAAAAGGTAAAAAAGTCTTTTTCTGCGATAAAATGTTGTTTTCGACTGCCTCGCGTAAACTGTTGTTTCACTAAATCGAATTCTTGAAGCTTCTTGACACCTGCACTCATACTTGGTTTGCTCATCTGAAGATGTTCACGCATTTCATCTAATGTCATACTACCTTCGAAGACCATTGTCCCAAACAAATTTCCGACGCTGCGATTTGTGCCATACAAGTCCATAGTTTGCCCAATAGAATTAATGACTAAATCTTTAGCAGCTTCTAATTTTTCTTCATTTGACTGTGAATGTACCATACGCTCACCTCCATTATCCAGTTGATTAGCTGCATTCACTGTTAGATATTACCAATTCATACTTGCACATTATAGAAAATTTTTCAATCACTTTAAAAAGATAGAAGCTGGACAGCATTCATTATGAATTCGTAGTTCTGCTCCGGCAAGATTGACTAGGATTGAAAAACGCTTGGTATAAGCGCATATTCAATCCAGTCAACTACTGCCAATATAACGTTCATAGCCTAAAACATAATGATGTCCTAAACTCTAGATAAAAATTATGACAATATCATGAAATTTGACATTAAATTTTCACATATGCTAGCATATGGTTTATAAAATTCGTTAAATATAAATTTAACAAACTTAACGGAGGTCGTTTGATGAAACTTGTAGAAAAATTGTCGCAGCGTCAATATATCGATGGTGAATGGGTTGAAAGCTCAAATAAAAATACAAGAGAAATTATCAATCCTTATAATCAAGAGGTTGTTTTTACCGTAACAGAAGGTACATCTGAAGATGCCGAACAAGCTATTTTAGCAGCGCGTCGTGCATTTGAAGATGGCGAATGGTCATTAGAAACAAGTGAAGTCAGAGGGAAAAAAGTTAGAGCTATTGCTGACAAAATTACGGAACATCGTGATGAGTTAGCTCAATTAGAAACACTAGATACAGGTAAAACACTAGGAGAGTCATATGCAGATATGGATGATATTGCTAATGTCTTTAACTATTTTGCTGGATTAGCTGATAAAGACGGTGGAGAGATTATCAATACGCCAATTCCAAACACTGAAAGTAAAGTTGTTAAAGAACCTGTTGGTGTTGTCACTCAAATTACACCTTGGAATTATCCTTTATTACAAGCGTCATGGAAAATTGCGCCAGCATTAGCAACTGGTTGTTCGCTTGTAATGAAACCAAGTGAAATTACACCATTGACTACAATTAGAGTATTTGAATTAATGGAAGAAGTTGGTTTCCCTAAAGGCGTGATTAATTTGATACTAAGTAGTGGTGAAGAAGTAGGGGACACATTATCGGGTCATAAAGAAGTGGATCTAGTTTCATTTACAGGCGGAATTGAGACCGGAAAACACATTATGAAAAATGCTGCGAATAATGTAACGAACATAGCATTAGAACTGGGTGGTAAGAACCCTAATATTATTTTTGCTGATGCTGACTTCGACTTAGCGGTAGATCAAGCATTAAATGGTGGTTACTTCCATGCAGGCCAAGTTTGTTCAGCTGGATCACGTATTTTAGTTCATAACGATATCAAAGGTGATTTTGAAAAAGCGCTTATTGATCGTGTAGGCAAAATTAAATTAGGGAACGGCTTTGATGATGATACTGAAATGGGGCCAGTTATCTCTACAGAACATCGTGACAAAATTGAAAGCTATATGGAAATTGCTAAAAAAGAGGGCGCTACAATTGCTATTGGCGGCAAACGTCCTGATAGAGAAGACCTACAAAATGGGCTATTCTTTGAACCAACAGTTATCACAAATTGCGATACATCAATGCGTATTGTTCAAGAAGAAGTCTTTGGACCTGTTGTGACTATTGAGGGATTTGATAGCGAAGAAGAAGTAATAGAATTAGCTAATGACTCAATTTATGGCTTAGCTGGTGCCGTATTCACAAAAGATTTAGGTAAAGCACAGCGTGTGGCTAATAAACTTAAATTAGGTACAGTGTGGATAAATGATTTCCATCCTTACTTTGCTCAAGCACCATGGGGTGGTTTTAAACAATCCGGTATTGGTCGCGAATTAGGTAAAGAAGGATTAGAAGAATATTTAATCAGTAAACATATTTTAACGAATACGAAGCCAGAACCAATCAATTTCTTTAGTAAATAAAAGAGCGTTCATACATTGTAAATAAAGTTAAAACAAACTTATATATGCGAGAGACACATCATTTTATTTTATAAGGGAGGACGAAATCAACATGAGTGAAAACAAGTCATATGATTATGTCATTATTGGTGGTGGAAGTGCAGGTTCTGTATTAGGTGCGCGTTTATCTGAGGATAAAGATAAAAATGTACTTGTATTAGAAGCAGGCCGTAGTGACTATCCCTGGGATTTATTTATACAAATGCCAGCAGCATTAATGTTTCCTTCAGGTAATCCATTCTATGATTGGAGATATCAAACAGAAGAAGAACCACATATGGGACGTAAAGTAGACCATGCGCGTGGTAAAGTCTTAGGCGGCTCAAGCTCTATCAATGGAATGATTTATCAACGAGGCAATCCATTAGATTACGAAGGTTGGGCAGAGCCAGAAGGTATGGAATCTTGGGATTTTGCGCACTGTTTACCTTATTTTAAAAAATTAGAAAAAACCTTTGGAGCAGCACCACATGATCAATTTAGAGGACATCAAGGACCAATAAAATTAAAGCGAGGACCAGCAACAAATCCTCTTTTCAAATCATTTTTTAACGCAGGTGTTGAAGCGGGTTATCACAAGACAGAGGACGTCAATGGTTTTAGACAAGAAGGATTCGGTCCATTCGATAGTCAAGTCCATCATGGTCGACGTATGTCTGCATCAAGAGCATACTTAAGACCAGCAATGAAGCGTAAGAATTTAACGGTTAAGACACGTGCTTTCGTCACTGAATTACACTTTGAAGGTAATAAAGCTACCGGTGTAACGTTCAAACGTAATGGAAAAAATCATACTGTAAATGCAGGAGAAGTGATTTTATCAGGTGGTGCTTTTAACACACCACAGTTATTACAATTATCTGGTATAGGAGATGCGGACTTCTTAAAATCAAAAGGCATTGAGCCACGCATGCATTTACCGGGTGTTGGAGAAAACTTTGAAGACCATTTAGAAGTTTATATTCAACATGAATGTAAAGAACCAGTCTCTTTACAACCTAGTTTAGATGTTAAACGCATGCCATGGATTGGTTTGCAATGGATTTTTGCACGAAAAGGTGCAGCAGCTTCCAATCACTTTGAGGGTGGTGCCTTTGTTAGATCAAATGATCAAGTTGCCTATCCTAACTTAATGTTCCATTTCTTACCAATTGCTGTAAGATATGACGGACAAAAAGCACCAGTTGCTCATGGTTATCAAGTACATGTAGGACCAATGTATTCAAACTCACGTGGCAGCTTAAAGATTAAATCTAAAGATCCATTTGAAAAGCCAAGCATCGTGTTTAACTATCTTTCAACAAAAGAAGATGAACAAGAATGGGTAGAAGCGATTCGTGTAGCGCGTAATATTTTATCTCAAAAAGCGATGGATTCATTTAATGGTGGTGAAATTTCTCCGGGACCATCTGTACAAACAGATGAAGAAATATTGGACTGGGTGCGTAAAGATGGTGAAACAGCATTACACCCATCATGCAGTGCAAAAATGGGGCCGGCAACAGATCCAATGGCAGTTGTAGATCCACTAACAATGAAAGTCCATGGCATGGAGAATTTGCGCGTCGTGGATGCTTCAGCAATGCCAAGAACTACAAATGGAAACATTCACGCACCGGTACTTATGCTTGCCGAAAAAGCAGCAGATATCATTCGCGGCAAAAAACCATTAGAACCACAATACGTAGATTATTACATCCATGGCAAACACGACCCCAACGATGGTGCAATGGAACACAATCCATACTACCCATACTAATGAGGCCAGCAGAGAGAATTTCGACAAGAAATTTGACAAGTAGAGCAAATTGGGGTGGCCCCCAGCATAGAGAGATGCTACAAGCATTTCCACAAGCAAAGCAGATGATGCAGGATAATGAAATCTTTAAAATTAGATTTCAGTCCTGCTTTTTTTATACTTATAAAATTACTTGAGTGTGTGTCACAACAAATCTTATTGTGAAAGATTTATAATGGACTTATAAATAATAAAAGGAGTGGTGAATATGGGGGAAACATTAGTTGAACGTTTAAAAGCAAAAGAGCAACGTATGATTGATATACGTCGATATTTACATGAACATCCAGAATTATCATTCCATGAAACAGAAACACCTAAGTATATTGCTGAATTCTATAAGGACAAAGCGTGTGATGTCCAAACGAATGTTGGTCCTAATGGTGTAAAAGTGACCATTGATAGTGGCAAACCAGGTAAAACGATTGCCATTCGTGCGGACTTCGATGCGTTACCAATTCAAGAAGATACTGGATTATCATATGCTTCCCAAAATGAAGGAGTCATGCATGCTTGTGGTCATGATGCGCATACGGCATATATGCTTGTTCTAGCGGAAACATTAATTGAAATGAAAGATCAATTTAGTGGTAAAGTCGTTGTCATTCATCAGCCAGCAGAAGAAATGCCACCAGGTGGTGCGAAAGGTATGATTGAGGACGGTGTTTTAGAAGGTGTTGATCACGTTTTAGGCATTCATGTTATGACGAATATGACATCAGGTAAAATTTATTACCATGAAGGTAATACCCAAACAGGACGCGCTTATTTTAAATTAACTATACACGGAGAAGGTGGACATGGCTCATCACCTCATACTGCTAAGGATGCGATTGTCGCTGGTGCTAACTTCGTCACTACAGCGCAAAATGTAGTTTCAAGACGATTGAGTCCTTTTGAAACAGGCGTTGTGACGATAGGATCCTTTGATGGTAAAGGTCAGTTTAATGTAATAAAAGATACCGTTGAAATCGAAGGAGATGTTCGTGCTTTAACAGATGCCACACGAGACACGATTAAATATGAACTTGAACGTATTGTTCAAGGTATAGCTACATCATTTGATGTTCAATATGACTTTGAATTTCACCCAGATTATCCCGCGTTATACAATGATCCTCAGTTTACATCTTATATTGTTGAAACATTAAGACAAGCGCAATTACCAGATGTAATAGGCGTAGAAGAATGTGAACCACAACCACCATCAGAAGATTTCGCATATTATGCTCAAGTGTTACCAAGTACATTTTTATATTCAGGAGCCGCACCACAGCAAGGACATGCATATCCGCATCATCATCCGAAATTTAATATCGACGAATCTTCCATGTTAGTTGCTGCAGAAGCTGTAGGTACAATTGTTTTAGATTATTTACAAGGATAGATATCTTAATTTAAATTAACTATTTGTTAAATTAAATTTAAAAATTTATAACTTTTTATTGGAAATAGTTAAATATATGATGTTTTATTATTGTTTACGTGTTAGTATGGGGATACATACTAATGAAGAGGTGAAAGTGTGACTTTTTATGATTACATGCAGAACTTTGTCGGAGACCAGACGCCTCTAGGAGAATTAGCTCATTATTTAAACAAGGATTGTCAGTTTCCTAAACATGAGAAGACAACTGATAATATATTGAGCTATTTTATCGATGAGATTGAGTTAGATGATGAACATTTAGAAACAGTAAAGCGTTCATTATCTTTATATGAACAGCAAACAGTGCACTTTAGTTTAGTAGATCACATAAAGACAGAACCAAAGGAAAATGTTAATGAAGATTAATGAAAAAGCACCGTATTATGCTTTAGAAGCCACTTCGCCGCAAACAATGCGCATTTATAAAAATCATCAGCACTTTGATTATATGATTTTAGAGTCTATAAATGAATTAATCGATAATGGCTATTGTATGTTAAATCATTTATATGTGAATAAAGGACAAGAAGGAGCATTTGAGCAAAAATTTTTACAGCGTCAACAACATTTAGCATCTGTATCTGGTTTTAGAGCGCTACGCTTTTTACGCCCAAATGAACAAGGTCAGCATTATGTCATCATTACGCAATGGTTGAACCATCAATCGTTTAAAAATTGGCAACAATCTTCGGCCTATTCACAGACACATCAAAAACGTGGCACGTCACAAGGTGCGGACGTACGGTTAGTCAATCGCAAATTGTCTTATCATATTGGGATTATATGTGAACGATATACTTCATAAAAGTGTCACCAGACTTGAGTAGGTGGGACATCAATCACTGTAAGTCGAAAAATGGCAATTTCTATTAAAATAAAGTAGAAATTGTCATTTTTGTTGTTTAGAATATTAAATTTCTTTTAAAAACTGTAATTAAAGTTATGAGCTACTGCATTAGATAATCTCTTATATCAATATCTAAGTAGTAAAACAATACGAGTTGATAAGTTTGAGAAGTTAGCATGATTCATAATCTTTCTTAATTAATTTTCATATACACGGAGTCTGGGACATCATTATGTTTTAAGCTATGAACTCTATATTGGCGGTAGTTGACTGGATTGAAAATGGGATGGTACCAAGCTGTTTTCAATCCTTATCAACTTTGCAGGGGCGGGACTACGAATTTGTAATAAATGTTGTCTCGCTCTCAAATTTCAAAAGGGAAGAGCTAATTATTTTATGAATTGAAAATAGAAGTCTGAACAATTTTTAACTATTCATTGTTATAAAGAAATCGATCATCACAGAATTTTTATAATTAATTTTAACAACTTTATACTTTTTTATAATGAAACCACTTTCATAAGTGTTTACTTTTTCAATGCATTATAGGGTTTGATAAGATAATATCATTGGAAGGCGAAAGGAAGTTACGATATGAAACAATCAAGTTTATTAGCGCCAGAAACATATAATATTGTCAGTGAAATTGAAAAACATGTTTCTGACCAAGATAAAAATGCAATTATTTATGAAAATGGACATAATGACCCAATCGCGGTAACTTATGCAGACTTAATGAAACAAGCTAATCAAGTCGGGCATGTGCTGTTAAATCATGGTCTCAAAAAGGGAGATAAAATTTTAATCATGATGCCGCGGTCAATCTCTACATATAGAATTTATATCGCTGCATTAAAGCTCGGTATTGCAATTATTCCAAGTTCTGAAATGCTGCGTACTAAAGATTTGCAATATCGTATTTCGCACGGAGAAATAGATGCGGTTATTACTATGCCGGAATTTATTAAAGAGTTTTTGAATATAGAGGAGTATACATCATTAACTAAATTTGTTGTCGCAGGACACCATGAAGCATGGATTTCTATTGATGACGAGCGCTTGAATCAAAGTGAAGAATTAGATATGGCACCAACCAGTCGAGATGATATTGCGATACTATCTTATACGTCCGGTACAACAGGGAATCCAAAAGCAGTTACACATACACATGGTTGGGGTTTTGCTCATATGAAAATGGCACCTAAGCATTGGTTAAGTATTAAAGAAGATGATCTTGTGTGGGCAACCGCTGCACCAGGTTGGCAAAAATGGGTATGGACACCTTTCCTTTCTATTATGGGGTCAGGAGCTACAGCATTTGTTTACAATGGCAAGTTCAATCCTACTCGGTACTTAGAGCTATTACAAAATTTTAAGATTAATGTCTTATGCTGTACGCCAACAGAGTATCGAATGATGGCTAAATTATCCAATTTAGATAAGTATGATATTCATCATTTACATAGTGCAGTATCAGCTGGTGAGCCTTTAAATAAAGAGGTTGTTAATCAGTTTGAAGCGCACTTTGGGCTTACTGTTCGTGATGGCTATGGTCAAACAGAGAGCACATTATTGATTGGATTTTTAAAAGATACAAAACCACGCCCAGGTTCTATGGGTAAAGCAATTCCAGGTAGTGACACAACAGTAGTTGATGATGAAGGACGCCAAGTTGCTCCTGGTGTGAAAGGAAATATTGCTGTACCACTAGATTTACCAGCATTATTTAAAGGTTATTATAAAGATGAAGCGCGAACTAAAGCCGCACATGCTGGGAAGTATTATATCACTGGTGATTTAGCACATATTGATGAAGATGGTTATTTCTGGTTTGAAGGACGTAGTGATGATATCATCATCAGTTCTGGTTACACGATTGGACCTTTTGAAGTAGAAGATGCATTAACTCATCATCCAGCCGTAAAAGAATGTGCAGTGGTAGCCAGTCCCCATGAAATACGTGGAAATATAGTCAAAGCATTTGTTATTTTAAATGAGGGTTATAAAGCAAGTGATGACTTAGTTAAAACATTGCAAGACTTTACTAAAAAGACCGTTGCACCATATAAATATCCTAGAGCGATTGAATTTGTAGAAGATTTACCAAAGACCAATTCCGGAAAAATTCGTCGTGTAGAATTGCGTGATGCAGAACGTCAAAAGTACAACCAACAATTTAAACAATAAACTGTTATATTAACTTAACCGTAAAGGATGTTGAAGCATGCTTTACGGTTTTTTTCTGTACTATTCAAAATAGTATGACACAATAATTTAATTACTGCATACACATTCAAAAAGACTAATAATTTTAGTGAAATGTGACTTTAAAAGTATATAATATTTCATTTTATATATGTTATTGTTGTAAAACTCGCATATTTATGACATACTTTAAAATAATTAGTATGACATAATAATATGAGGTGAACACATTGACAAAATATATTTATGCATTTGATGAAGGACAACGCACAATGAAAGATTTACTTGGTGGTAAAGGCGCAAATTTATCAGAAATGAAACGCCTTGGCCTGCCAGTGCCCGATGGCTTTACGATTACTACTGAAGCGTGTATCGAATATTTAAGACAACATGCGCAACTACCGACAGAAGTTAAGACACAATTAGTTGATCATTTGGCTGCATTCACTAAACGTACTGGAAAAGCCTTTTCTTCAGATACCAACTTATTACTAGTTTCCGTTAGAAGTGGCGCAAAAATTTCGATGCCGGGCATGATGGATACAATTTTAAACTTAGGGCTTAATGATGATAATGTGGAAACACTTGCTAGCAAAACGGGTGATGTAAGATTTGCTTATGATTGTTACCGTCGCTTACTTCAAATGTTTGGCGAAGTTGTTTACAATATTCCAATGGTTGCGTTTGATACATATTTTGAAGACTATAAGCAACGACATGATTTTGAAAATGATGCTGCAATTAGTGCAGATGGCTTAAAAGATATATGCGAACGCTTTAAAACAATTTATTTAGAGGAAGCACGTAAACCATTCCCTCAAGAACCATTGAAGCAGTTAGAAGAAGCCATCGAGGCTGTATTTAAGTCATGGGACAATGATCGTGCACGTGTCTATCGCGATTTAAATGAAATTCCACATGATATAGGTACAGCAGTAAATATTCAAGAAATGGTCTTTGGTAATAGTGGTGATAAAAGCGGTACAGGTGTTGCTTTCACACGTAATCCAGTAACAGGAGAGAATCGATTGTTTGGTGAATATTTATTGAATGCACAAGGTGAAGACGTTGTAGCTGGTATTCGTACGCCACAAGATATTCAAACGTTATACGACCAAATGCCAGACGTTCATCAAGCCTTTGTCAAAGTAACAAAACAATTAGAAGCACATTATAAAGATATGCAGGATATTGAATTTACGATAGAAAACGGTAAGCTTTACTTATTGCAAACACGTAATGGGAAACGCACGGCAAAAGCAGCTGTTAAAATTGCGGTTGATTTAGCTAATGAGGGATTAATTACACAACAACAAGCGATGCGAAAGGTTGACGTTAAAGCAATTGACCAATTACTGCATCCTAACTTTGATGACAAAGCTTTAGCGGAAGCAACTACAATATCAACACTCGGGTTACCAGCAAGTCCAGGGGCTGCGACAGGTCAAATCGTCTTTTCTGCTGAAGATGCTAAAGTACAAGCTGATTCAGGCAAAAAAGTAATATTAATGCGTCCAGAGACATCTCCAGAAGATATAGAAGGTATGGTTGCAAGTGAAGCAATCATTACGACACATGGTGGTATGACATCGCATGCAGCAGTAGTAGCACGTGGTATGGGTAAATGTTGTGTAACAGGATGTTCAGATTTAGAAATCAATACATCAGCTAAGACTGTTTATTATCCAGATGGTGAATTACATGAAGGAGATACAATTTCTGTAGATGGTTCCAAAGGTGATATTTATCTTGGTGAAATTAAAACGGTTAATGCAGAGCATAGTGAAGACTTTGACCAATTTATGACATGGGCTGAAGATACGGCACGTTTAAGTGTACGAATGAATGCTGAAACGCCACAAGATATTGAAACTGGTTATCAATTTGGTGCTAAAGGTATCGGTTTAGTTCGAACAGAGCATATGTTCTTTGGTGCAGAACGTTTAGTTGAGATGAGACGTTTTATTTTAGCGTCATCATATGATGAGCGTGTTGACGCTTTAAATGCAATTGAAAAATATCAGGTTGAAGATTTCGAATCCATCTTTAGATTATCAGGAGAACGTCCAACGATTGTTCGATTATTAGATCCACCATTACATGAATTTTTACCTAATTCAGCTGAAGACATACAACATGTTGCTCAACAATTAAATATTTCCGAGGACATATTGAAAAAACGTATTGTTGATTTGCATGAAGTAAATCCAATGCTCGGTCATCGTGGTTGTCGTTTAGCCGTTACTTATCCTGAATTATATGAAATGCAAGTCGAAGCCATCATTAGTAGTGTCATAAGATTGAAAAAAGAAGGTATTAATTGTAAACCAGAAATTATGATACCGTTAGTATCTACAGTTGAAGAATTTACGGTTTTAAAAGAAGATTTAGTGGAAACAATTCATAAATTAGAACAACAAGCTGGCGAAAAAGTCGATTATCTTGTAGGTACAATGATTGAAACACCACGCGCATGTCTTATTGCTGGTGAGTTAGCTGAACATTGTGATTTCTTTAGTTTTGGAACTAATGATTTAACGCAATTAGCATATGGTTTTTCACGTGATGATGCAGGAAAATTCATAAATGTGTATACTGAAAGAAATATATTGAAGCTTGACCCGTTCCAAACTTTAGATAAAGACGGTGTAGGACGATTAATACAAATAGCTGTTGAACAGGCCAAACGTGTCAATTCGAATATTAAAATTGGTGTTTGTGGTGAATTAGGTGGCGATGCGAAATCAATCCATCAATTCAATAAATTAAGCATCGATTATGTTTCTTGTTCACCATTCAGAGTGCCTGGCGCAATTATTGCAACAGCACAAAGTCAAGTGGAGGAAAGTGAGTAGTATAGTGAAGCAACATGTATTAAAGTTATTTATCGTTTCTGATTCTATTGGTGAAACTGCACAGCGGATGATCCAAGCCACATTGACACAATTTCCGGATTTAACACAGGTTGAAATTAAAAAATTTCCCTATATTAAAAATGAAGAAGAATTTTTAAATGTGTTGAATTTAGCACATGAACAAGGGGCGATCGTTGCGACCACACTAGTGAATCCGTCATTTAATTCACTAGGACATCGCTTTGCCGAAGAAAAAGCACTGCCTTATGTCGATTATATGTCAGAATTGATTTCAATCGTTCAGGAACAGACACAAACTGAACCGTTACTAGAAAGTGGCGCACTTAGAAAACTAAATGATGAATATTTTAAACGTATTAAGGCTATTGAATATTCAGTGAAGTATGATGATGGCAAGCATTTTTCAGATATCGGAGAGGCGGATGCACTTATCGTGGGTGTTTCCAGAACATCAAAAACGCCATTAAGCATGTATTTGGCTAATAAAGGTTATAAAATAGCCAACATTCCATTGGTGCCAGAAGTAGCAATTCCAGAGAGTGTTTTTAAACAAAAGGGATTAAAGGTCTTTGGATTAACAGCGAGCCCACAATATATAGCCAACATACGTAAAAATCGTGTTGAAACTCTGGGTTTAACGCAAGAATCTCAGTATAATAGCTTAGAACGTATCAAAAAGGAGTTATCATATGCTGAGGAAGTATTTAAAAAGTTAAATGCCACAGTGATTAATACAGAGTATAAATCCATTGAAGAATCAGCATTTTATATTGAAAAATTTTTACAGCCAAAATACTAAATATGAGGTATATGAAAAATTCAACGTCACACAACTTGTTAAGTGCTGACGTTGGAT
The DNA here is from genome assembly GCF_001812565.1 of Staphylococcus sp. HMSC059F04. NCBI lineage: Bacteria > Bacillati > Bacillota > Bacilli > Caryophanales > Staphylococcaceae > Staphylococcus > Staphylococcus sp. HMSC059F04. The sequence goes on along the minus strand of NZ_KV809479.1, from coordinate 259,143 downwards.
TTTTAGTAAAAAATGTTATAACAAAATTTTTATTGAAGTTAAATTATATTGTACGATAACTTTTTTCTTTGAGATGTAGATTAACTGATTTACAATTTCATAATATTGCTTTAAAATTATACACGAAGTACTTATTTAATTTAGAAGTTTAGCGATTTGCTAAATTAAAGCAATAAATGGGTGTTTTAGGAAAGAGTACTATTTATTGTATATATAAATTAAATGTAATCAATAGAGAGGTGTAACATATGGCAAACTCACAACCAAAAGACGTCATTTTAATTGGCGCTGGTGTCTTAAGCACTACATTTGGTTCTATGTTAAAAGAGCTTGAACCTAACTGGAATATCAAGCTTTATGAACGTATGGACCGTCCTGCACTTGAAAGTTCTAACGAACGACATAATGCTGGTACAGGTCATGCAGCACTATGTGAATTGAACTATACTGTTGAACAACCTGATGGTTCAATTGACATTGAAAAAGCGAAAGAAATTAATGAGGAATTCGAGATTTCTAAACAGTTTTGGGGTCATTTAGTTAAATCAGGTAGCATTGATAACCCAAGAGAATTTATTAACCCACTACCACATATTAGTTTTGTTAGAGGCGTTAATAACCAAAAATTCTTGAAAAAACGTTACGAAGCTATGAAAGAATTCCCAATGTTTGATAATATCGAGTATACAGAAGATATAGAAACATTGAGAAAATGGGTTCCATTAATGATGGAAGGCCGTGTCGATGACGGTAAAATGGCTGCAAGTAAAATCGACGAAGGTACTGACGTTAACTTTGGTGAGTTAACACGTAAAATGACTAAAAATATCGAAGCACATCCAAATGCTGAAGTTCACTTTAACCATGAAGTGCTTGATTTCAATCGTCTTAAAGACGGTAAATGGGAAGTGAAAATTCGCAACCGTGCTACTGGCCAAGTGCAAACACAAGTGACTGACTATGTATTTATTGGTGCAGGTGGTGCAGCGATTCCATTATTACAAAAAACAGGTATTCCTGAAAGCAAACACTTAGGTGGATTCCCAATTACAGGTCAATTCTTAGCTTGTACAAATCCACAAGTTATCGAGCAACATGATGCCAAAGTTTATGGTAAAGAGCCACCAGGCACACCACCAATGACTGTGCCGCATTTAGATGCGCGTTATATCGATGGTCAAAGAACATTGTTATTTGGACCATTCGCTAACGTTGGACCTAAATTCTTGAAAAATGGTTCTAATTTAGATTTATTCAAATCTATCAAGCCACATAACATTACAACAATGTTAGCGGCTGCCGTTAAAAACTTACCATTACTTAAATATTCATTCGATCAAATTATTATGACTAAAGAAGGTTGTATGAATCACTTACGTACATTCTATCCAGAAGCACGTGATGAAGATTGGGAATTATACACTGCTGGTAAACGTGTTCAAGTTATCAAAGATACTAAAGAACACGGCAAAGGATTTATTCAATTCGGTACAGAAGTGGTTAATTCACAAGACCATACAGTTATTGCTTTACTTGGTGAATCACCAGGGGCATCAACATCAGTATCAGTTGCACTAGAAGTTCTTGAAAGAAACTTCCCAGAATATGCTGATGACTGGAAACCAAAAGTAAAAGAAATGATTCCTTCTTATGGTGAATCATTAATTACAGATGTTGATTTAATGAGAAAAACACGTCGTCAAACATCTAAAGACCTTGAATTAGGTTATTATGATGATGAAAAATAATAAATAATGCGATAACAGAAGTCAGTGACATCAATGTCTCTGATAAGCAGAAGAAGGTAATTCTATTAATTTCAATAGAAATTGCCTTCTTTTTTTACAATTAAGTGAGACTAGGACATCATTATGTTTTAGGCTATGAACGATATATTGGCAGTAGTTGACTGGATTAAAAATACGTTTGCTGTGTTCAATCCTAGTCAACCTTGCTGGGGTGGGATTATAAATTCATAATGAATGCTGTCTCGTTCCCATATTTAGCTAACTGAAGCTATGATGACACTAACTTTCTATAGGTATAAAAAAGTTAGCATGCTTGTAGTGGTAGACAATATTGGAGTAATCAAAAGGTTCACCTTTACTTGTATAGAATGTAAGTTCATGACGCATACAAGGGCCTTGAGCGTTTAAATCTAAATAATTTGCTTCATTATCGTTTAAAAAGTCGATATAGAAATAAATATCAGAAAAACCAATATTTATCTTGAGACGCGTCTGTAAATAATCAAATATTGAAGCTTGAGCAACTTCTTTGTCCAATGTGGTAACTAATGCTTTATTGAAATAAGAAGTTTCAATGCAAAGCGGCTTATCGTCTAAATAACGAATACGCTCTACTAAATAGACTTGTGTGTCTTTATCTTTTATCTGTAAGTGTTTTTGTGTTTCCTCGTTAGGCGGTATGATGTCGATGTTAAGCACTTTACTTGTTACACGATGTCCTTGTAAATTATCTGAAAAGCCCTTTGTTTTTAACAGATTAATATATCCAGATTTTTTGCTATTTCTAACATATATACCACTGCCCCGAGTTTGATAGATAATACCATCTTTTTCAAGTAACTCTAATGCTTTAACAATCGTACTTTTACTCACTTGATACGCTATTTTTAGTTCTGCTAGGCTTGGAAGTTTATCTCCAACTTTATATTTCCCATTTGCAATAGCTGCGGTAATTTCATGTGCAACATGTTCGTACTTTAACATGATTAATCTCCTTAATGCTGTATTTACAATATAGTATACCAAAAATAAGCTGAAATTAAATTGTACCGGTATAATTGTATAAAAATGATTTACAAATTGTACCGGTATAATTATAATGAGTTGTGTAAGGGTTTCCATATTTGGGATAAATAAAAATTAAATAGATTGGGAGGTTGTGTTATGAGTGAAAGAGATAGAAAATTAGCGATACATATCCTTGAAGCCGTTGGTGGAAAGGAAAATATCGTTAATTACACGCATTGCGCAACGCGATTACGTATCGTCTTAAAACGTTCTATTCCGGATGCTAAAAAGAAAGTAGCAAGTATGGATGGCGTAGTAACGGTAGTTGAAAATAATGGACAATTTCAAGTGGTTATTGGCAATGCGGTCGCAAGTGTTTATCAAGAATTTGAGGGATTATTGGGAGAAGAAAATCAACAATCTAGCGATGAAGACAGTGAAAAAGGTACGATTATTAATCGTATTATTGCAACGATGTCTGCCGTTTTTGCACCATTTATTTATGTCTTAGCGGCTGCCGGTATATTACAAGGTATATTAATTATTGCGAAAATGTTCTTTTCATCATTTGAGAAGACTGGCACATATGAAGTATTTAACTTTATTTCATGGGCACCATTTACATTTTTACCAATATTTATTGCGATTACTGCAGCAAAACATTTCAAAGTGAATACTTATATCGCAGTAGCTTGTTGTGCTGCACTCGTTAGCCCGGATTTAGCAGGAATTGTAGAACGCATTGGGAGTGGACATACGTTTACATTTATTGGTATTCCATTAAGTGAAACAAGCTATACATCATCAGTGTTACCACCACTATTATTAGTATGGGTGTTGTCATATGTTGAAAAATATTTAAATAAATATATTCATGAAGTTATACGCCCGTTATTTGTACCGTTCTTCAGTATTGTAATTATGGTGCCATTAACATTATTAATTATTGGTCCATTAGCATCTGGGGCTGCACATGGTATTGCACAAGGCTTTAACTGGCTCGTAGCTGTAGCACCATGGTTAGCAGGATTATTAATTGGTACATTTTGGCAGGTATTTGTTATCTTTGGTGTTCATTGGGGCATTACGCCAATGGTATTGGCAAACTTTGAACAGTATAAAAGTGATGCTTTCCAAGCCTTTCAAACAATTGCTGTTATTGCTCAATTTGGTGCAGTTATGGGTGTATTCTTCAAAACGAGAAATAAGGATTTAAAGCGTGTATCGTTATCAGCAGGGATTACAGGCATCTTTGGAATTACTGAACCGTCTATGTATGGTGTGAATTTGCGCTTTAAAAAGCCATTCATTATCGCTTGTATTAGTGGTGGTATTGGGGCTTTAGTTGCAAGTTTCTTTAATCCAAAATATTATGCATATGCTGGTCTTCCTGGGCCGATAACAATTGTCAATGGTTATAGTCCTGATAACATCTCATCAATATGGGGAATTTTACTTGGTTCAGCCGTTGCAATTATTTTACCTATCATTTTAATCCAAGTACTTGGCTATGGTGAAGATGTGACAGAACAGGTAGAAGGTGTTGACGTCGAAGAAGGACATGAGATAAATGAACAAACACGTTTGACTACTACATCTGATCAACTTGAAACAGAGATACATGCTCCACTAAAAGGTTTAGTAGTAGCATTATCTGAAGTAGATGATCCAATATTTGCGGAAGGTATGATGGGTAAAGGATTAGCCATTCAGCCAGAAAGTTATGAAGTGACAGCACCTCTCAAAGGGGTGATTAGTATGGTTGCAGTAAGTAAACACGCGATAGGTATTACATCGCCAGAGGGGATCGAACTTTTAGTTCACGTTGGTTTAGATACTGTGCAATTAAATGGACAAGGCTTTGAATTACTTGTTGCTGAAAATGATCAGGTCGAAGAAGGGCAGCCTTTGCTGAGATTTGATGCAAATTATATTAAAGAACAGGGCTACGAACTTATTACACCTGTAATTATTACTAACAGTGATGAATTTGAAGACATTATCATAGCTGACAGTCAAAATATCACATCTAGAGAAAAAATAATGACAGTAATTAAAAAATAGAGTGTAAAGGAGATTTAAACATGGCTAAATTACCACAAGATTTCTTATGGGGCGGCGCACTTGCTGCCAATCAATTTGAAGGTGGCTATGACCAAGGTGGCAAAGGCTTAAGTGTAATTGACGTAATGACAGCAGGCGCACATGGTCAAGCACGTGAAATTACACAAGATATAGAACCTGATAAATATTATCCTAATCATATGGGTATTGATTTTTACCATCGCTATAAAGAAGATGTCGCATTGTTTGCTGAAATGGGATTGAAGTGTTTGCGTACATCGATTGCATGGACACGTATTTTCCCTAATGGTAATGAAACAGAACCGAACGAAGCAGGACTGCAATTCTATGATGATTTATTTGATGAATTATTGAAATATGACATTCAACCAGTGATTACATTATCGCATTTTGAGATGCCACTACATCTAGCACGTGAATATGGCGGTTTTAGAAACCGTAAAGTAGCAGATTATTTTGCATATTTTGCTGAAACTGTATTTAAGCGTTATAAAGACAAAGTTAAATACTGGATGACATTTAATGAAATTAATAACCAAATGGACATCAATAATCCTATTTTCTTATGGACAAACTCTGGTGTATCGTTGACAGATGATGATAATAAATTAGAAGTATTATATCAGGTGGCACATAATGAATTGATTGCAAGTGCGAAAGCAGTAAAAATTGGTAAGGAGATAAATCCAGATTTTGAAATTGGTGCTATGATTTCCCATGTTCCAATCTACCCATATAGCTGTAATCCGCAAGATATAATGGAGGCAGAAATCGCGAGTCGTATGCGTTTCTTCTTTCCAGATGTACAAGCACGAGGTTATTACCCAGGTTATGCGACAAAAATGTTTGAACGTGAAGGCTTCGACATTGGTTGGCAAGAAGGAGACGATGTGATTCTACGTGAAGGTAAAGTCGATTATATTGGATTTAGTTATTATATGTCTACGGTCGTTAAATCTGATAATGAGGCTAGTGTAGAAGATAATATAGTAAATGGTGGCTTACCCAATTCGGTTGATAATCCTTATATTAAGAAAAGTGATTGGGGCTGGGCCATTGATCCGGTTGGCTTACGTTATACATTAAATGCATTATATAATCGTTATCAAATTCCTTTATTCATAGTTGAAAATGGATTTGGTGCCGTAGATGAGTTTGATGATAAAGGTAAAATCCATGACGAATATCGTATCGAGTATTTACGTGAACATATTGAAGCGGCTATTGATGCAGTAGATCAAGATGGCGTAGAATTAATGGGCTATACACCTTGGGGTATTATTGATATTGTATCCTTTACGACAGGTGAAATGAAAAAACGTTATGGTTTAATTCATGTTGATCGTGATAATGAAGGAAACGGTTCATTAGAACGTACCAAGAAAGATTCATTTGACTGGTATCGCAAAGTTATTGAGTCAAATGGGGAAGTTTTGTAAATTAAAAAGAGAGCTGAACAGAATTCATTATGAATTCTTAGTCCAGCTCTGGCAAGGTTGACTAAGATTGAAAAAGCATGCTATAAGCATATTTTCAATTGAGTCAACTACTGCCAATCATTAGTTCACAGCCTAAAACATGATGATGTTTTAGGCTGTTTAATACATTTAGCTATTTTTTATTAATACTTTCTACCCATTTGATGAAGTTACTATCACTATTACCTGATGTTTCTGCCATTGTATGACCTTGATCCCAAACTGTTTTGAAGTCAACATTTTTAGAACCAACGCGTTCTTTTAAAGCTAGAGAAAGATTAGTTTCAGTATTTAAGGCCGTATCTCCTTGTTGAATACCTGTTCTAATTCTCCAATGATTTGCCACATTAGATTTACCATACCCGCTATAGTAATCAGATAAGTAATACATTGGATTGTACATATTCATTCTTGTTGACATGCTTGTGCCTAATTTATCTGTTTTTGTTAAGTCATTTTTATATGATGAAACATAGTTACTATTCCAACCATTTAGTTTGCTATAGTTAGATTTATTTTCTGTTAAAAGTTTAGCTAGTGATTGATCAAAATGTAATTTACTGTCACTACCTGATGTTCCAAACACTTCATTTTCAGCTTGGCTACGTTTTAAATCATCAAAGGCTGAAACTGATTTAGAAGGTTGTTTATAATATTTCGCAAAGTCTTTAAGACTTGTAATATGTGCGCGTTTTGTTTTCTTATCATACGTAATCCATGTGCCTTTTTTATTTAGATCTTTTAAGTAAGCATCCATTGTTTTGTATGTTTTATTTGAAGATTGTTTTCTCATTTGAGGCATAGATCCCATTTTACCAGAAGGTTTTCCACCGCTAGGTCCACCATTACCCATGCCTGCTTGCTCAGTGCTATTTTGTTTGTAAGGGAATGTTGTATTATTTAAGAATTCTGTAGCTGAATCTTCAATTTCTTTTTTTAGATATTTAGCATATGAGCCTTCAGTATATTGACCATTTTTAGATTTAGTTAATGATAATGTAGTATTTCCATTTTTCAGATTTAGTTTATTTAAGTAGCTTGCATAAGATGATGCTAAATCGGTTGATAATTGTTTTTGGAATGAATTTTTCTTGCGATTACCTTCATTACCATATTGTCCCATTTGCCATTCATAAGCAGCATCGGCTTGATCTAGACTTGTAATAGGGCACCACGCCATAGCACCGTCAATTTTATCACTGATATATTTTCCATTTTTATCTGTCATGGCTGCGCCAATTTGTTCTAAATATTTATAGTAGAGCTTGCTATCACCTGATGCACCGGCAATAGCACTTTGAGCACCACCGCCACTATGACCAAAAGTATAAATCTTACTACTGTTACCTGGTAGACTACTATCGTTGAAACGGTAATATCTGATTGCTGCTTTAAGATCGGTTACACCCCAAGGAGAACCGGTTTCATATGATTTAGTTGATGCATTACTCCTGTTATTGCCCATGCTCATACTACGTCCTCGTAATCCTGCTTCAACATATATGAATCCAGCTTTCATATACTTAGAAATATTACTATAACGATATGACGTAGGTGCACTTTGTTCGGCATAACCAGGTGTATTGACTGGATAAACGATAGGTGCTGTTCTAGCAGAATAGCCGTTAACTTTCTTAGCATCGTTTACAGTAACGGTATATGTCCCATTATGATTCTTTTTACCTTTGAAATAAGCAGCTGGTACATAGATACCTAATTTTTCTACATTTTTAGCTTGGGGATTGGAGACATAACTTATATTTAGTTGATAATAAACGTTATTTTTACTATCATATTTCCATTTTGAATTATCTATTTGCAGCGCAGATGATGCTTGGTTATAATTTTTGATTTTAACATTTGAAGTGTTCACACCTTTAGCATCATGATTAGAATTATTATTTTGATGTTCGCCAACGCCACAACCTGAAAGTATAACTGTTGCGAATAAGAGTGATATGAAAGTCTTTTTCATCTAATTAGCCTCCTTAATTTGTCGTAGTTCTATTATTAGTCGCAAATAAGGAGCATATCAATTCGGATTGAGCGCATGAACCATTCTACATTAGAAAGATGATGTACATCTTAGGCCTCTTGACAGTATTTGCTTGTAATTAGTTTCTGTGCTTTTTGGCTAACTCTAGCAAATATGCCACCTCTTTAGAAGCAATTAAATGATTATGAACATTAACGTTAATATAGAGTTTTATAGGTGAATTCAGCTGAACGATTTTTAAAGGAGACGTTACGTAATAATTAGCCTGTTGTTCCATAATCAATGCGACGCCATTATTTGTATTTACCATTTCAAGTAAATTTTCAATACGAGGTGCTGTAAATGAAATTAATGGATAAAATTGTTGTTCTTCACAATAATTTAAAAAAGCTTGATGCTCCAATGCGAACTCAGGTGGTAAATAGAGTTGTTCATTTTCAAGCATCGATAGATCGATTTGTGAGACATAGGCTAATGGATGAGATTCATGCACAATAGCACATAAGCTTTCTTCAATATAAGTAAAAGAATGATTATCATGAGGTGGATGTGGTGATCTTAAAAAGCTAATGTCAATCTTACCTTCATTAATCAATTGAGCTAATTCTTGTTCTGACCCTTCATGAATACGAAATCTAACATTAGAAAATTTTTGAACACATTTTGAGATTAAGTTTGTAATACCATATTCAATCATTAATCGAGAAGCGCCAAGGTTAATGGTGATTAAATTATCATTTTCCTGTTGCTCAAGCTGTTTTGATAAATCTTTATAATTTTGGCAAATGATTTTGGCATAATGCAGAAATAGTTTACCTGATTCTGTTAGTTCAAATTGTTTATTTGCGCGATCTATAAGACGATAACCGCACTCATTTTCCAAAGAAACAATGTGCTTAGACAGTGTAGATTGTGCTATGTAGAGTTCTTGAGAAGCTTTAAAGTAATTTTGGTATTTAGCTAAGACAATAAATTCATTTAAGTAAGAAATTTCCATGTCAATCAACAACTTTCGATAAGTATAATTATTTAAATCATACTTGATTATCATTGGTATATTCAATTGAAAGAACATTGCAGTTTGAATATTCATAATAACTTTACTTGAGGAAGATGTGTTTGATTATGAAGCGTGCATTTACCATCAAATGATTGAAGATTGGAAACGTAATTTAAGTAATTTCAAGCACGAAAATTTAATCAATCAAATACTTATTTAACGCTATGCTGACGGGTTTGTTAGTGTAGTATTTAATTTCCTAAAAATAATTTCGATATATCGCTTTACATTTAACGATATATCGTTTATTATATCGATATATCGAAATTGATTAAAAATAAGTAAAGGTGATGAAAATTATGTTTAGAAGACATTTAGAAGGTATGAGACAAGGTATGGCACATTTTGAACAATTTGATGCAGGGAGAGGCCCTCGAGGTTTTGGAAATTTCGGTGGTTTCGGTGGCCGTCACGGTGGGCGTGATAGATTTTTCAAAAAAGGGAATTTACAATTCGTTATTCTTAAAATGTTAGAAGAAGAATCACGTCATGGCTATCAAATAATTAAAGACTTAGAAGAAAGATTTAAAGGTTTTTATTCACCAAGTCCTGGTTCTGTTTATCCAATTTTACAAATGTTAGAAGATAGAGACTTTGTATCTATTTCTAAAGATGGAAATAAAAAAGTGTATACCATTACGGATGAAGGTAAAAAGTTTTTAGAGGACAATGTAGATCAAGATGCGTTTACAAAACGCTTAGAACAATTTAAAAACGTTGATTTTGAAGAACTAAAAGCAGTGCGTGAACAAATGCAAACATTATTCCATGAGTTTATGAAAGCAAGTCAGCAGACATTACAAGATGATAAAAAGAAAGCAGAATTCGACGTCTTTATACAAGAAACAAAAGAACGATTACAACAATTCTATAAATAAAAGGTTGGAGAAATAGGGTTATGAATATAAAAGATATTAGACGAGTTGGCATTATTGGTGGGGGGCCTGGAGGCTTAATGTTAGGCCTATTGTTACAGCACCAAGGCTTTGAAGTTAATATTTTTGAAAAAGCTGGTTTAAATGTTAACATTGATCGTGGAGGTTCTTTAGATATCCATGATGATAGTGGTCAATTGCCATTGCAACAAGCAGGCATTATCGATAAATTTAAAGCACAAGCACGCTTTGACGGCGAAGATACGCGCGTACTAGATAAAAATGGCAACGTATACTATGAAGCGTTAGTTGATCCACAAATAGAAGGTGGACGACCAGAAATTGATCGTGGTGAATTATGTGATATTATTTTTGAACAATTAAAACCTGAAACCGTAGTTTATGATAAAGCATTTAAATCTTTAACGCATATAGATAATGAGCAAATTGAAGTAACATTTGATGATTACAGTACACGAATATTTGACTTTGTAATTGGTTCAGATGGTGCTTTTTCAAAAGTAAGACCTTATTTAGCAAATACGGACGTAGAGTATAATGGGATATCGATGGTAGAATTAAATGTTGAAGATGTCTTTCATCAGTATCCTGATTTAGCTGAATTTAACAAAAATGGGAAAATGATGGCATTTGGCGATCACAAAGCGATATTAGGTCAAGTTAATGGAGATGGACGAATTAAAGTCTATATGTCGTATAAAATGGATTATGATGAATTTGATCAATTTAAAGCCATGAATAGACAAGAAATTAAAGAACAGTTATTACATGACTTTAGAGATTGGGACGTCAATTTGAAAAAATACATTGATTATGCGAGTGATGATTTATTATTACGACGTATTTATAAACTGCCTATTGGTTTCAAATGGGATAATCAAGCGAACTTGACGTTAATTGGTGATGCAGCGCACTTAATGAGCCCTTTTGCAGGAGAAGGTGTCAATATGGCACTTTACGATGCATATCTTTTGGCTGAAGCAATTAAAAGTCATGTAACGTTACAAGATGCACTAAAAGCATACGAAACAGACATGTACCAAACTTCTGAGCAAAGTGCTCGTGAATCACAGGCAAACTTAGAAGAGATGTTTGGCGAAGGTAATCCTGCCAAAAAATTTGGAGATTTCTTTAAGCAAGTAGGAAATTTGTTTGACGTACATCAAGCATAAAAAATAATAAAGTACCGACTGTTTAAGGTGAAACAGTCGGCACTTTTTTTAATTTCAATGCTTTTCGCTCAAAGCTGTTATCGCTTAAGCTTTAAACATATATCTTAGTTTTTATTCACTGATGCATCATAGATTGAGTCAACAGCTTCACCTAAAGCTTTATCAAATTCTTCTTTAGATTGGCTATATCTTAAGTCACTTGCTAATGCACGAGAGAAACTTGCGATTAATTCATCATTGTCTTTCAATAATTTATTTGCTTCATCTCTGCTATATCCGCCTGACAATACAACTACACGTACAACATTTGGATGATCAGCTAATTCTTTGTATAAGTTTGCTTTAGTAGGAATTGTTAATTTTAACATCACTAATTGGTCATCATTTAAAGCGTCTAAGCCTTTTTTAAGTTCAGCTTTTAATACTTCTTCGATTTCGGCTTTATCTTTAGCATTGATGTTCACTTCAGGTTCGATAATTGGAACTAAACCTTTGGCAATAATTTGTTTACCAATTTCAAATTGTTGTTCAACAACGTCTCTAATACCTTGTTCATTTAATTCTAAAATGTTAGAACGCATTTTAGTACCAAAGATGTGACGTTCAACTGCACGATCTAATGTTTCATCTAGGTTATCGATAGGTTTCATTAATTGAACACCATTTTGTTGTTCAGCTAAGCCTTTGTCTACTTTTAAGAAAGGAACAACACCTTTGTCTGCTAAGTAGTCACCAGTATATTTGCCTTCAACTTCACGATCCATTGTTTGTTCGAATAGAATCGCACCTAAAATTTTATCTGAAGTGAATGATGGTGAAGTGACAACACGCGTACGCATGTCGTGAACAAGTTGGAACATTTCGTCTTCGTTGTTATATTGGTCTTCGCCAACACCGTATTCTTTTAAAGCTTTAGGTGTACTACCACCACTTTGGTCTAAAGCGGCGATAAAGCCTTTACCATTTTTTACCTTTTCTAATTGTTCTTTATTCATTACTTTCCACTCCTTCTAATAAGTTTCACTAATAGTATGATAAAAAATGAATATATTCTCAAGCTTTTTTACTCATATTTATTGAATATTCTTAATAAAATTTGTAGAGTTTCAAAAAATAGACGTATTTTTATCGTAGGGGAGTCGAACACGGCATGACGACTATTGACCGTTGGGGAGTACCAGACAGGGGTAAATCTTCATTAGCATGTCAATTACAAAATATTTTAAGCTTTCCATACTATTATATTGATCGTATTCAATGATTGATGATAATCAGACCATAAGTGAATCGCAGTTAACTGAAGCATTGATGTGTATTATGTAACAGGATAAATGGATGATCGATAGTAAAGTAGCCACTCTAGCGCTAAGGGTCATGTGTGTAGATAAGTCAATTGACTAAAAGAAACGCGGTTGAAATGCATAATTAGAGTCATAATCTGTTATTTAAAATAATGACGTAAGCCACAAACAAAGAACCTTTACGGCAATCCGCAAAGGCTTGATTGAGAATTTATTCAATATATTTGGAATTTACCGAAGCAACAACGTGATTTATTAAGACAGCTTTAAGCGGGAACTGAGCATCAAGTTACTTGGTTTACATGTAAAAGTAAACAGTACCATTCATTATAATTGGTATACACGGTGATCATAATGATCATCGAAAGAGAACAATACATTTGATTTGTCCTAAATGTACTTATGAATACTTTAGTGTTTTGAATTGCGCATGAACGTCAATGCCAAACCACTCATAAGTGCTAAAATACCAAATGCTAATGTTATTATATTATTTGAAGTGTGACCCGTTTCAGGGAGTGAGGCATTCTGCTGAGGTAATTCCGTAGATTTGATATTACCCACATAATAGCGATTAAGTTCCTTTTTACAATCTACGGGGTTATTTTGCTGTTCTTGTTGTGCCATATGAGTTGAGGTATTAGCTATTTCGCTAGCTGCATATGTTTGGTTAGGGTTTAATAGGTTATATACACCAAATTTACCATTTTTATATTCAACTTGGCCGTTTTTATAAACTTTATAAGTACCGACACTGTCATTAGTTTTAAGTATGATTTTGATTTTAAAGTAGTTACCTTTGTCTATAACTGTATTAAAATTTTGCAAATCTGGATTGCCACCACTACGTGCCATAGCTTGCTTTGCAGTTGTGATTGCATCTTGTTGGGACATGGTATCTGCTTGAGTAACACATACGCTTGTTGCAGTTAATACCAAGAATAGCGCAAAAACAGATAAAATAATTTGAACCATTTGTTTCATTATGAAACCCCCATTCACATAGTAAATAACTTTACAGTGTAAGTGTATCATCATCAGCTTAATGTGCGGGCGTTTTTAACAAATCCTAAGGTAATCTTAATATTGTATTTACGTATGCGCTAAAATTAACTTTATACAAATATAGCATTTGCTTTTTTAAATGTTATCAAAGCTTAATTATACAGTGATATACTTATTTATCTTTTATCAATAAATGGAATACTTCTAGCCACACAAACGATAAAAATAATATGTGCTAAAAGCCATAGACTATATTCTGACCAGCTAAAATGAAAGATAGGTCAAACAGCGATATGAATGAGAAATGGATACAGCACTATAAAAGATAACATAGATGCCACATAACCAATGGCATACCATTGCTTTCTAACTCGATAGAGCAGTAATAACATCATATAAACAACAATACCAATGATTAAATGAATAAGGATTTCAAGCCATAACGGGGTGAATTGTTTAGGAATAATAAAGTCTATATTGATAAGTAATTGAGCTAACTGGGTTGTGTCAGTTAACAAATCTATGATAAACAATATGAATAATAGCAACATACTAATTAGACAGGCGCTCGTTAAATGATATTTTAAATAATACATTAGGCATTTCTCCTTAAAACGATTTAGTTATCTTTTCCCCTAAGTGTAAAAAACAATTATTAGTCAGAAAATTCAAAAATCTAATTGACGTTCTCTTTGCATAGTGATAGGATAAATTTAATTCAATAAAAGTAAGAAGACTCTTATCAAGAGTGGTGGAGGGATGTGCCCTATGAAGCCCGGCAACCGTCAGTGAATGACATGGTGCCAAGTCACATAAGGTTTAAAGTACTTTAAGAGATGAGAGAAAGTGTGCGTACTTTCTCTTAATTTGAGAAAGTATTTTTTATGTCTTGAATTCGACTGTTTTCATCTTTATTGAAGTAGCAATTAGAAAGGTGAGGATACAATTGAAAAAATGGGTCATCATGATTAGTGTGTTAATTATTACTCTAGCTTTATCAGCGTGTGGCAAAGACAATAAAGAAGCGAGCAAGACTATTACCGTTGCAGCAACACCAGCACCACATGGAGATGTGTTAAAACATGCACAAGAAGCAATGAAGAAAAAAGGCTATGATTTAAAAGTTAAGATTGTTAATGACTATAAAGTACCAAACAAATTATTAGATAAAGGTGATGTAGATGCCAATTTCTTCCAACATGTACCTTATTTAAAGGCAGAACGAAAAAGTCATGGCTATAAGATTGAAGAAGTAGGCAAAGTCTTTACAACTCCAATGGGCGTATATAGTAAAAAATATAAACATATTAAAGACATACCAGATGGTTCAACCATTTATGTTTCAAATAATCCAGCAGAAGAAGGACGCTTTTTATCATTTTTTGTTAACGAAGGCTTAATTAAGTTGAAAAAAGGAGTGAAAATTGAAGATGCGAAGTTTGAAGATATTGCTGAAAATAAAAAGCATTTGAAATTCAATAATCAACAAGGCGCTGAATTTTTACCTAAAACATATAATAACAGTGAAGGTGCAGCAGTTATCATGAACTCAAATTACGCAATTGATAATGGTTTAAAACCATCTAAAGATGCGATTGCATTTGAAGGAAAATCATCACCTTTTGCTAATATTATTGCAGTACAAGAAGGACATAAAAAAGATAAAAAATTCCAAGAATTATTAAAAGTTTTACAATCAAAAGAAATTAAAGCATATATTAAAAAACAATATGGTGACGACGTGATTCCATATGAAAATTAAAGTGACATAATAGCGTGCTGCGATACAACATATGTTAATTTTAGTACTTGTTGTTTTAATCATTTTAAATATCCACAGTAAGCGTGAACAAACAACTTAATAATTTAATTATTCAGAAAATATTTACAAATCTGATAATTAATTGTATATTGGGTTGTATTACATTGCTGTGCGAATAAGTCAGCAGTATTTGGAGGATGAATTGACTATGAGTAAAGCAGCGCAACTTATTGAAGAAGATGGGAAATATTTTGCAAAATCAGGACGTATCAAATATTATCCGCTCGTGATAGATCATGGTTATGGTGCAACGCTTGTCGATGTTGACGGTAAATCATATATTGATTTATTATCGAGTGCCAGTTCGCAAAATGTTGGTCATGCACCTAAAAAAGTATCCGATGCTATAAAAGCGCAGGTAGATAAGTTCATTCACTATACACCCGCATATATGTATCATGAATCGGCGGTTAAATTATCTAAAAAGTTGTGCGAGATTGCGCCTGGCAACTTTGAAAAAAGGGTAACCTTTGGTTTAAGTGGATCTGATGCTAATGATGGTGTCATTAAATTTGCACGTGCTTACACGGGACGTCCTTATATTATTAGCTTTACTAACGCTTATCATGGATCAACATTTGGCTCATTATCTATGTCCGCGATTAGTTTAAATATGCGCAAACATTATGGACCATTACTAAATGGCTTTTATCACATACCTTTTCCTGATAACTATAGAGGAATGTTTGAACAGCCAACTGCAAATACAGTTGCTGAATATTTAGCACCTCTAAAGGAAATGTTTGCGAAATACGTACCCGCAGACGAAGTGGCATGTATTGTTGTTGAAACGATACAAGGTGATGGTGGATTACTAGAGCCAGTCGCAGGCTATTTTGAGGCATTAGCAGCTTTATGTCGAGAACACGGAATTTTAATTGCTGTTGATGACATTCAGCAAGGATTAGGTCGAACAGGCACTTGGAGTTCGGTGGAACACTTTAATTTTATACCAGATATGATTACATTTGGAAAGTCATTAGCTGGAGGCCTACCAATGTCTGCGTTAGTGGCACGTAAAGAAATTATTGATAGCTTGGAAGCACCAGCCCATTTATTTACTACTGGGGCTAATCCGGTAAGTTGTGAGGCAGCACTCGCAACAATTGAAATGCTTGAAGAAGACGACTTATTATCAGCAAGTGTCAATAAAGGGCGCTATGTACGCCAACGTATGGAACAATGGACTTCACGTTATGAGTATGTTGGTGATGTTCGAGGCATCGGGCTTTCTATAGGCATTGATATTGTGTCAAATAAGCAAAATAAGACAAGAGATCCAGAAGCAGCTTTAAAAATATGTAATTATTGTTTTGAACATGGTGTTGTCATTATTGCCGTTGCAGGTAATGTATTGAGATTTCAACCACCATTAGTCATTACCTATGAGCAATTAGATGAAGCACTAGCAACGTTAGAACAGGCGTTACAAGGTTTACAAGATGGGCAATTAGATACATTAGATATCGATGGTCAAGGCTGGTAATAAAGGTGTACGCGCATTAATTAACTTCGAAAGTATATTGCTAAATAGGATGAATATATTTAAATCTAGGACCTCTCAGGAGGTTCTTTTTTTGTCAGTGATTTAAAATTTTAATATTTGAAAAGTGTATTCGCTTGGCAGTTACAACGATTATAGGCAAGTGTTTATTAAATAAAAAATATAGGTTATATTTTAGTTAATAAATGGTGTATAATCATAATGTATTTTGTTAATATACAGTAGTTAATTAGTAGCTTGTTTAAAACGCGTTAATAAATAGATAGCCTTGTTGCATCGGAAGGAGCTTACGAGTGTTTTCAATCATCATTCCTACATACAATAGTGAAAAATATATTGCACATACACTAGATAAGCTATTAAGCTGTCTGTATTTTGAAGAGGATGAAATTATTGTTATCAATGATGGTAGCACTGATTCGACGGCACAAATTTTAAAAGGCCATCAAAATCATGCACAGATTAAAATTATTAATCAAACGAATAAAGGTGTCAGTGCAGCTAGAAATTTAGGCATGTCACTTATGAGTCCTGAGACAAAATTAGTGACATTTATTGATGACTCTGATTATGTGAGCACAAATTTTTTCAAAGAAGCCAGTCGATTTTTTCTTAAATATCCGCACGTAAAATTAGCAAGTGCGCCTATATTAATACGTAAAGGCCATACATTATCAGCTCAAAATTTAAATTATCGTTTTCAACAACGTAGGCATGTAGTAGATATTACACAGCAGTACCAAGATATTCAATATCATATTGGAGGAATGGTCTTTCGAAAATCGTTGTTTAACCATCATAAGTATACATTCGATGAGACGATTGATTTTTGGGAAGATGCAAAGTTTATTAATACGATTCTATTAGACGTCAAGTCTTATGGCTTAATTAAACATGTTAATTATTTCTATAACAGAGATGATTACCGGTCATTAAGTATTAACTCATGGAAGGATCAAAATAGGTATGCGCCTCATATCGTTAAAAATTATCTTGAATTAATTCAACGCTCTACCGATTTATACGGCAGGGTTTTACCTTATATTCAATATTTGGTCGTGTTACATTATTTGAACTATATATTAGAACATAACCAGGGTTATTTAAATTTAAAATACATTCAAGACAATACTCGTTTTAACATAGAAACAAAAGTATTACTACAATACATAAGCATAGAGATGATAGATGCATTACCAATTGATAATTGCTATAAACACATCCTTTATCAGCATAAAGGGATGGTATTTCCAGCTGAAAAGGATTATAAAAAAATAAATATCATTGTGCATCATTATCATTGGGGCAGTCGTGAATTACACTTTTCATTGTCTCAAGAGGCGTTTGATATGAGTGATAGTACGCAAATTTATATTGATTCACATGGCAAGTTAAAAGCTCGAGCAATGTTAATACACGATAAGCCATTAATCATTTTAGGTGTTAAGGTGAAAAATTTTAGTCGTAAAACTTTTCAAATTCGACTGCCACGCTATCGTTTGCTAATAGGTGGTTACTTCAGAATTATTGATAATGAGCGTGGTGTCAAAATGAATATTTATAATCCATCTTTAGGGATGCGCATGTTAAAAAAGTTAATGTATTCAATCAAATATTATAGCGTTTCAAGTCGTAGAAATAAGGAGGTATCTTAATGTTAATTTCAGTCATTTTGCCTGTATACAATGTGTCGGATTACATTGAAGCATGTTTAGACTCGTTGCTTCATCAAAGTATTGGGCAAGAAAAGATAGAAGTCATTCTTATAGATGATTGTTCCACTGATGATAGTGTTGCTAAAATGCGTAACTATGAACAACAATTTAGCCATTTTAAATTATATCAATGTCCTGTTAATTATGGTGCACCAGGAAAACCACGTAATATTGGTGTGGCTCAAGCAACTGGCGATTTTCTTCACTTTATGGATCCGGATGATATTTTAGCATCGGATGCGTATGAACAATTGTTGGCATCAATGGGAGATCAAGATGATTTTGCTATGGGAAAAATGGTGTCTTTTAATGAAGATGGATCGACATTCCAGCATGTGACATTTAAAGAATATAAATTAAATAAGACGTATGAGCATGTAAAGCTCGACGATGTTCCATTTTTCTCGCAAGTGAAAGTTGGCGTTGTACTGAAATTAATTCGAAAATCATTTTATGATGCACATCATATTTCGTTTGTAGAGGGGCTTCGTAATGGAGAAGATAAATTGGTGGATACATTGCTGTATACCCAGGCACAATCATTTTCATACACGCCACAAATTATTTATTACTATCGTAATCGTGATACAGGTGATAATAAATCAATCACACATCAAGATGTGATGCGCTCCATTGAAAACGATATTGCCGCATATCATATTTGTAAACCTTTTTATAATAAAGAACAATTACAATTTTTTAAAATTAATGCGCTACGTTCAATCTTTTGGAAAGTCTTAGATCAAGAATTTTATCTTATTGATAATAGTCAAAAGTTAAAAATATTTACTGAGCTTTTTGACATTGTAAATCATTATGAACCACGTATTTTTAATTTATATTTACGTCATGAATTACCTATTATTCACTTGATACAACAGCGCGAATATGAACTTGCAATTTCTTATGCAGCATTATTAGAAGCGCGACGAAGATATTTTTATAGTGCAACCGCATTACAAGCGAAAGCTGCAGAAATTAAACGCTTTAAGAGCAGTAAAAGTTACAAATTACACCGTTTAGTGACAACAATAAAACGAACTATAGGATTGAAACAACGATGAACATATTATTAGTACTCTTTAAAACAAGGAACATGAATGTCCAACAATATAAAGCACTTAAGCATTGTGAGGCTTTTAAACATGTTGAAACGATTTATATAGCAGATGAAAAAAGTATCAATATAGATATTAAAGGTTATGACTATATCTTGTTTGCCAACCCTAACTTTACTTTTAATCATGTAGAGCTTGAACAAGCAATTCAAACATTACAATCATCTGATGCTACTGCAGTACAGTGGACACTTAGAGATGTAAAATATCTCAAACAAATGCCTTATACATATAACAATTATAGAGAATGGTTTGCTACTATTTTAATACGGAGAGATGAAACACAAGAGCATTGTGATTTAATGACCTATTTTCAAGCTACGGCTACGATAACATCAAAAGCGTATATTTCGGCAAATTATATTGGAAGAAATACGCAAAACAAGGAATATAAGCATGATATTATCGATTTAACGATTGACTTATTGGAATCTTTATCAACCGCTCAAATCATAGGTGGTTTCGCTTCAAAAAAAGATTTAATTCACTTTTTAGACTTTGTTATTGATAATCAAGTATTTGAAAGAGACGTGGATAAAGAAAAGCAACTTAAATTAATGAAGATAATTGCACAAAAATTTAGTGGTTTGAAAGAACTGAGGGAACGTAAACAAACAAGGTTGTATTTATTTTATGGTTTAGTATTTAAACGATACTTTGATGAAGCATTGAGTGCATTGACATTATATCGCAGTCGTCGTTATTGGTACCAAGTTAATCAAAATTTGGAACAGAATAGGGATAATGAATTTGAACAACTCAGAACTTCAGATGCTTGGATAAAGACACAAAAATATCGCGATGCACGTATAAAATTACAGCTAATACTAAAATATCTAGAAAAATATAGTTTAAAATGCTTTGCACATTTATTTAAAATGATCATACACAAGCCAATATGGCTGATTTCAGAACGTAAAGACAGCGCATCAGATAATTCTTATTTCTTGTTTAAATATTTAACGCAACAATGTAGTGAAATTAAAGCATATTATATTTTGGACAAACATGCTAAGCATGCACGTGCAAAAGTGAAAAACCTAGGAAAAGTAATCAATTTTGGTTCGATTAAACATAAGTTATTAATGCTTGCTGCGGATAATTATATTACGTCATTTACAGCCGAAGAAACGCTGTTACCGTACAATAATCGTTTGTATAAACATATTTATCAACAAGAACTTGCACAAAAGAAAATTATCTCTATTCAGCATGGAATGATTATTCACAATATATCGCCATATTTAAGTAAGAATAATTATTTAGTGAACTATATAACAGCAAATAATCAATTTGAAAAACAAATTATTACTGAAACATTAGGTTACGATGAACATGAAGTATTGATTACAGGTATGGCAAGACATGATAATTTATTGGAAACATCTGTGGAAATTAGTGAAAGTCAAAAAGTATTATTTATGCCAACATGGCAACGTGGATTACAATATTTGACAACGGCACAATTTTTAAGCAGTGAGTACTATCATAAAATGGTAGAATTGCTAAATAACTCTACGGTATTAGACTTTTTGCAACGCTATAACTTAACGCTAAGGGTATTATTACATCCACAATTTGATAAATATAGTAAGTACTTAATGAGTGAACATGCTGAAATTGAATTTTGTTCAATGAGTGATGTCGAAATTCCAACGGCTATTGCACAATCAAAATTTTTAATTACTGATTTTTCATCGGTAGCGGTGGACTTTTTATTCCAGCAAAAAAATGTCATATTTTATCAATATAATAAATATCTGTCACATCATGTACCGTCTAAACAGATTCAATATCGAGATATCGGTCAAGTTGTGACTACAATTGAACAAGTTACAGAAGCACTTCAGAAATTGGCTGCCAATGACTTTAAACTATTACCACAATATCAAATAGCTTACGATAAATTGTTTGAAGTTAAGCACCATATTAATCAAACATTAGTTGACACTATTAAGCAGTTGAAGTGAGGAAAAAGCAATGAAGACGACTATATCAGTAGAACAGGGAAAGCTCTGTTTTCATCACATACAACAACCAACCGATATTATGTATCAATTTGAAGATCGCATTGGTATTTTTTTACAAAAATTTCCATTAACATTTGAAATAAATAATCACATGGTGACTTTAGATTTGAAGCATCATTTTAGTTCAGGTATCATCAGTGGTTTGAAAATTAAAATGGCACTTGATGTTGAGGCCAGAGAACCTATTATTTTGGACGATATTAATCCACTTTATATTGTAACTATACACGTTGATAAAGAAGCGTTGTATATTACTTTAACGGCTAAAGACAATCTCGTAAAAATTCACTGTCAAGGCAATCAACTTCAATTAATCAGTGATTACAAATGTACGACATATTTAGGGCAATTAGTCGCTGGAACGATGTTGCCAACTGCTAAATACTTTGTAACTAAAGATAAGCACATAATCATGGAAGATATGCTAACAATGATGCAACATCTAGCTATTAGACAACAACGCTGGAGTGTTTATGTACAACTAAAAGATGATTGTGGAAATCAGTATGTAGAGAAAGTGCAATTAACGGATTGGATTCATCAAAATAAGGCGTTGTTAGCACAATATTCTGTTGATTATCATCAAAAAGATAACTTTTTATTATATGGAAATGTGCAGCAACAAGTGACATCATTACCTATATCCATACAAGCAGTCAACCAACGATTATATAGTCTGACTTGTGATAGGGAATTGGCTCATGACACTATTTATCTAGCTTTACGTTCGCGACAAGGCAATCCATTTCATTATCGCGAGTATGTTGAATTTCCTACAATTAAGCAGAGTGCCATCATTGATCTAGGTCAATTGCACAAAATTTATACTAAAGACGGTGATAACTTTGATGTGCTCATTGGTAAAAATTTTGAGACAGCACGATTCGTTATTCCTACAAATCATAAACAGATAGATACGCGCTATGTAACACTGAGTAACACGATGAATGCTAAGTTTTACATTAATGGGCGAGGAGGTTTAAGTCTTTATGTCTTAGAAAAGACACAATCACAAGCCTATGAAGTGCCGAAAATTGCTGTTTTAGGAACTTGTTTTTCGCGCAATGGTTTAAATACATCACCTTATTTTAATCCAGATTATAAAAAATATATGAACTGTGTATTCACTCAATTCCATAGTCGTTTGGATGCTTTAAATGCAGTGCCAGCACCAGCATCATTAATGCAGCAATATAAGCAACATCATGAATTTGAGCATATTGCACGTGATATGGCTAAAACCTTTTATGATGAGCTACGCCAATCAGGTGCTGAAATACTCGTTATTGATTTATATGCTGATGCTTTATTAACATCATTAAAGTTAAACAATGGTAGCAAGATTACTTATAATTATTTGATTAAAGATAATCCCAATTTAGGGGACTATGTCAGTGAATGGAATGCGCATGAATTTGACAATGATACAGACTATTATAATGAGTGGTTAGCTGAGTTACATAAATTTATGCATCATATAACTAACATCATTCCTGAAAGTCATATTATTTTAAATAGAGGTCGATTAGCGGAAAAGTATAGTGAAGAAGGACAGCTCAAGACATTTTCTACGATACAACAAATTAAAAAAGCGAATGAAATATGGGAGAATTTAGACAATTTATTGCTTCAACATTATCCACAAGTCAAAGTAATTGATTTAACAGGAAAGCAGTATCATGCAGATAAAAATCATCCTTTTGGTTTCTCCTATTCACATTACGAATCACAATATTACAAAGACTATTTTAGTGAACTTGTTAAACAAGTATTGTTAATTAAAGCGTTGTAATAATGTAGATTATAAGCGCAAAAGGCGCATGAAAAGTTGCATTATTTCTCGGCTAGAAACACTGATGACGTATAAGCATATAAAATCACATGCTAAAGCATAGTACACTTGGTCAGATACCTGAGATAGCACCCTAGGAACGCAAAGTCATACATTTCAGAGTATTGAATATAAAATAAGAGCCTAGAACATCATTATGTTTTAGGCTATGAACGAAATATTGGCAGTAGTTGACTGGATTGAAAATAC
>NZ_KV809479.1:223125-235064 GCF_001812565.1 Staphylococcus sp. HMSC059F04 | reverse complement strand
GGCAGTAGTTGACTGGATTGAAAATACGCGTATATCAAGCTTTTTCAATCCTAGTCAATCTTGCCGGGGCGGGACTACGAATTCATAATGAATTCTGTTCCGCTCCCTATTATTTTAGAATTTATATCCAGCTTTTTTTATAATGGTTATGTTATTTTTGCTTTGGCACGATATATTCTGGTTCTTCATTTTTCTTAGAATGACGCACGCCATAGAAAAGATAAATAACAATACCGACTACAAACCAAATTAATGTATATAGTTTAGCTTCATAGCTTAATCCCCAAAATACTAAAAATACTAAAACAAAAGTAATTGCCGGTAAAACAGGATATAAAGGTACTTTAAAACCTGGTACGGGTAAGTCATTACCTTCGCGTTTACGTAAACGATACATTGCGATAGATACAAACATAAATGCAACAAGTGATCCAGCTGAAATCAATTGTGCCAAGAATGCGAATGGGAACATTGAACCGATAATGACTACAATGATAGTCAAGATAATTAAAGAACGATTAGGCAAATGTTTATGATTTAATTTCGCTAACCAAGATGGCAATAAACCATCGCGTCCAAATGAGTATAGTAAACGTGATCCAGCCAACATCATACCAATCAATGCAGTAAACATACCGATAACAGAAATACCTTGTACAATTGCTGCAACAACGCCATGACCACTTTGACGTAATGCCCAGCCAACAGGTTCAGCATTATTAGCATATTGTGAATAATGGAACATACTTACGAGCACAAGTGCTACAGCAACGAAAAGAATAATAGCGACTACTAATGAACCTAAAATACCTCTTGGCATTGTTTTTGATGGGTTAATTGCTTCTGCTGAGTTCGCTGCGATTGAGTCAAAGCCAATATAAGCTAAGAAAATCATAGATACACCAGCATAAACACCTTGCCAACCTCCAAAGTCACCTGTATCTGTTACTTTATGTTCTGGAATAAATGGAATGTAGTTCTGTACATGTAATGCTGTTAAGCCTACAACAACAAATAACAATATTGCAAAAATTTTAAGAACTACTAGAATGTTTTCAATGCGTGCTGCTTCTGTCATACCTCTTGATAAGAGCAATGCTGTTAAAATAATAACGACCGCAGCGATGATATCAATAATACCACCATTTGCACCAAATGGAGCTGATAATGATGTAGGTAATTTAATACCTAATGGTGAAATCAGTCCACGTAAGTTAGCAGAGAAACCAGAAGCCACAAAGGCAACAGCGATAAAGTATTCTGCTAATAGTGCCCAACCTGCAACCCAACCAAAGAACTCACCAAATAATACGTTAACCCATGAATAAGCTGAGCCAGCAAATGGCATGGCAGAAGACATTTCGGCATATGTAAATGCGACAAGTCCAGCTACTATTGCAGCGATTAAAAATGATAAGGCAACAGCAGGACCAGCATGTTCGGCCGCAACAATTCCCGGTAATGTAAAGATAGAAGTCGAAACAATTGTACCTACACCAAGCGCTAGGAAATCTCTAACACGTAAGGTACGTTTTAAATGACCATCTTTATTTTGATAAATCGTAGGATTCTCTTTACGAGTAATAGTTTTGAAAAAACTTGACATAGCAATTAACCTCCACAGTTAATAATAATCTATATTTAAATGTGATATTTTAATAATTAACATCATATCATAAAATCACCGACCATAGTCTAAAAATTCTGAAAAATTTCATTTTTCTTACTTTTTAAAGCGGATATACGACAAATTTATACGATAAAATAGATTATAGCAGACTTAAAGCATAATGTAAGTGGCTATTTTGGTACATCTATCTTCTAAGAGAAAAATTGCCATTATTATAAATTTTTTAAAAAATAATAATAAGAATTGCATAGGAATGGAAGATGAAAGATTTAGGATTATAACAACATTAATTGTTACAATATTATTGAAAAGCCTAGTTAGGATTGATATTCCTAAATCTAATTTCTACAATAAAAGCAAATAAACTAATATAGGTCGTGGAAGAATATGGAAATTAAACAGATAAAGTATTTTGTCGAGGTGGTTCGACAAGGCGGAATGACGCAAGCTTCTGAACACCTTTATATTGCACAATCAACGATAAGCAAGGCAATTAAAAGTATTGAAAATGAATATAATATCACTTTGTTTGATCGCTCACAAAAGCAAATTAAGCTAACAGATATTGGTCAAACATTTTATGATAATAGTTTAGAGTTTTTAGCACTTTTTGAAAAGTTATCATTAGAAATGAATGACGTTGTCAATCTACAGAAAGGTCATATTCGTATTGGCCTATCACCGATGATGAATGTTCAAATGTTCACCGATAGTCTTAACCAATTTCATCAACAATATCCTAAAGTAACATACGAAGTGATTGAAGGAGGTGGTAAAGTGGTAGAACATAATATTGACAACGATGAAATTGACATCGGTATTACCACACTACCTGTAGATTCAAGTGTTTATCATTCATATTCGCTTTATGATGAAGAATTATTGCTAGTCGTCAGTAAAGCGCACCCCTTGTCGCAGCGCACGAAAGTAGATTTTGCCGAGTTGGAAGATGAAGAATTTATACTTTTTCATGATGATTTCTATTTGAAAGATCAAATTATTGAAAATTGCAAACGCATTGGCTTTTATCCTAAAACAGTTGCTAATATTTCACAGATTAACTTTATTGAAAATATGATTAGTCAGGGATTAGGCATCAGTGTTGTTCCTCAAAGTTTATACAATATGATGGGAGATGAGGTTACAGCTTTAAAATTAGAAAACGCACGATTATCTTGGCACTTAGGTGTTATTTGGCGCAAAGATACTTACTTATCGCATGTCACTCGAGAATGGATTCAAACCATAGGCCATTTAAGTCCAAAGTAATAAATTTTAGAGATAACTTGGAATACGATGTTTTATAGATGTATTCCTTTTTGGAATACTTGCAATCGAAAATATGTATTTTATTAATACGTTCAATCGTAATATAATGAATAACGTAATGAAGTTGCAAGTGATTCAAAATATTTTTCATATAGTAAAGAAATGATTGTCTAGTAATAAGTTATTTAAGGCAGTTATGCTTTAAGTGTACTGATTATATGAAAGAGTTCTAGCCCAACTCGGAGTATTATCCCAAATAGTCCAATTTTGAACGCTTGAGCGGATTTCACACAACAATGAATGACAAGGCATTTTGATATTAAAGAAGTCATGCACTGTTCACTGTCTTTCCCTCTTTTCCTAAAAAAATTGAACATGCAATTGACTTCTTTTTATCTAAGTGTGCAGCAGTGTGAAAATTTGTTAATTATCGAAAGGATATGGATATAAAATGACTAAAAAAAATTACTCAGCAGCAGATATGGTTATTGATACGTTGAAAAATAATAATGTAGATTATGTGTTTGGTATTCCAGGTGCTAAAATTGACTACTTATTTAATGCATTAGAAGATGATGGACCAGAATTAATTGTTACAAGACACGAACAAAATGCAGCTATGATGGCGCAAGGTATTGGACGTATTACAGGAAAACCTGGTGTCGCTCTTGTAACAAGTGGACCAGGGGTAAGTAACTTAACAACAGGACTTTTAACAGCAACATCTGAAGGTGATCCTGTCTTAGCTATTGGCGGTCAAGTTAAACGTAATGATTTATTACGTCTCACTCATCAAGCAGTAGATAATGTAGATCTTTTAAAATCATCTACAAAATATAGCGCTGAGGTTCAAGATCCTGAGTCATTATCTGAAGTTATGACAAATGCAATCCGAACAGCAACTTCAGGTAAAAATGGCGCGACTTTTATTAGTATTCCTCAAGATGTCATTCAATCACCAGTTAATAATAAAGCGATAGCATTATGCCAAAAACCAACTCTAGGTGTTCCAAGTCTTCAAGATATTAAAGATGTTATCACTAAAATCAGCAATGCTAAGTTTCCAGTGTTACTAGCTGGTATGAGAAGTTCAAGTGAAGCAGAAACAGAAGCAATCCGTCACTTAGTAGAAAAATCCAATCTTCCAGTCGTTGAAACATTCCAAGGTGCCGGAGTCATTAGTAGAGATTTAGAAAATCACTTCTTCGGTAGAGTAGGATTGTTCCGCAACCAAGTTGGTGACCAATTATTGAAAAAAGCAGACTTAGTTGTCACTATTGGTTATGATCCAATTGAATATGAAGCGAGTAACTGGAATCACGAATTAGATACTGAAATTATCAATATTGATGAAGTTGCTGCTGAAATAACGAACCATTTACGTCCTGAAAAAGAATTAATAGGTAATATTGCAGGTACAATTGAGCTTATATCTGAAAATATTGATGCACCAATTATTGATGACAAACATTTAAATGACTTGGAAAAATTAAGAGCAGAAGTTATTGAAACATCAGGTATTAAATGTACACATGTTGATGGAGTGTTACATCCATTAGAAATTATCGAAACGATGCAAAAATCACTTTCAGATGATACTACAGTTACTGTAGACGTAGGTAGTCACTATATTTGGATGGCACGTAAATTTAGAAGCTATAACCCAAGACATTTGTTGTTTAGTAATGGTATGCAAACACTTGGTGTTGCTTTACCATGGGCAATTGCTGCTGCATTAGTACGACCTAATACGCAAGTAGTTTCAGTTGCTGGCGATGGTGGTTTCTTATTCTCAGGACAAGATCTTGAAACAGCTGTACGTAAAAAATTAAACATCATCCAATTAATTTGGAATGACGGTAAATATAACATGGTAGAATTCCAAGAAGAAATGAAATATAAACGTTCTGCAGGTGTAGAATTTGGACCTGTTGATTATGTTAAATATGCAGAATCAATGGGAGCAAAAGGTTTGCGCGTTACAACTCAAGAAGAATTAGAAGCAGCAATTAAAGAAGGTTATGAAACTGAAGGACCTGTATTAATTGATATTCCTGTAAACTATCAAGATAATATTAAACTTTCAACAAATGTATTACCAGATTCATTAAACTAAATTTAAACATATAAATAGGAGTGAATACAGTAATGAGTCATGTATTATATCAGCACGGCACATTAGGCACATTAATGGCAGGTTTATTAGAAGGAACTGCAACAATTGATGAACTATTAAAACACGGAGATTCAGGACTAGCCACTTTAACTGGTTCAAATGGAGAAGTTATCTTCTTAAATGGAGAGGCTTTCCATGCCAATGAATACAAAGAATTTACCAAACTTAAAGGTGATGAAAAAACACCTTACGCAACGATTACACATTTTGAAGCGGATGAAACATATCAAACAAGCGATAAATCTTCTGAAGAAGTATTAAATGAAGTTGAATCACATATGTTAAGTAAAAACATGTTTTCAGCAGTGAAAATTAGTGGTACATTTAAAAAAATGCATGTTCGAATGATGCCTAAACAGGAACCACCTTATACACGGTTAATTGATTCTGCACGTAGACAACCAGAAGAAACAGCAGAAAATATTAAAGGTACAATAATTGGATTCTATACGCCAGAATTATTCCATGGTATTGGTTCTGCAGGTTTCCATATCCATTTTGCAAATGATGACCGCAATTTGGGTGGACATGTATTAGACTTTATCGTGGATGATGTTACTGTAGAAATTCAAAACTTTGAAACGTTTGAACAACACTTTCCAATTAACAACAAGACGTTCACTGAAACAGAAATAGACTATGGTGATGTCGCCGACGAAATTAGAGAAGCAGAATAAAGGAGTCGCGATTTAAGATGTTAGTTGAAAGTTTCAATCCGTTTAATAATATGCTGATTTCAGCAATTGTAGCGGCAGTGCCTATTATTTTATTCCTGCTGTGTTTAACAGTATTTAAAATGAAAGGCGTTTATGCGGCATTGACAACACTGATTGTCACTGCATTGGTAGCAATGATATGCTTCAAATTACCTGCACGTATTGCGGGAGGCGCAACATTTGAAGGATTTTATCAAGGTATTATACCAATTGGCTTTATTGTTATTATGGCGGTATGGCTTTATAAAATTGCAACTGAAAGTGGACAATTTAATATTGTCCAAGATAGTATTGCAAGTATTTCACAAGACCAACGTATTCAATTACTGCTTATTGGTTACTTATTTAATGGGTTTTTAGAAGGTGCAGCTGGATTCGGCGTACCGATTGCCATTTGTGCCGTATTGTTAATGCAACTAGGTTTCAAAGCATTGCCAGCAGCTATGTATTGTCTAGTTGCTAATGCAGCAGCTGGTGCTTATGGTGCTGTTGGTATTCCTATTGCGATTACAGATACACTAAATTTAGCAGGTGGTGTTAAAGCATCACAAGTTGCATTAATTGGTAACTTAACATTAGGTTTGATTAGTTTCTTTGTACCGTTTTTATTAATGTTTATTATTGATGGTCTCAAAGGTGTTAAAGAAACGTTTCCAGCTACATTAATAGCCGCATCTGTATTTACCGGTTTACAAGTATTGATTGCAGCATTTGCTGGCCCTGAGTTAGCTGATATCATCCCAGGCTTAGGTGCTATGGTTGCACTTGCATTATTCTCACGTAAATTTCAACCTAAAAATATCTTTAGACTTGAAGATAATGAAGCGGTCGGCAAGGTTGAGAAACATTCAATTAAGCAAATTGTCTATGGATGGAGTCCTTTCATTATATTGACCGTTATTGTTATGGTATGGAGCTTGCCAGCATTTAAAGCACTATTTGAAAAAGGTGGTGCACTAAGTGCCCTTGTTGTTAACTTCAATGCTCCAGGTACGATGAATAATGTGACACATCATCCCAATGTTTTGACGTTTAACTTTATTGCACAAACTGGTACTGCAATATTAGTTACGGCTATCATTACCATCTTAATTGCTAAGCACATGACGTTTAAAACTGCAGGCAAACTTTTAGGAGTGACAGTTAAAGAATTGTGGGTTTCTGTATTAACAATTTGCTTTATCTTGGCTGTCTCTAAAATTACGACATATGGCGGTTTGAGTAACGCTATGGGTCAAGGTATTGCTAAAACAGGTGCAATATTCCCATTGCTATCTCCAGTCCTAGGGTGGATTGGTGTGTTTATGACTGGTTCAGTGGTGAATAACAACTCATTATTTGCACCTATTCAAGCTTCTGTAGCAACACAAATAGGTACAAAAGGCTCGCTCTTAGTTGCGGCTAACGTCGCTGGTGGAGTTACAGCTAAAATAGTATCTCCTCAATCAATTGCTATAGCCACAGCGGCTGTTAATAAAGTCGGTAAAGAGTCTGAATTGATGAAAATGGCTATGCGTTTTAGTATAGGTTTACTTATCTTTGCTTGTATTTGGACATTTATGTTGAGCCTATTTGTTTAAAATATAGTAACAGCTATCTGACACGATGTAGATCAGATAGCTGTTTTTTAGCTTATTCAAGTTAATATCATGTAATGGAAGAAGAAAATGCAAATTATTATTTAATAATAGTGTCATTTATATTTGACATACTTAACGATGTCGGTTATATTTGACACATAGGATAATAAATAAGGGTGAGTAAGCATATGAACAAATTCAAAAATAAAATGATTAATAGTCTTCTTGGTACGATAGGTGACAAAGATGAACGTGAAATTGCCGTAATCAATGCTAAATTTACGACTGTATTTCTAACGGCATATGTTTTATTATTTTGTTTATTGCTATTAGGTGCCATTTTAGATGCGATGCATGACACCATTTCAGTGCTAACTATGGCAATCACGATTGTATTTTTAATTATCAATATTCAAACTCTCGTATTAATGCGAAAAGAAAAATTAGACGATTTAACCGTTTATTCTGATAAAGAATATGTCCAGCTCATTAAAAAATTAAAACGACAAAGTGTAGTTGGAGGGTTCTTTTTTGGAGCTTTAACAACGTTATTTGACATGGTATTTCGCTTTTTTAACGATACGGATGTAACGGTATGGTTTGCTGTAAGTAAGAATATCTTGCCGGGACTAGTATTTGGTTTACTTGCATATTTCTTTGCTAAATCTAAAGTTCGTAAGGATTATTAATATAGAGGTGAAGGACGTTGTCACGTTTAAATGACTTTTTAATTAAGTGGTTTACGAATAGCTCAACTGACAAAGATGAACGCGAAAAAATTCAATTGAATGAGCGTTTAGCTAATATGTACATGATTACTACAATATTAATAGCATTGCTACTTTTATTAAGCGTGATAGATATAATACACACACAACAAATAATGATGACACATGTTGCTGTATTTATTTTATTTTTTGGTTTAAACATAATTTCTTTAGTCATAATGGGAAAAGGTGGTTTAGACCATTCGCGAGTTAATTCTAAGGCTGAATATCGTCACTTAATTAAGAAATATGCTGTAATTTGTATAGGATTTGCTATTTATTTTGGTTTAGCTCTTTTTGGACTAGATTTATTATTTGATGCCGTAGGTGGGATAAAGACCTATGGTGGAAACCCAATTAATTATATCGTTGGTGGTATTGTGATGGGTATCTTGATGTATATTATGAGAGTCGTCAAAATAAAAAAAGAATATTAAATATTGTATGCCTTTCTCGTGTTCGATATTATATAATTAAACTATATTTTAAAGAACGAGAGAGGCTTTTTATGATAGATGCTGAACCAATTGTATTAAAAATGAAAAATCAAAAAATTAACTATGACCGTGTCTTGAAAAAGTTAATACAGCAATGGAAGCGTGCGGAGCAAAAACCGAAAATTTTGTTACATAGCTGTTGTGCGCCATGTAGCACGTATACGTTAGAATATTTAACGCAATTTGCAGATATTGGTGTTTATTTTGCTAATCCCAATATTCATCCTAAAAATGAATATTTAAGACGTGCGAAAGTACAAGAACAATTTATTGCAGATTTTAATGAACGGACTGGCAATCATGTTCAATATATTGAAGCGCCATATGAACCACAAACGTTTATGAAAATGGCTAAATCACGTGGCTTAATGGATGAACCAGAAGGCGGATTGAGATGCTCAGCATGTTTTGAAATGCGTTTAGACCTTGTTGCCGATGCAGCACAGCGGTTTGGCTATAATTATTTTGGTAGTGCATTAACGCTGTCACCTAAGAAAAACGCGCAATTAATTAATGAATTAGGCATGAAAGTACAAGAAGCCTATGATGTGTACTATTTACCAAGTGACTTTAAAAAGAATAAAGGATATGAACGGTCATTGGAAATGTGTAGAGATTATAACGTTTATCGACAATGTTATTGTGGTTGTGTCTTTGCTGCAATGCGTCAAGGCATTGATTTTAAAGAAGTTAATAAAGAGGCTAAAGCTTTTTTAGAACAGTATCAATCTTAGAGTGAATTGATACCAAGTTGAGTTTTAATCAAAATAAAGAAAAATCAGCAGTATTTATCTCGATTCCCGATAAATATTGCTGATTTTAAATTTTAGGCATCTAAGCCAATGATATCTTTAACATTTGTATAATTATTTTTAGTTAAATATTGAGCGATGCCTTTATTGATTTTTTTAGTTAAGCCGGGGCCTTCAATCACTAATGATGAATAAATTTGTATTAGGGAAGCACCATTGCGCATCATTTGAATGGCATCATCTGTGCTAAAGATACCACCTGTACCAATGATTAGAAATTGACCTTTTGTTTGTTGATATGCCCATTTGACAAGCTCTAAATTACGTTTGAATAATGGTCTACCACTCAAGCCGCCTTCTTCGTTTTTATTATCAGAAGATAAGCCTTCTCGACGTCGTGTTGTGTTCGCTAAAATCATTCCATCAAATGTTTCTATAATTGAAGGTAATATATTTTTAAAATCATCTAAATTTAAATCTGAAGTTAATTTTAAATAGATAGGAACTTGAATATCTGTTTGAGCTTTAAATTCCTTTAATGCGTTGCAGAGCATTGTAAATTCATCTTTATCGTGGAAGCTTTGTAAATTTTCTGTGTTAGGTGAGCTGATATTTACGGTAAAAAAGTCAACATCTGCCTTAAATGTATCCATGACTTTGATATAGTCCTGATCACGTTCTTCATAAGGAGTTGTCTTATTAACACCTACATTTAAACCTACAGGAATAGAATAAGCATGACGGCGTATATTAAATAAAGCACGATTCATGCCGATATTATTAAAACCCATGCGGTTGATTAAGGCATCATCTTCGAGTAAACGATACATCCGTGGTTTCGGGTTACCATCTTGAGGTTTCGGTGTGATGCCACCAAGTTCTAAGGCTCCAAAACCAAGGTATTCTAAAGCTTTAGGCACTTCACATGATTTGTCGAAGCCAGGTGCTAGACCTACAGGATTGTCGTAAGTATTACCTTGGATCGTTTGTTTCAATGAGGGATCTTCGTACACGAAAAGTTTTTTGACAATAGGAAAGATAAATGGTGCTTTTTGTAAAAGTTTGAGCGCGTCAATAGTTAAACCATGGGCTTTTTCCGGCTCAATTTTAAATAACAGGGGTTTGATTAATTTGTACATAGTAATGCTCCTTTTTCATTGTATTTGAGGCTTTCTATCCTCAATTAATAGCATTGAAAATAACATTTTCTATAATAGACTAGCACTTTATGTTTGTTTTTCAAAGCCAAAATATAGAAGTTCAATACTTTGCCATGATTTTTTCAAATGTTTGATACATTATTAAAAAGAGAATAAAAAATGTATTTTTTACAATAAAAACTTCCAAATGAGGTAAAGTTAAATCGAAAGGGTATGACTTTATAGAGTAGTACGGTGATTGAGAAGGCACAAAAAAGGAAATAGGATATAAATGAAAGGAGTATGTATATGAATCAGCAATGGATAGATCAATTACCTTTAGATAATATTCGAGATGTAACACCTGTAAGTGGTGGGGATGTGAATGAGGCATTTAAAGTGACGACAAAAGATAGTACGTATTTCTTACTTGTACAACGCAATCGCGATCAATCATTTTATGCAGCTGAAATAGCAGGACTCAATGCTTTCGAAGCTGCAGACATTACAGCGCCACGTGTAATAGATAATGGCAGCATTAATGGAGATGCTTTTTTAATTTTGAGTTATTTAGATGAAGGGCGTACAGGGAGTCAGCGTGAATTAGGTCAATTAGTGGCTAAAATGCATAGTGAACAACAATCTAATGGCCAATTTGGGTTTGATTTACCTCATGAAGGTGGCGATATTTCATTTGACAATTCTTGGACGGATTCGTGGATAGAACTTTTTGTGGCACGTCGTATGGATCATTTACGTGACGAGCTCATGCACAAAGGATTATGGAATGAAGAAGACGATAAGGTGTATCAACGAGTACGCATGGTGATGATTAATGAGTTAGGAGCACATCAAAGTAAGCCATCACTCTTACATGGAGATTTATGGGGTGGCAATTATATGTTTTTAACTGATGGACGTCCTGCGCTCTTTGATCCAGCACCGTTATATGGAGATAGAGAGTTCGATTTAGGCATCACAACAGTTTTCGGTGGTTTTACGGATGAATTTTATGATGAATATGCCAAACACTATCCTATGGCAAAAGGTGCAGAAAAACGGTTGGAATTTTACAGATTATATTTATTTATGGTTCATTTATTAAAATTTGGTGGAATGTATGCGAATAGTGTGAATCGCTCAATGGCTGAAATATTAAAGTAGACAACTTCAACAATCAATGGCAATATCTATTTTAATTTGTAATTAATGATATTGTTGATATGTAAATGATATTGTTAAATTCATAGCGGATAATGAAAAAGAGACTCGGACATAATTATGTTTTAAGTTATGAACTCTATATTGGCAGTAGTTGACTGGATTAAAAATACGTTTATAGCAAGCTTTTTCAATCCTAGTCAACCTTGCCGGAGCGAGACTAAGAATTCATAATGAATTCTGTCCCGCTCC
>NZ_KV809479.1:208978-223025 GCF_001812565.1 Staphylococcus sp. HMSC059F04 | reverse complement strand
CTAAGAATTCATAATGAATTCTGTCCCGCT
The DNA here is from genome assembly GCF_001812565.1 of Staphylococcus sp. HMSC059F04. Lineage (NCBI taxonomy): Bacteria > Bacillati > Bacillota > Bacilli > Caryophanales > Staphylococcaceae > Staphylococcus > Staphylococcus sp. HMSC059F04. The sequence continues at coordinate 222,995 of NZ_KV809479.1, read as the reverse complement.
CCCTTTTTTAACTTATCAGAGATATTTTTGTCTCAGATTTTTATCTTAGTATATTTTCAAGAATGAAAACTTAGTCTGTTTCATAATTTAAACACTGGGCTATTATAGCCGTGCTTAGCCCCACATTTCACGTAAGACATTCGCAAAGCCTTCAGTTTTTTGTGCGTAACCTAAATGACCACCTGGAATATCAATGATGTCGATTCCGGTATGTTTAGAAATATAGAAGTTTACGTCTTGAGGGAATGAACCTTTTGAATCAGTGCCATTTAATAATGTAATGAGTTCTTTATGTTTGCTGAAATCTTCAATAGAAATATCGGATTCTGTATATTGTCGTATTTCATATTTAAACCAATTCATCATTTGTTCGAATACTTTTTTGCTTTCAGCATCATCTGATGATTGTGCAGGTTTAGACATATATTCAGCATCTAATTGGCTAATATGCAGCGTTTCACCAAATAATTTCATCGCTTGAGGCATGCCTTCATTTATTGCAACATCAATGATTTCAGCATTTTTATCTTGCCAATATTTAGCATCTGGTAAGAAGGTGTTAATAGGAGGCTCGTGAAATGCAATACGTTTAACGATGTCAGGGTAATCTTTTAACACATGCATGGCAACAATTGAACCGGAACTTGAACCTAAAATGTAGACGGGTTCATTACTAAGTGATTTTGCTAATTCGGCAATATCTTGTGCGTCGCGTTTAATACGGTAGCGACTATTAGGATTAATTGCTTCATCAGGTAGAGGTTCTGTCAATTCACTTTCTCCATAACCACGACGATCAACAGCCACTATTGTGAAAGTACCTTTTAACTGTTGCGCGAGTGGCATAAAGATATCACCTGTACCATTTGCACCAGGTATCAAAATAAGTAAAGGACCGTTGCCCACTTTATGATAGCGTAATTTAGCACCTTGTAATTTTAATGTTTCCATATATAAACCCTCCAAATTAATCTATAGTTTTATATCTAATATAAATTATTCTATGCCTAATAATTTAGCACCATTTGTATAACTAATTTTCTCTTGTTCTTCTTTAGTTAAACCTAAATCACTTAAAAAAGTACCTAATTCTTCAGGTTCAACATATGGATAGTCCGCTGAATAGAGTATTCTGTCTACACCTAATTCAGCTTTGACTAAATCAAATTGTGGTTTAGTTAGCATACCGCTTGGTGTAATATAGAAATTGTTTTTAAAATAATAGCTAATCGGATGTGCCAAATGCTCAGCAACTAGTATGGTATCCATGCGTTCTAAAAAGAAAGGAATAAACTCTCCCCAATGCCCGATAATGATATTTAAATTAGGATATCGGTCAAATATGCCAGATAGTACAAGATGAATGGCATGAATACCTACATCTACATGCCAGCCATATCCGAAACATGCAAATGTTGCTGCAGTGACCTCTGGATAGTTTCCTTTGTAGTAAGCTTGATAAACATCACTTTGTACAGGTGAAGGGTGTAGGTATATCGGTGCATTTAATTCTTCTGCTGCAGCGAACAAACCTTCGTACGCATCTTGATCTAAGAATCCGCCATTAGGGTGTCCCATTATAAGCGCACCTTTAAAGCCAAGTTCTGTTATACAACGTTTAAGTTCTTCAATTGCTGCTTCAGGTTCATTAATCGGTAATGTTGCAAAGCCAACAAAACGCTCAGGATATTGTTTAATATAATCTGCTAGGGTATCATTTGCTTGTTGACATAACTCAATAGCACGTTCTCCTTGTAAATTTGAAGGTGAACCATTGCCATACGATAAAACTTGCATTTGAACATCATGTTTATCCATAAAACCAATGCGTTTATCGTGATAAGACAGTTTATCGGCATCTGTGAAACCCGATTTTAGTGCAAGTCCTTCAAGCATCGTTTTTAGCGGTACACCATTTGGATCTGGTGACATATATTTCATTGTTTCTTGTTGAATATCCTCAATAACATAATGTTCTTCAAAATTAATGCTTTTCAATTTAAAAGCCTCCTATAAAAAATGATTAATACTACCAGGGCATTGAGCCGTTGCTATCGATAAATGTACCAGTTGGACCATCTTTATCAATTGTTGCAAGTTTTACGATAGGAATAATCCCTTCTGAAGCAGGTTTTGCATTGTTACTAAAGTCTCCCACCAAATCAGTATTCGTTGAGCCAGGATCTGCTGCGTTAATTTGTATATGTGGAAGGCCTTTTGCATATTGCAATGTTATCATTGTCACCGCAGATTTAGATGAACAATATGCTAAGGAGTTCACTTTTGATTCTTGTGTGTTTGGATTGGTTACCATACCAAATGAACCTAAACCGCTGCTAACATTGACTACGACAGGTTGTTCTGACTTTTCAAGGAGTGGGATAAAAGTATGCATCATACGTACAATGCCAAAGACATTTGTATTGTAGACTTGTTGCACGTCATTAACAGTCAAATCTGCAGGTTTTTTGAAGCCACCTGAAATTCCAGCATTGTTGATTAAAATATCTAGGCGTCCTTCTCTATCTTGAATTTGAAGATATGCTTGTTGAATGGAAATATCATCTGTAACATCAAGTTGGACGTACTTGACACCGAGTTCATCTGCAGCTTGTCGTCCACGTTCAGCATCGCGTGAACCTATATACACGTTGTAGCCTTTTTGTTGTAAAACTTTCGCTGTTTCAAAACCTAATCCTTTATTGCCGCCAGTGATTAATACAATTCTTTCCATTATTTTGTCACCTCGTTAGGTAAATATAATTTAATTAAGTTATCGCGAAATGTTTCGTTCGATAATTGTCGTTCAGATTTTTGAAATTCAAACGTTGTGGTTGTTAATGATTTTAAAAACATGTCTGTTTTGAATATAGCCCATGATGTATCGTTGTAATCATAAAATAATTCAAAGTAAAATTGATTCAAATTTTTGAAAAAGTTACTATCACGGAATAATTTAGTGTTGTCGTTGCCTTCAATACAATTGAGTAAATCACTTTTATCCGTTTTAAAAGCTAAAAATATATCAAGTGAATATTGCATAATATCACGTGCTGACGTGTATTGTTGTTTAATGGTTAACATATCTTGCATAATATCATCAAAATCATGTTCAATGATGTGATAACATAAATCACCTTTATCTTTGAAATGGCGATAGAGTGTGCCCATACCGATATTTAATTCTTTAGCAATGCGATTCATACTGATATGTTCAACACCTTCTGCATTAAATAATTCAAGTGCCTTGGATTCTATACGCTGTCGATTTTTAAGTGCATCTTTACGCAATCATGTCACCTCATTAAAAATTTTTATTATTGACAAACGGATAACGCTCCGTTTATTATAAAGCGTATTAATTAGAAGTTCAATAATTTAGGTTTAAACGCATTGAATTTTAGAAAAGGGTGATGAGTATTGTCATTAAATAAAGAACAAAGACGCGTGACGAGCGCAGAACTTAAAGCACATTTTCATCAATCAACACTAACTATTGAAGCACTTGCACAGACATTAAATATTTCTACAGCTGAAGTAAGAAATGTATTAGATATGCATGCACCTAATGGTATTTTTGGAAATAAATTACATACATTTATTCACTTAGTTTGGGATGTGCGTGATTTAATAAATGAAAATATAAGACAAAATGGTAACGAGCCAAAAGCATATTCATATTTAAAAGGTAAAAAAGAAGATTACTGGTTCTTACAGTAGGGAGATAAGTGATGAAGAAAAGTATTTTAGTTATTGGAGCTACAGGTAAACAAGGGAATGCTGTAGTCAAACAATTATTACATGAGGGCTGGCAAGTCCGTGCTTATACACGCAATAAACAAAATGACAAACTTACTACAATTAAACATAAAAACTTAGAAATTTTTGAAGGGGATTTGGGGAACCTAGATAGCTTAAAACAAGCGATGGAAGATCAATTTGGTGTCTATAGTGTGCAGCCAATTATACTCGATAATGTGACTGAAGAAATACGCCAAGGTAAAATGATAATTAATACAGCTTATCAACAAGGTATTGAACATATTATTTATAGTACAGCTGGCGGTGTGAATCGTAATCGTACGGGCCCTCATTTTGAAGCATTAGCACAGATTGAAAATGAACTTCAAAACAGTCCATTAAATTATACAATTATTAAGCCAGCTTTCTTTATGGATAATTTCTTGAGAATTATCACTGTAGAAGATGGAGTCATTTACATTCCAGAATTTATAAATAAAGCTGTTAAATTTGCGATGATTTCTTCTATTGATATTGCAAAAATTGCAGCACATATTTTTAAAAATACAAAACAGTTTAATCACCGTGCTATCGAGATTGCTTCAGATGAACGAACATTAGAAGAAGTTGTTAAAACATTTGCAACAGTGACTGGGAAGCCAGCACAAATTAAGGGTTCATATTCAAGTGGTACAGCTGAACGAGAATGGTTAGAAGACAAAGGGTACGAAATTGATTTCAATCAAATGGAGAATATAAATCCACAACAATTATCATTACAACAGTGGATAGATAAAGCTGGATTTTAAAATTTTAAAAATGAGGTGAAGTATATGATGCAATCAATGTGGTTTAATTTACATGTAAAAGACTTAAAACGTAGTGAGCAATTTTATGAAAATTTAGGATTTAAAATTAATAAAAATCCAGATATGTTAGATAAGATGGTAGGTATTTCAATTGGTGAAACGATTGTTATTCTGATTGAAAATAATCATTTCGAAAATATCACTCATGATAAAACTTTAGCGCAACCTAATGAAGTTATTATTTCTCTTGGTGTCAAGACAAATAGTGAAGTAGATGTATTAGTACAAAAGGTTGAACAAGCAGGTGGGACTATCATTGATAAACCAGGTTTCTATCAAGGTTATTATGGTGCAATGTTTGCAGATCCAGATGGTCATAAATATAATTTCTTAGTTTGTTAACAAAAAGAATGTATAGAGTAAAGTTTAAACAGTAATTTATAGATCATTAAAGTGATGATGTATATATGCGATAAAATAAAAGCAGTATAGATTGTTGATGTAACGGATTAAAATTAAAGCTTCTATTAGTAGTTTTGGTAGTTTAAATTGAATCATATGATAGCTTTTATACATAAGGCACCTCGTTCATTTAGTTTAGTGATATTTATTAAATGATACGAAAGGGCCTTATTTTTTAAAAGTATGTTGATGTGAAATTACATATAAATGCGACGTATTTATAGTGATACATCTGAGACGCCATCCCTAGGAACATGAAAGTAAAATATGTAGTGTTGAATATAAAAATGGGAGCGGTACTACGAATTCATAATAAATTCTGTCACGCTCCCATCATCTTAAGAGTTATGTCTCAGTTTGTATTTTATTATATTAGGTTTGCTATAGATTATTCATTCCCTATGATTCATTTTCTTGAATATTACCGTATTGTTCTCTGAGATCATATACTTTATCAGGTGTAACATCTTGGCCAAGAGGGTCTAGAACTTTCATAGTAGAAAATGTATGAAGGACTTGTCCTCTAATCATGGCTAAATAATCTTGTCTTAAAGCTTGTTGCTCTTGTTTTTCTTCTATACTAAGTGTTTGTATTTTTTCTTTGTTTGCTAATTGATTAATTCTTTCTAATAAATTGTTCATTATTTGTCCTCCTAATTTGTATGTGTTGTAAAATGTGGCACGATTTACCGTTGCACGTTCGGTAATATCTTTTACAGTGATTTGAGACATCTTTTTCTCGCGAGACACTTGTTGAAAAGATTCTACTAGCAACTTTTTAGTACGTAAAATACGTGGATCAACTTTGGTTGTAGGCACATTTAGCACCTCCCTTGTCAAAAATAACTTTATACTAAATTATCATCTGAAAGTGGAGCGTTGTCAAAATTCAAGCTTATCGATTTTATTTCATCATATCTTTAATTTGTTGTGTAATATACCGTTTTTGTTCCTTCTCTGCAATAGCTTTTATTGTTTTATCGGATGCTTTTGGATGTGCTTTTTTATATGTGATTATTTTATTTTGAATAGCTTCTTTAGCCTTTTTTTGAGAATTCTTAGTTAGTTTTGATTGTTGTTTTTGTAATTTTTTAGCTTCTTGTGCATTAAGTACTACCCACGTATCATCTGGAACAGTCACAACTGATGTTTCTTTAATAAGTTCTTTATCTTCTTTACCAAAATCAAATAAATAGCGATAGTATTTATTTTTCCATACCCAATATTCTTTTGTATTTTTTAACGTAGCATTATCGTCATTAGATGTTTCATAATAAGCCTGTTTTTTAGTAGATTCAGATATATCTTCTTTTGTAGTCTTTGGTTTAAAATGAGCCGTAGCTTTAGTATCATCTTTGTTATCTTTATATACCATGACATAATTGTTAGAATTGTTTCCAATTTCATTTGCTATAAGCATCTGTGCTGGTGATTTTGAATTCGCAGCTGAATAAATACGTTTTTCCGATTCGTGAATCGTTTCTTTTTGCATACCAAAATGATGTGTCATATTCGCTACAATACCTATGATTTGAACAACAAATAGGAAAGTAACTATTGAACCAATGATATAGCGACTTAACTTTTGAGGAATGAGTAACCATGATGCGAATAGAGCTATTGTTAAGATAATTAATGTAATCATTTATTTTTCCTCACTTTCTGAATGATACATTTTTAAGAAAGGTACGATGATTAAACCAATCACTGCAAACGCAATACCAATTAAAAATGATGTATTAAAACCATCAATAGAGGCTTGTTGAGCATGTGCAGCATATTGAAGTGGATTAGCATCTTTTAAACTTTTTGTTGGCATATTATTGTTGATTATGTTTTGTGTTATAGATGTAAGTAATGCAACGGCAATTGAAGATGCCACTTGTCTTGCAGTGTTATTTGCAGCAGTACCATGTGTACCCATTTTTGTCGGTAAAGCATCCATAGCATTTGTTGTTAAAGGCATCATCATTAATGCCACGCCAAACATTCTAATAGAGTAGAGCACTAATATAAGTGAAGGTAAAGTGGTATCTGATAAGAAGCCAAACGGTAAAGATGCTAATGTTAAAATTAAAAATCCTACAAATGTCAGACGCTTGATACCTATTTCATTATAAAGTGAGCCTGAAATTGGTGAGATAAAACCTAACATTAAGGCACCAGCAAGTAAGGTCAAACCAGATTCAAATGGTGAAAAACCATGAATATTTTGTAGGTACGTAGGCAACATCATTTCCACGCCATACATTGCCATTGTGACTACAATAAGGCCAATTGTTGCAATTACAAAACCTGAAGATTTAAAAACACGTAAATCTAAAAATGGGTCATCCAATTTAAACTGTCTGAAACCAAACCAAGCGATGATAATCAAGCTTAAAATGAGCGGTAAAATTACATAATTGAAACTACGCCATCCCTCTGTCGAAACATTGGAAAATCCCCATAAAAATAGCCCAAATCCTATACAAGATAAAATCAGTGATAATATGTCTAATTTAATCTTTCTATTTGGGATTACATCTTTCATAAAAAAGAAACTTAATATAAAGGCAATGGCGACAATGATGATTGGAAAAACAAAGATATTACGCCAAGAGTCACTAATTGTTAGACCTAAAATAACGTGGTCTTTATTTAAAATCCAACCTGCAAATGTGGGACCAAGTGCTGGAGCTAAACCAACTGCTAAACCACTAAGACCCATAGCACCACCACGTTTATTAGGTGGGAACATATTAATAATAATGATTTGCATTAAAGGTAACATCAAACCAACGGCAATTGCAGTAACAATGCGACCAGTTAAAAATATGTTCCATGAATCACTGTTGGAAGGTGCAATCGCAGTTAGAATTAAGCCTACTAAGAGAATGGCATATGCAATGACATGTAACCACTTAGTTGAAAAACGCGTAGCTAAGTAGGCTGACAAAGGGACCATGATACCGTTAGCTAATAGGAACCATGTAGTAGCTTGTTGTGCCGTACTAAAATCTATATCAAAATCCTTCATTAATGTTGGTAATGCTGTCCCTAGTGACGTTTGCATTAAAGCTCCCGCAAACGTCGCAAGTAATATAACAAACATCACCATAAATTTACTATAAGATTTACCGTGTTCATCTAAATCAAATTGAGTATTAATATTCTCTGACATAATATTCCTCCTTTAAAGTTACTGGATTAATGTAACAACTTTTTTAGAGAAAAAGGAGAACAAAATAAACTATATTGTATAAAATGACACACTGCGTCTTAAAATGTATTATATTGAATATAAAGAAAGGATGAGACTATGGCATATAATAGAAAAATAGAACAAACGCAACGTTTACTTAAAGAGGCACTGATAAAGTTATTGGGACAGCAAAATTTTGAGGAAATTACAGTTAATGACATTGTCTCAGAGGCATATGTTACTAGAAGTACTTTCTATAGATATTACGATGATAAATATGAATTACTCTCTGAAATCGAAGATCAAATCCTTCAATTTATTAGAAATGAAAGGGAGGTCGAGTTCTTGATGGACGACAAAACTGAAATTTTCGACACTGATAATATAATTAAATTATTCAACGCTTTAGATCGCTATAGTGAAGTATTAAGAGTACTTTTAACAAATGTAGGGGTTTTGAGTTTTAAAATGAAGATTAGAAAAATTGTGTCACAGCGACTCGATTTCTTAAATAAAATGTTTCAAAGTTCGAATGTTAGGTTAGAGTTAGGAAAGGAGTATCTGATAGCTATAATTATTCAAACTTTTGAATATTGGGCGCAATATAAAGATAAAGTAAGTGAAGAAGAAATTGCTCAAATGATTACAGCAGTTTATCATCAAGGTTTAATCAATGCATTGAATATAAATGTAAAGGAATTAAAAAGTGCTCAAATAAAAATTAAAAAGAGTGAAAATTAGAGCTATGCTATGATACCAACAATTATTATGACACTAATTACATAGTTCATAATTTAGGGGATGGAGAAGAGGGAAATCATGGCTGATAAGCTTCAGAGAGAGTTAAGTAATAGGCATATTCAATTAATTGCAATTGGTGGGGCAATTGGAACAGGTTTATTCTTGGGATCAGGTGAATCGGTTCACCTAGCAGGACCATCAATATTATTAACATACACTGTTGTAGGTTTTGTATTATTTATGTTTATGAGAGCAATGGGAGAAATGCTACTGTCGAATTTAGGTTTTAAATCGTTTGCTGATATTGCACATCATCATCTTGGTCCACTAGCTGGCTTTATGGTGGGGTGGACGTATTGGTTTACGTGGATCATCTCGGGAATGGCCGAAGTAACTGCAGTAGCAAAGTATGTACAATTCTGGTATCCACAAATTCCAAACTGGATTACTGCTGCTTTTACGATTTTAATACTTGTAACATTAAATTTATTCAGCGCTAAGTTGTTTGGTGAGCTGGAATTTTGGTTAGCTATTATTAAAGTGGTAACCATTGTTGCCTTGATTACTGTTGGAATTGTAATGGTGGTTTTCGCTTTTAAAACGCCATATGGTACAGCTAACGTGACACATATTTGGAGTCATGGTGGTTTCTTTCCTAATGGTGCCTCTGGTTTCTTTATGTCATTCCAAATGGCAATCTTTTCATTCATTGGTATTGAATTGATTGGTATTACTGCGGGAGAAACACAAAATCCACATAAAACGATTCCACAAGCGATTAATAATGTGCCACTTAGAATATTATTATTTTATATTGGCTCGTTAGCAGTGATTATGGCGGTTGTTCCTTGGGATAAACTTAACCCGGCAGATAGCCCTTATGTTAAGGTATTTGGTTTGGTTGGTATACCTTTTGCTGCAGGAATCATAAATTTTGTTGTATTAACAGCCGCTGCATCATCTTGTAATAGCGGAATATTTGCAAATAGTAGAACGATGTTTGGCTTATCTGGACGCAAACAGGCACCACCATTTTTACATAAGACGAATCGTAATGGTGTGCCATATTATGCCATCCTCATTACATGTGGCTTGCTTAGCATCTCTGTTATTTTAAATTATATTTATAAAGATGCGACTAAAGTGTTTGTGTCAATTACGACATTCTCTACGATTTTAAATATTATTATATGGGCGATTATAGTGATGTCTTATTTAGGTTTCTTAAAGCATAACCCAGAGTTGCATAAGCAAAGTAATTATAAAATGCCAGGCGGAAAATTTATGGCTACTGGAATACTCATATTTTTCGCATTTATTTTTATCGTTCTACTTATTAGCAACACAACACGTTGGGCAGTTTTATTATCCCCAGTTTGGTTGGGCATCTTATGCTTAATGTATCTACGCTATCGCAAAGAGACAAAAAAATCAGGAATACAATCCTAATAAAGTCAAATATTAATAAAACATACTTTAGCAAGACACTTGAAAGATTAGAATACCGGGGCCCCAACAAAGAGAATTTCTACAAGAAATTCCACAAGCGAAATAAGTTGGGTGGCTAAAACTGTTCTATTAGCAAGCGAACCAACAATACGTAGCATTGTAAATAAAGAAGGGAGCGGGACTACGAATTCATAATGAATTCTGTCACGTTCCCTATTTTTTAGCAATAATATGCCATGTATTTCATAACAAGACGACGTTCCTCTTATAATTGATGATTACGTTATCTTGATAAAAATTCTGGTATATAAATGCATAAATTTGGCACTGTTTATGTCTATTTTGAAAATTTTTAAATTTAATATTCTGAAAATTCAGAACATGTGTTATTATAATTTTATCATTTAAAACATTGGTGAACTGCTAAATATATAGAATTCATCAGCATGAATGACAATACAACATATAGAGATGTGTCAGAGACACAGCAGGAGGTAATTTTATGACAACAATTAGAAAGATAGGAGTAAAATATTTCACCTTTAGAGTACTATCCGGGGTAGCCATTGGGATCGTCGTTGGTTTAGTGCCCAATGCCATTTTAGGTGAGATTTTAAAATATTTAATGCAGTATTCGCCAATATTTGCCATATTATTACATGTGGTGCAAGCACTTCAGTTTACTGTACCAGCTTTAATAGGTGCGTTAATCGCATTGAAATTTAATATGACACCTTTAGCAATTGCTGTTGTAGCAAGTGCCTCATACGTTGGTAGCGGTGCCGCACAATTTAAACATGGCGTTTGGGTTATTGCCGGCATTGGTGATTTAATCAATACAATGATTACGGCTGCAATTACAGTTTTATTTATTTTATTAATAGAAAAACGTGTTGGCAGTATGGCATTAATCGTTTATCCAACAGTTGTTGGTGGTTTATCAGCATTTGTTGGGGTATTAATATTACCTTATGTACATTTAATTACTACAGCTATTGGTGATATGGTAAACAGCTTTACCGAATTACAACCTATATTAATGTGTATGTTGATTTCGATGGTATTTAGTTTCATTATCATTTCGCCATTATCAACGGTAGCCATTGCGATAGCGATTGGTATCACAGGACTTGCAGCAGGTTCGGCATCAATAGGTATCTCTGCGACAGAAGCAGTATTACTTATAGGCACAAGTAGAGTGAATCGTGTTGCTGTACCGATTTCAATCTTCTTTGGTGATGTCAAAATGATGATGCCAAATATGGTTCGTTATCCAATTATCATGCTTCCTATATTAGTGAATGCTGCAATATCAGGTGTTGTAGGAAGTTTGATTGGTATTGCCGGAACAAAAGAATCTGCAGGATTTGGTTTTATCGGTATGATAGGACCTATCAGTGCTTTCAAATTCTTACATGTTGATTCTGCATGGATTAGTTTAGGTTTGATTGTTTTAGCTTTCTTTATTGTTCCATTAGCAGTTGCATATGCTTTAGATATTCTATTTAGAAGAGTATTGAAGTTATATGATTCAAATATCTTTAAATTCCTAGGATAAAGTTAAAGTCACAGGCTCCGAGAGTTCTGTGACTTTTATTTTGTACATAGTTCTTGTAGTACTATGGCTTGATTATATTTGGTATTTTTTGCGGCATAGAGCAGGATGACATCTTGATGACTTTCTTCTATTATATGTTTAAGCTTATTAAACGCCTGTGCTTGTTCATCATTATCTTGTAACTCTTTTTTATATTTTTCTTTAAATTGCTTAAATAAGTCATCTTGATGATTAAACCATTGTCGTAATGCTGTACTAGGAGCAATGTCTTTCAACCATTCATCAAGTTGTGCGTGTGCTTTGGAGATGCCTCGAGGCCACACTCTATCGACAAGAATTCTTTTACCCTCTGGGATAGAATCATCATAAATACGTGCAATTTTAACAGTCATAGTAAATCTCCTCCATATTACATATGTTCCCTGAAATAGATGTTATAAAGCATATGTAAAAACGCTGACAGATAGCGTATAGTAATAAGTAACAAATAATGCATGCCTGTGCATTAATATTTAATAAGTAAAGGATGACACACATGGTCAAAAATATCGAAACACTTGCACTGAAAGCTGCGAAATTAACGCGACAAACTCATGAATTAGGTATTCCAGTGATGATATTATTTGAAGGTGTTCCAGCATCAGGAAAGACACGTTTATCAAATGAACTATTATTAAATTTTGACGCTAAATATACACGCTTTATTACAACACAATCTCCAAAAGAAAATGACTTGAGATATCAATTTCTACAAAAATATTGGAATAGCTTACCGAAAAAAGGGGGTATTAATGTTTACTTCCGTAGCTGGTATTCACATTATTTAGATTATAGAGAAAATGCTATTAAATCATTACAATACCCTAACTATGAAGTGTTAGAATCTCAAATTCATTCTTTTGAAAAGATGCTTATACAAGATCATTATGAAATCATTAAGTTTTTTATTGAAATAAATGAAGAGAAACGCCAAGAACATATTCGACAAACGAATAATAATCCATTAATGCAATGGAAAGTACAAGAATATGAGAAAGTTCTAGATAGTGATATTTATTTAAGAGATATGCATGGTTTTATTGAACGAGATAAAGATTGGAAAGTGATTGATTATACAGAGCGTCAACATGCTATAGAGAAGATGTATGAGCATATTATTAAACGTTTAGAAAAGGCAATTAAGAAACATCAACGACAATCGCACAATTATGACGGGTTATTTACATCAGATTATACGACAGACTTTTTTAATCAAACACTTGATAAAGTGTCTAAAAAAGAATATAAATCGCAAGTTGTTGACTTACAAAAACGATTACGTGAACTACAATTTGCTTTATATGATAGAAAAATTCCTTTGATATTAGTATTTGAAGGTATGGATGCTGCAGGAAAAGGGGGAAATATCAAAAGAATTAGAGAAAAGTTAGATCCTACAGGATATGAGGTTAATGGTATAAGTGCACCTACAGACGTAGAGCTACAACATCATTATTTATGGCGTTTTGCTAAAGAAATGCCTCGTACAGGGCATATTGAAATGTTTGACCGCAGTTGGTATGGTAGGGTACTTGTTGAACGTGTAGAAGGCTTTGCAACAACGAAGGAATGGCAACGCGCTTATGATGAAATCAATGCTTTTGAAAAGATGTGGACGGATGAGGGTGCTATTGTACTTAAATTTTTCTTGACTTTGGATAAAAAAGAACAACTTAAACGATTCAAAGATAGAGAGAATAACGTGAACAAACAGTGGAAAATTACCAGTGAAGATTGGCGTAACCGTGACAAATGGGATCTGTACTTAGAAGCGAGTGTGGACATGATTAAACGCACGGATACAGACCATGCACCATGGTATGTTATTCCAGCAGATCATAAGAAAACATCTAGATTGAAAGTAATGCAATATATTATTCAACAATGTGAACACGCACTTTGGGGAGTTAAACATTGATATAAAGTTATAGGAGACTGGGACATCATTATGTTTTAAGTTGTGAACTCTATATTGTCAGTAGTTGACTGGACTAAAAATTCGCTTATACCAAGCTTTTTCAATCCTAGTCAACC
>NZ_KV809479.1:192923-208878 GCF_001812565.1 Staphylococcus sp. HMSC059F04 | reverse complement strand
CTAAGAATTCATAATGAATTCTGTCCCGCTCCCTATTTTTATAAATAGATAAATATGTGTAATGTATTACATATTTGTAACAGAGCTGCAATTTGTAATAATTCAGGTGGTGTCATCCATGTGTAAATTTTTTAATATTCTATTGTAAATCAAGGGTTTAAGATGAAATTTTTTACTTATAGATACGAAATTGTGTGTTACATTGAAAGACAATTATGTTTCAACATTACAAATGATGTCTATTATTGTAATTTTTTGTAAGATAGGTGTAATATAAATCGCCAAATTTTATGTTATAGTTTCTAGTGTCAAAAGTTAAACATGAATTTGAGGTAACAACTCAATACGTTTTTTAGAACATTAGAGAACAGTAAACGAAAATATACAACAATTTTTTGGAGGAATTTATTATTATGAAAAAGACAGTATTAGCATCATCATTAGCAGTAACTTTAGGAGTAACAGGTTATGCATTAACTTCAGGTCATGAAGCTCACGCAGCTGAAACTACTAACTATGATCAATTAGCTAACTTAGCACAACATAATCCATCAGAATTAAATGCACACCCAGTAAAAGCTGGCGCATATGATTTTTCTTTCGTGAAAGATGGTTTTAGATATACATTCACTTCAAATGGTCAAAACTTTACTTGGAAATATATCTACACAGGTGAAGCAGACAGCCAACCTTCAACTCAAGGTTACACTGAAGGTTCTACACAAGCAGTTAGTTCAAATGCACAAGCTAGCAACACAAATGTACAAGCAGTTTCTGCACCAAGATCAAGCTACCAAACATCAACAACTTCTTACTCAGCTCCAGCTACTTCAAGCTACAGCAGTTCAGTAAGATTATCTAACGGAAACACTGCAGGTGCTACTGGTTCTTCAGCAGCAGCAATTATGGCTCAACGTACTGGCGTTCCAGCATCAACATGGTCTGCAATCATTGCACGTGAATCTAATGGTCAAGCAAATGCACGTAACGCTTCTGGTGCTTCAGGTTTATTCCAAACTATGCCAGGTTGGGGTTCAACTGCTACAGTAAACGATCAAATCAATGCTGCAGTTAGAGCATACAAAGCTCAAGGTTTATCTGCTTGGGGAATGTAAGATAAACATTACTACAATATAAACTTAAAAAAACACTTCAAAGCCTATGCTTTGGGGTGTTTTTTTACGTACTTAAATATTCTTACAACATTGTCACAATAAAAATGTCATCAATTTAATAAAACTTTGCTATAATGGTACAGTATTCGTTCATATTAGTAGATGCACTACATAATCAAATATAAATATGAATGTTAATAGTATTTTTCTACTGGGAATATAATATCTACAAACAATATCCAAAAAAATTAACATGGTGTATTGTGAAAATTGTGAACATTTAAGTTGTGGGAGTGGCTATTGTTGAAAAAAGATTTAAGACGTATTGATCGGAACTACAAGTTAAGATATATGCCTGGACTAGACGGCCTTAGAGCCATTGCAGTGTTAGGTATCATTATCTATCATCTTAATCCCCAATGGCTTAGTGGTGGATTCTTAGGTGTTGACACATTCTTTGTTATTTCAGGCTATTTAATTACAAGCTTATTAATCATTGAATATTATCGAACAGGTACAATTGATTTAAGGGCATTTTGGATTAGACGAATAAAAAGGCTTATTCCAGCAGTGTATTTTATGGTGTCTGCCGTACTTGTCTTTATATTGCTCTTTAAACCGGATTTAATCATTGAAATCAAAAAAGATGCTATAGCAGCATTTTTGTATGTTTCCAATTGGTGGTATATATCACAAAATGTTGATTACTTTAATCAATTTGCGATAGCTCCATTGAAACATTTGTGGTCATTAGCTATAGAAGAACAATTTTATGTCTTTTATCCAATTGTGGTTTTCTTCTTGTTTAAACGTTTTAAACCGCAAAAAATCACACTTATATTATGGATTGTCTCTCTATTATCTTTGGTAACGATGGCAATTATTTTTGGTGTGACAGGGGATAGTTCTCGCGTGTACTTTGGTACAGATACACGGTTACAAACGCTATTGCTAGGCTGTATTCTTGCGTTTGTGTGGAACCCATTTGGACTTAAAAAGACAAAATATAAAATGTCCTACTTAGGTATAAATTTATCTGGAATTATTGCCTTTATTTTATTAGTCAGCTTTTTCTTCATTATTAGTGACCAAGATAAATGGATTTATCAAGGCGGGTTCTATTTAATTTCTGCCATGACATTATTTATTATTGCCAGTGCAGTGCACCCATCATCTATATTAGCGAAACTGCTCAGCTTTAAATTATTTACTTATATTGGAAAGCGATCATATAGTTTATACTTATGGCATTTTCCAATTATTGTTTTAATGAATAGTTATTATGTACAAGGTCAAATTCCTGCATATGTCTACATCATTGAAGTTATATTAATGTTTGTCATGGCTGAATTTTCATATCAATTTATAGAAAATCCAATCAGAAAAAAGGGGTTCAAAGCATTTACATTCAACCCAAAACATGTCAAACGTATCATCAGAACAGTACTCATTTTAGTATTTTTAATTCCAACGTTAATAGCGTTTACTGGTGTATTTGATAGTTTAGGTAAAGAACACGAAGCAAAACAACATTCGAAAAAGACTTCTTTTAATACTAATCATAAAAAGCAGCCGAAACCACAGCCGGATCAAAATAAAGGACAGACTAAGTTTAATATTAAAAAATCTTCACCATTGTTATTAGGAGATTCAGTGATGGTTGACATCGGAGAAGTATTCGCCGATAAAGTACCAAACGCTAATATAGATGGTAAAGTTGGACGTCAGTTAATTGAAGCTGCGCCTTTAGCTAAAGGAAAATACCAACAATATAATAAAAAAGGACAAATTGTGGTATTGGAATTAGGTACGAATGGTGAGTTTACTAAAGATCAACTTAAAGAATTGGTTGATGCATTTGGTCAGGCTGATATTTATTTAGTTAATACACGTGTGCCAAGAGATTATCAACAAAATAATAATAAGTTAATGAAAGATATAACTAAAAATAAAAAGAATGTACATTTAGTTGACTGGTATAGCGCTTCAGCAGGACATCAAGAGTACTTTGCTTATGACGGCATTCATTTAGAGTATAGTGGATGTAAAGCCTTATCAAATGAAATTATAAAAACCATTGAACAAACAGAAAAAGAGAAAAATAAATAATAATTTATTTCGGTAGAGATAAATATCAACTAAGTCACATAACCACTGAACATAAATTCTAAAAATTTAGCCAGCAAATGCGTTTCTTGCAAATTCATTTGCTGGCTTCTTTATTGACAATGCTTTGTATTATTGGCTCATTTGCTTAAGGACAGCTTGCTTTGTTTGTTGAAATGCTTTTCGCATTTCTCTTTGTTGGGGTCTCGTCATATTGTTTTATTTTCGCCCAGATATGGCCTATTTAAATATGATTGTACATTATGTTTTGAAAAAATTAAGATACTTTCGCATCAATGAATAAACGTCATTAAACAAATTGCCTTATGAAAAAAAGATAAC
Source organism: Staphylococcus sp. HMSC059F04 (assembly GCF_001812565.1). Lineage (NCBI taxonomy): Bacteria > Bacillati > Bacillota > Bacilli > Caryophanales > Staphylococcaceae > Staphylococcus > Staphylococcus sp. HMSC059F04. Next base: position 205,315 of record NZ_KV809479.1, on the reverse strand, counting down.
GTGACGCACTCATATACGCTACAAATAGAAATGCCAGTTTTAATACTTTCAAATAATATTGTATTAACTATACTCAAAGAAAGGGCTTTGCCGTTTTAATTTACGTTATATTTATGTCCCATAATGTGTTATGTTTTGCTAATAAAGCACATAACTCCATAAATTGTTAGAATATTGACATTATTCGCTCAATTGCAATAGAATGTATATATTAAGTGAAACATTGAAATGTAGAGATTAGACAAAGATGTGATATATGACTAAATTAAGTAAGATAGAGTTTTTTAAGGAGGTTTACTTATGATTATTTCTCAAAGACTTGATAGCATACCAGATAGCTATTTTGGGAAAACGATGGGACGTAAAGTAGAACATGGCCCGTTACCATTGATTAATATGGCAGTAGGTATCCCTGACGGGGAAACACCTAAAGGGATTGTGGATTGTTTTGCGCAAGCCGTAAGTATCCCAGAAAATCAAAAATATGGTGCTTTTCATGGTAAAGCCTCATTTAGACAAGCTATCGTTGATTTTTATCATAGACATTATGATGTGTTATTAGATCCAGAAGATGAAGTGTGTATCTTGTATGGCACTAAAAACGGCTTAGTGGCCTTACCTACATGTGTTGTAAATCCTGGAGAGCATGTTTTGCTCCCTGACCCTGGTTATACGGATTACTTGGCGGGCGTTATGCTTGCAGATGCAAACCCCGTTCCATTAAATTTAGAGCCACCACATTATCTACCTGAATGGGATAAAGTAGAACCACATATTTTAGAAAATACAGCACTTGTCTATTTAACTTATCCAAATAATCCCACTGGTTCAACGGCAACAAAAGCTGTATTTGATGCAGCGATAAATCAATTTAAGGATACTAAGACGAAAATTGTTCATGACTTTGCATATAGTACCTTTGGTTTTGATGCTAAAAACCAAAGTATATTAGCATCTGAACATGGTAAGGATGTTGCAATTGAAATATTCTCTCTATCTAAAGGCTATAATATGTCTGGTTTCCGTGTTGGTTTTGCAGTAGGAAATAAAGAGATGATTCAAGCGCTTAAAAAGTATCAAACGCATACGAATGCAGGGATGTTTGGCGCATTACAAGATGCTGCAACCTATGCACTAAATAACTATGATGATTTTTTAGATCAACAAAATGAAACATTTAAGCGTCGTAGAAATTATTTTGAACAACAATTACTTGAAGCACACTTGCCATTTGTATCATCAAAAGGTGGTATTTATGAATGGTTGCATACGCCCCCAGGATATGAAAGTGAGACATTTGAACAATTTTTATTACAAGAATTGTCTATTTTGGTGGCACCTGGTATTCCATTTGGTCAAAATGGTAAGCACTATGTACGTATATCTTTAGCATTAGATGATCAATTACTTGAAGAGGCAGCACAACGTTTAGCCACGTTGACGCATTTATATACCAATAATAATTAGAATGTGAGGAATTCGAATGACGAAAATTAAAATCATGACAGTACGTGAAGAAGATATCCCTTTTATTGAAGATTGGGCACGAAATAATGATGTTGAAGTAGATTTAGATACTGCACAGCTTACCGAAGAAAATGTAGATACCGTAAAAGGTTTTGATGGTTTATCGTTATCACAAATGCTACCTTTATCGGAAAACATATATGCTAAGCTCCATGAATTTGGGATTAAACAAATTGCACAACGTAGTGCAGGATATGATGGCTTTGATTTAGAATTAGCTACTAAGTACGATTTAATTGTATCTAATGTGCCATCATATTCACCTACGTCAATTGCTGAATTTGCAGTGACACAAGCGATTAATCTTATTAGAAATGCCAACCAAATTCAAAACAATGTACGTCAATATGATTTTCGATGGCAACCAAGTATTTTATCACGTTCTATTCATGATTTAACAGTAGCGGTTATTGGTACAGGGCGAATTGGTGGTCGTGCGGCAGAAATATTTGCTAAGGGATACGGTAGCAAGGTGGTAGCTTATGATCCATTTCCAAATGAACATGTTGCTGAGTATGTTACATATACCGAAACATTGGAAGAAGCTGTTGGTCAAGCAGATATTGTAACAATCCATGTGCCAGCTACAAAATATAATCATCATTTATTTAATGACGATTTATTTAAACAATTTAAACAAGGTGCAGTATTTATTAATGCGGCTCGTGGGTCACTCGTTGATACAAAAGCCTTATTATCAAATATTGATTCACAGCACATTAAAGGTGCTGCTCTAGATACTTATGAATACGAACGAGGTGTCTTCCCAATTAACCATCAAGGTCAAGAACTCAATGATGCATTACTGGATGAACTAATTGAACGTGAAGATATTATTTTAACGCCTCATATCGCATTTTACACTGATGCAGCAGTTAAAAACCTTATTGTTGATGCGTTAGATGCAACATTAGATGTCTTAAATACCGGAACTACTCATTTACGCGTAAATTAATAGTAATACAATTAAAACGTTTATTAAATAAAACAAAAATGCCTTATTTTAAAACGAGACTCTCGAGCAAACAGGACAAGCTGAAAGGGGCCCCAACAAAGAGAATTTCGAAAAGAAAGCCAACGGACAACGCGAGTTGGGATGGGTCTCCAACAGTGAGAAATGCGAGGCGCATTTCAACAAGCACAGCAAGTTGGGTGGCTAAAACGGTTCTATTAGCAAGTGAACCAACAAAAAGTGTAAATAAAGAAGGGAGCGGGACTACGAATTCATAATGAATGCTGTCCCGCTCCCTATTTTTCTAGGAATTATGTCCCAAACTGCATTATGTTGGGATTTATATCTCAGATTCTTAACACAACGATTTATTTTACATCGTAACCTTGGTCTTCAATAGCATCTTTCATTTGGGCTATTGTAACTTTATCTTCACTATAACCTACTCTTACTTGACCTTTATCTAAGTCAACTTCAGCAGATGAAACACCATTTAGTTTTGCAAGAGCAGACTCTACTGCATTACGACAATGTTCACAACTCATACCTTCTACATTTAAAGTATCTATTTTCATATTTAAACCTCCACATTTTTTATATTTAGTATTTACCCGTATTATAATATTTTTTACCATATAAAGAGAAGTTTTTATAGTTTCATACGTTTTAAACGTAACGCATTGGTAACAACACTAACTGAACTCAATGCCATTGCTGCACCTGCCACCCATGGCGCAAGTAAACCGCATGCGGCAATTGGAATACCAGCAATATTATAACCAAAAGCCCAGAATAGGTTTTGTTTAATATTATGAATTGTTTTTTCGCTGGCGATAATCGCTTTTGGTAATAAGGAAAGATCGCCACCTAAAATAGTGATGTCACTTGATTCAATGGCAACTTCTGTACCTGTGCCCATGGCAATGCCAACATCTGCTTGTACTAGTGCTGGTGCGTCATTGATACCATCACCCACCATTGCAACTTGATGCTGTTCTCGTTGTAAATCTGCAACATGTGACGCTTTGTCTTCAGGTAAAACATGTGCGATGACTTTATCGATACCAACTTGTTGAGCAATGGCTTTCGCAGTGTGTTCATTGTCACCGGTAAGCATAACAGTTTGAATATTCATATCATGCAGCTGGTGAATCGCTTGCTTTGCAGTAGCTTTCACTGTGTCTGCAACTGCGATCATGCCAGTTAGTTGATTTTTCACTGCGATAAACATAACGGTTTTACCTTCAGACTCTAATTGACGACGATGCGCATCAAATTTATCTATAGCTATATTATGGTCAGATAACAATTTACGATTACCGATGAGCACGTGCTCATGATCTACGGTAGCTTGAATACCATGGCCGGGCAGATTAGTGAATGATTGTACAGTTGTTAATGTCTGTTTTTGCCCTTGACCATATGTCACGATGGCAGTAGCAAGTGGATGTTCTGAACTATGCTCAGCACTCATGGCTAATTGCAAGGTGCGTGAATCACCGATATAGTCTGTAACTTGTGGTTTGCCATGTGTGATAGTTCCTGTTTTATCAAAGACAATCGTATCAATATTATGGGTAGTTTCAACAAACGCACCGCCTTTAAATAAAATGCCGTTTTCTGCTGCTTTACCTGTACCTACCATGATAGAAGTTGGTGTAGCTAATCCGAGTGCACATGGACATGCAATAACTAAGACGGAAATGGCTGCAACTAAAGCATCTTCAAAGGAGCCAGGATGGATCCATAGTAACCAAATACTGAATGTTAGAATTGCTATGGCAATGACAGTAGGTACAAAATAACCTGAAATGATGTCAGCAAGTCGTTGAATAGGGGCTTTAGAACCTTGTGCATCTTCTACAACTTTAATGATATTAGCTAAGGCAGTATCTTCACCAACTTTTGTTGCTTTCATTGTAATAACACCTTGCTGATTCATTGTTGAACCGATGACTTCATCATCAATTGTTTTATCTATAGGTAATGATTCACCAGTTAGCATGGATTCATCAATTGCGGTTTGCCCTGAAGTGATGACGCCATCAACAGGAATCTTTTCTCCTGGTTTAACAACGAAATGTTGACCGACTTTTACTTTGGCAAGAGGGATCATCGTTTCAGTGCCATCTTGTTGAACGAGACGTGCAGACTTAGCTTGCAGATTTAACAGTTCACTTAAAGCGGATGTGGTTTGTGATTTGGCGCGTGCCTCTAAATATTTTCCAAATAGAATTAACGTGATAAGAACCGCGCTCGTTTCGAAGTAAAGATGTGGTTGATACGTATTCTTAGACAACCACTTTATCATTTCGTAAAGACTATAAAAATATGCAGCACTAGTACCTAGAGCAACGAGTACATCCATATTGGCACCGCCATGGCGTAAATTTTTATAAGCACCTACATAAAATTGCCAACCAATCATAAATTGGATAGGCGTGGCGAGCAGAAATTGGAACCATGGATTCATTAAAATATGAGGCAAGTTCATATGAAACAGATGAATCAACATGGTTAATACTAAAGGAACAGACAGTATAGCTGATAAGATGAGTTTATTTCTTTTATGTGCGAGTGCTTGCGCTTTGCACTTGTGCTGTGTTTCATCATTTTGCTTTAGCTGGGCACCATACCCTAATTGTTTAATTCGTTGGATAAGTGTATCTGCGTCGGTTTGTCCTGGATAATAATCAACTGTTGCTTGTTCAGTCGTTAAATTAACGTTGGCTTGATTAACACCAGGTTGTTTACTTAGAACCTTTTCAATGCGATTTGAGCACGCAGCACAAGTCATTCCTGTAATATCGAGTTCCAAGTTATCTGTGGCAACATCGTAACCCAATTGTTGAATTTGAGTGATGAAAGCTTGCAGCGAATATTGGTTTGGATCGTATTCAATATGTGCTTGTTCAGTTGTTAAATTAACTTGGGCAGTGACATGATCTAAGCGATTAAGCTTTTTTTCAATGCGATTTGAACACGCAGCACAAGTCATACCTGTAACAGTTAATGTAGTAGATTTGGTATGGGACATATGCAAACCTCCCTTATATTACTTACTAATATACCCCTACTAGGTATATAGGTCAATCATTCTGTTTGCATATAAAAAAAGACTGAAATCAACCGTAGTGGTAGAAATTTCAATCCTTTAATGTTTTAACGGACTTATAAAGTACGATATAGCATATGTGTAGTTCATTTTCGCAACTTTTATAGGTTCAGTTAAAAGAAGTGTCAAAAGTTAACATAGGTTTAGAAGAAATCAGAAGGGGACAACGATTCAGTTTGCTTAGAATGATGTTGAAATTGATTAACCTTTTCAGCAAAGTTTTCGTGATAATAATTAGATACGTCATCTATAATTGCATAGTTTTCAAACGTTTGAACAAGGCCCAATATGACTAATATAATAAAGACACCTTTTAAAATTCCTTTCATAATTGTAATCTCCTTTGCTATGTCATGGTATAAGTATAGTAAAAATAAATAGCAATTTCATGAGACTTGAGCAGTGATTTTATCTGGTTCTAAAGTAGTAATGAGTGAAAAAATAATAGAGATATTAAGGGTGGAATATAGCCGACAACAATAACGGTTGTTAAAGTGAATATTAGTCATTAAAATGAAACTAATAATGATGTTGTGGAGGAGATTGTAATGACAGAAAAAGAAAAAATGCTTGCTCATCAATGGTATGATGCTAATTATGATACACAATTACATCAAGATTTATTACGTGCAAAGGATTTATGTTATGACTACAATCAAACGCGACCAAGTGATTCAAAAAAACGTATTCAGATTCTAAGTGAGTTGTTAGGTTATGAAACTGAAAATGTAGTTATTAATAGTCCTCTCGATATGGATTATGGTTGGAACGTTAAATTGGGGAAAAATATTTTTGTGAATAGCAATTGTTACTTTATGGATGGTGGAGGTATAACTATAGGTAATAATGTCTTTATAGGACCATCGTGTGGATTTTATACAGCGCACCATCCATTGACGCATCAAGAACGTAATATAGGATTAGAATTAGCACTTCCAATTACAATTGGAAATAATATATGGATAGGTGGTAATGTAGTAGTAACACCAGGGGTAACAATTGGAGACGGTTCAGTTATAGCAGCTGGAGCTGTAGTTACGAAAGATGTTCCACCCAATAGTTTAGTGGCAGGTATTCCTGCCAAGGTAGTAAGAGTCATTGATGATAGTGATTCACCGAAAATATAAATACTGTTAACAGAAATAACAAATCTTTAATGGCTTTAAATAAGAAAAGTCATTAAAGGTTTTTTGTTGAGAAACATTTCAATGAGCTACGTAACTTTATCACGCATAATATACACGATATAATAAAAAAATGATATAATGAAGTGATCTTATATTACTTTCTGTTTTATTGCCAATTGAACCTTTTAGCTATAGTGGTAGTAATAGAATTAATTTTTAAGCAACTAGAAATAATATTAAATAGTACAACTTAGAAAGGAAAAATTAATATGGCATTAAAGAAATTTATAATTAATCAAATTCAAAGGAAGTTCAAATTTATATCAACTCCTCTTAAGAATAAGAAAAAATCGGCATATACTAGTAAAGTTATGACATATGCTAAATATTACGATAGATTGAAAGTAAAGAATAACTTGATTTTATATCAAGTGAGAGATGGAAAAAGTATTACAGACAGCCCCTATGCTATTTTTAAAAGTTTATTAAACAATAAAAAATATAGAAAGTATACTCATAAATGGGTAGTAGACAATGAAGCTACGCTCAATTTCTATAAACAAAAATTCTCTAAATTTAAGAATATTGAATTTATTATTAAAGAATCTGATGATTATTTAAAAGCTTTAGCAGAATGCAAATATTTATTTAATAACTCAACTTTTCCAGCTTATTATACTAAAAAAGTTGATCAAATCTACGTGAATACCTGGCATGGTACACCTCTCAAATGTATGGGCTTAGATATTGAAGATAGTCTTCGAGGCTCCCAAAACATTATCAAAAACTTTTTACAAAGTGATTATTTAATTAGTCCCAATCGGCACACTACAGAAATATTCAAGAGGGCTTTTGCACTTGAAACGATATATGGAGGACAAATACTTGAAATAGGATATCCTCGAATCGATTTAACACTTAATACAAGTAAACCATCCATATTAAGTAAAATCAGTACACATATTAATTTAGATGGCAGAGAAATAGCATTGTATTGTCCAACATGGAGAGGATCGGATGTTAACAATCCAACTGAAAGTCTGAACAACATTCTAGATGAAATTAAACAGTTGGAAAAGCATATTAACTATCAAGTATTAGTTAAAGTTCATCCATATGCATATCAAGAAGCATTAGAAAATGAAGCATTACTCCCGTATTTAATACCAGATTATTTTGATACAAATGAGCTATTATCAGCGATAGATTTAATGATCACGGACTATTCAAGTATCTTTTTTGACTTTTTAGTTACAGATAAACCCATCATATTTTATACACCAGATTATGAAGAATATGAAACATCAAGAGGCATGTATATAGGAATAGATGATTTACCCGGACCAGTTTGTCACCACATCGAAGAAGTTATCGATGCTATTCAACAACAAAGCTACTTTTCAAATAAATATCTAAAGAATTATCAACATTTCAAACAAACCTATGTCAATTTAGATAATGGTAGCGTTACCCAAACGCTCATTGATTATGTATTTAAAGGTAAAAAAGTGATAGATCCAGTAACAAATGTTGTAAATAAAAAGAAAATCCTCATTTATCCGGGTGGCATGAAGAATAACGGGATTACTTCTTCGGCCATCAACTTATTAGAGAATCTTGATTATAGCCGTTTTGATGTAACAATATTTCTTAATCGTACTAATAATGCAGAAGTTTTAAATAATTTAAATAATGTAAATGAAAATGTCAGAATTATCTTGAGAAGAGGACCTTTATTTGCGTCATTAAAAGAAATGTATATTGTCAATTTTATTAGGCAAAGAGGTTTGAATAAAACGTTTGAAAATTGGCTTTATCCTAAAAAAGTTTATGAACGTGATTTCCGTAAAGTATTTGGTAATAGTAAATTTGACTACGCTATCGATTTTAGCGGGTATTCTATGTTTTGGGCTAATCTTATTTTAGCAAGTCATGCGAAACGCAAATTCATCTTTTTACATAGTGATATGAAAGCAGATATGAAGCGCACAATTAATGGTAAAAGACCGCATTATTTAAATGTGAAAGGTGCTATTTCGACATATCAGTATTTTGATAAACTAATCAGTGTATCCGATGCGACGAAACAATTAAATAAAGAGAAGATTAATCAAAAGAACTTAAATAAGAAATTTGCTACTGCTAGAAATACAATTAATATTACTAAAATTAATCAGCTGAAAAATGATGATTCTGATAAATATGAAAAGCATGGTGAATCTGTATTAGTTAATGTGAGAGATAATAAAGTTCACTCTGTTCGATTTAGTGATGAAGATTTTAAAATAGTTACAGTAGGTAGATTGTTACCTGAAAAAGGCTTTGATTTATTGATTAAAGCAGTATCTGAATTAGTGGGACACTATCCTAAAGTAAAGCTTTATATTATAGGAGAAGGCGCACTTAGAAATCAATTACAAAAGCAAATTAAGCAATTAAAATTAGAAGACAATGTATTTTTATTAGGACAACGTAGCAATCCATTTTATATCATGAAACATTCTGATTTATTAGCTTTGACTTCTTACTATGAAGGTCAATCAATGGTATTATTAGAAGCTTTAACATTAGGTATGAACATTTTAGCGTCTGATATTGAGGCAAATCGATATGTCTTAAATGATGGCAAGTTTGGTAAACTTGTTAGTCACGATATTAAAGATATAGCTAAGGCGATTGAACATTTTATCAAAAACGAAAATGACGTATATGAAACATTTGATTATCTTTCATATAATAAGCAAGCAATTAATGAATTTTATAAGCTACTTAAATAGTTGAAGAGAGATCTGAGATGAAAATAAATGTCTCAGATCTCTCTATTTAATGTTGTTTATTATAATCTAAATATGCTGCGATACCTGTTGAAATAGTATATTGGGGTGTGTAACCAAGTTGCTGAAGCGGCTTTATGTCAGCTAATGAATGTTTAATATCGCCAACTCTCGGTGGTTCATATCGAACAGGAATGCTGTAGCCATAACTATTCTCAAAAGCTTTAAATACATCATTTAAAGTTGTTTGATGGCCAGTTCCTACATTATAGATTAAACCATTCGTACATGAATGATTTAATACCATCCATAACGCTGCCACTAAATCATCAATATAGACAAAATCGCGTGTCTGTTCACCATCACCATAGAATGTAAAAGTTTGATTATGTGAAAATTTATTATTTAAAATAGACAATACACCAGAATAATCTGAAGTTGGATTTTGTTTAGGACCATATATATTAAAAAATCTTAAACAAGACGTTGGCACATTATAGAGGCTATTATAAATTTTGACATATTGTTCACCAGAAAATTTTTGAATAGCATATGGAGACAATGGACAAATATAAGACTGCGAAACTGATTTTGGTAATTCAGGTAAATCACCATAAACGGCAGCCGATGAAGCAAAGATAAATTTCTTCAAATTGGAATTCCATTTTCGACAAGCCTCTAATAAATTAATCGTAGAATCTATGTTCACTTGGTTAGATTCTATTGGTTTTTCAACGGTTTCAACTACGCTAACCATAGCTGCTAAATGAATAACATAATCAAATTGATATACTTTTATTAATTCAGTTACAAAGTTAAAATCAGTGACATCTTTAATAAAAATATGTTCTTTATCAATAAAAGGGATATTGTCGAGAAATCCTGAACTTAAATTATCTATTACAAATACTTCGATACCTTCTTTTGAAAATTTTTCTGCTACGTGAGAACCGATAAATCCAGCTCCACCCGTAATAAGTGCTTTCATAGTACCACGTCCTTACTCATGATGTCGTTAAAAATATGATAATTATATTATACTTTATTTCTATTATAAAATTAATCCTCTATATAACATTTGTGTCGCGCTGCTTAGAATGATTAAATATAGGTTACTTAAAGAAAGGTAAGACTTTTCAGATAACATTGTGTAAGCGATTGCAAAAATGGGGGATGTAATAGTAAAATGAACTTAATGATATGAAATATCATTTTATGTAAGACAAAATACGATTTAATTTAAAGCTTTTATAAACTTAGGGGGTAATTAAGAATGGTAGTACCTTTCAAAAATGAACCTGGAATTGACTTTTCAGTGCAAGAAAATGTTGAAAGATTTCAAAAAACATTAGAAAAGGTAAAGCGTGAACTTGGTCAAACACTTCCAATCGTTATTGATGGGAAGCATATCACTAAAGATGATACATTTGATTCAATCAATCCTGCTAATACATCAGAATTAATTGCAAAAGTATCCAAAGCAACTAAAGATGATGTAGAAAAAGCATTCGAATCTTCAAATAAAGCTTATAAATCATGGAGCAAGTGGTCACATAGAGATCGTGCTGAATTATTATTACGTGTAGCTGCAATCATTCGTCGACGTAAGGAAGAAATCTCAGCAGTAATGGTCTATGAAGCAGGTAAACCATGGGACGAAGCGGTAGGTGATGCTGCTGAAGGTATCGATTTTATCGAATATTATGCGCGTTCAATGATGGATTTAGCTGACGGTAAACCAGTATTAGACCGTGAAGGTGAACATAATAGATACTTCTATAAACCAATCGGTACAGGCGTTACAATCCCACCTTGGAATTTCCCATTTGCAATTATGGCAGGTACGACATTAGCGCCAGTGATTGCCGGTAACACAGTACTGTTAAAACCAGCGGAAGACACTGTCCTAACGGCTTATAAATTAATCGAAATTTTAGAAGAAGCAGGTTTACCTAAAGGCGTCGTAAACTTTGTACCTGGTGATCCGAAAGAAATTGGTGATGATTTAGTAGACTCTGTTCACACGCATTTCATCACATTTACAGGTTCACGTGCAACAGGTACACGAATTTACGAACGCAGTGCAGTCGTTCATGAAGGCCAAACATTCTTGAAACGTGTGATTGCAGAGATGGGCGGTAAAGACGCCATTGTAGTAGATGAGAATATTGATACTGACTTGGCTGCAGAAGCAATTGTCACTTCAGCATTCGGCTTTTCTGGTCAAAAATGTTCTGCATGCTCACGTGCCATCGTACACAGTTCTGTTTACGATGAAGTATTAGAGAAAGCGATTGAATTAACAAAAGAGTTAACAGTCGGTAATACTGTAGATAACACATTTATGGGTCCTGTGATTAATAAAAAGCAATTCGATAAAATTAAAAATTATATCGAAATAGGTAGTAAAGAAGGAAAAATTGAAATCGGTGGCGACACAGATGATTCAACAGGTTACTTCATTAAACCTACCATTATTTCAGGGTTGAAATCTTCAGATCAAATTATGCAAGAAGAGATCTTTGGTCCAGTTGTTGGCTTTACAAAGTTTGATACCTTTGATGAAGCGATAGACATTGCCAATGATACAGATTACGGTTTAACAGGTGCTGTGATTACGAATAACCGTGAACATTGGATGAAAGCAGTTAATGAATTTGACGTAGGTAATTTATATCTCAACAGAGGTTGTACTGCAGCGGTAGTAGGCTATCATCCATTTGGTGGTTTCAAAATGTCAGGTACGGATGCTAAAACTGGTAGTCCAGATTACTTATTAAATTTCTTAGAACAAAAAGTTGTTTCAGAAATGTTTTAAAACTTAAACAGGCTGGGATATAAATCCCAGAAAAATAGCGCTCAAATGAATTGAATTCAACTCATCTGAGCGCTTCTTT
>NZ_KV809479.1:154055-192823 GCF_001812565.1 Staphylococcus sp. HMSC059F04 | reverse complement strand
ATACGTTATTAATAGAAGCTTCAATTTTAATCACGGATTTTTAAATTGACAACTTTATGAAATATTTTGTCCATCTTATCCGCATCCATATTGGGATTTTCACATCTAGCCCATTCTACAAAACCTGCTAACGTCGAGCCATAAATATAAAAAATTAAACTTTCTGGAACAGCACGATCGACGATAATGCGATGTTGATTTTCTTTAATATCATTTTTTAAAGTATCAATGATAAATTTCGACACAACTTTTTCAAATTCTTTATCATCTTGTTGCTTTTGTTGAATGCGTTGCAATTCGGCTTTATTTTGAAAAGTTGTGTAAATGGTTTTAAAAGGATTGTTGAGCCGTTCTTTAATATCCGTTGCAAGATAATCTTTAGTTAATAATTTGATTAAGTAGATTAGTAAATCATATTTATCATAAAAATGCTTGTAAAACGTTGTGCGATGTACCATAGCGTTATCACAAATTTGGTTGACTGAAATCGTTGTAAACATATGCTTTTCTAATAATTCATATAAGCTATGAGATAATGCTTTTTTCGTTTTTATAACTCTCAAATCATTATGGTTCATATACAATTCACTCCAAACCGTAGTTTATCTATACATATATCATTAATTATGACTTTAAATACAGAGCAAAAGAATGTAACATATTGGCATGTTAAATAATCTACAATGTATAGTTAAACTATAACGTTGATTTTAGAAGGGGGCAATACTTTGGCAAAATTTTTATATAAATTAGGCACATTTGTAGCGAAGCACAAGTGGTCAAGTTTGATAGCTTGGGTTGTTATCTTGGCGGCAATTATGATTCCATTATCGTTTAACGCACCTAAATTTGATAATGATATTAAAATGAGTGGTCTAAAATCACTAGATACTAATGATAAAATTGAAAAACATTTTAACCAAGATAGTGAAAAGGCATCCATACGTGTAGTTTTAAAATCTTCAAGTGATAATGGTATCGTCTCAAAAAGTATGACAAAAGATATAAAAAAAACACTGAAAGATATTAAGAATGACGATAAACATGTGGATAAAATATCAGATCCATATCAAACAAAACAAATTAGTAAAGATAAATCGACGGCAATTGCCGAAATTACTTATGACAAATCAGCAACATCTTTATCGGATAAATCACGCGATAACGTGAAAGATCATTTAAAAGATTTACGAGATGACCATAATGTACAAACAGAACTCACTGGTAATGGCATGCAAACAAATGAAGTTGGCGGTTCGTCTGAACTTGTAGGTGTGATTGTGGCTTTCGTTGTCTTATTAATCACATTTGGTTCTTTTATAGCAGCAGGTCTACCTATTGTCAGTGCATTAATTGGTCTAGGTAGTGGTGTAGGTATTATTAGTTTATTAACATTTGCATTTGATATACCTAATGTAACGTTGACGCTGGCGGTAATGATTGGATTAGCAGTGGGTATTGATTATGCGCTATTTATTCTTTTCCGATATCGTCAAGTGATGAAGACGGAAACAGATTATATCAAAGGTGTTGGTTTAGCAGTTGGCACGGCGGGTAGTGCAGTTATCTTTGCTGGTGTGACAGTTATAATTGCGGTCTGTGGCTTATCGTTAGTAGGCATTGATTTCTTATCTGTCATGGGATTTGCGTCTGCAATAAGTGTCGCGTTTGCTGTGTTTAGCGCATTGACTTTATTGCCAGCGTTGATTAGTATTTTTCATAATCAAATCAAGCCAAAAACAACCAAATCAGAATTTAAGAATCATGTTGACACACCATGGTCTAAGTTTGTAGTTGGCAATTCATTAGCTGCTGTATTATTAGGTTTAATTATTTTAGTGGCAGCAGCGATACCTGTGAGTCATATGCGGTTAGCGATACCTGATGATGGTGTGAAACCAAGTGACACGACACAGAAAAAAGCATATGATATTATTTCAGATAAATTTGGTGAAGGTTTCAATGGCCAAATACCAATGTTGATCAATGTAAAAGATCAAAAAGATAATCCTCAGCAATTACAGAAAGACTTAAAATCATTGTATAAAGACGTTAGTGACATGAAAAACGTTGATGTTGTATCACAACCTCAAATGAGTAAAAACAATGATTATGCACTTATGGCAGTGATTCCTAAAAAAGGTCCAAATACTGAAGCAACGAATGATTTAGTACAAGATTTGCGCGATTATAATAAAGACGCCAAAGATAAGTATGGTTTTAAAACAGAAATTTCAGGACAAAGTGTCATTAATATAGACATGTCTAAGAAATTAAACGAAGCTATTCCACTCTTTGCAGGTGTGATTGTTATTCTAGCATTTGTACTGTTAATGATTGTCTTTAGATCTATCATTATCCCATTAAAAGCAGTTCTTGGATTTGTACTATCCTTAATGGCCACTTTAGGATTTACGACACTCGTTATGCAAGACGGCTTTATGAAAGGTCTTTTCGGTGTTGAAACAACGGGGCCAATGTTAGCATTCTTACCGGTTATCACAATAGGTATTTTATTCGGTCTAGCAATGGATTATGAGGTCTTCTTAATGTCTCGCATTCATGAAGAATATAGTAAAACACGTGATAATGCCTATTCCATTAAAGTGGGATTAAAAGAAAGCGGACCTGTAATCATTGCAGCAGCACTCATTATGTTTAGTGTATTCTTTGCATTTGTATTCCAAGAAGATGTAATGATTAAATCAATGGGTATGGCACTATCATTTGGTGTGCTCTTTGATGCGTTTGTTGTGCGTATGATGATTATTCCAGCACTAACTCAATTATTTGGTAAGGCATCATGGTATTTACCAGGTTGGTTAAGCCGCATTATTCCACACATAGACATTGAAGGTCATGCATTAGAAAGTATGAAGACACCAAGTGGTGATAGTTATCAACAATATCGCCATACAGAAAACTATACACAGTCATTTAATATTACGTCTACTCCAAATGCATCATCACAAGAATTAAATCAATCATCCATGCGTATGATTCAAGTAGACCAGCCGACGTATGAGTTGTATCACGCAATTCAGCAACGTACACATGATACACATTTCTTATATCGTGCGCTAAAAAATTATCAACAACAGCAAACAGATCATTTTGATGACAGTCGGTATAATCAAAGTGAATTAGAGATAACACAATTGTTACAGACACAAAGTGATAATATAAAACAATTAAACGAACTTATAGCACAACAACTAAAACAAAATAAAAAATAGCAATTTTAACCCTTCAAATCATATGCAGATTTGAAGGGTTTCTATTATGCGAGAAGCACAGAGCGTTTGATGGTAATGATAAAGGGTATCAGAATATAAGTAGTCAAATAATAGGGGGACGCATGATGAAAGGCACAAAACAAATAGACAAAATGTTGCAAGACAATGATAAACAACTTTCAAAGTTATTCAAATATGATAAAAAGAAGGCACTCACATTTTCAAAGGAAGATCGTGAGGAAGTAGCGGATAAATATGGAGTATTTGTCATATTTGATAATAAAACGCCAATCTTTGTTGGACAATCAGGTGGCTATTCTACAGGATACCAACCTATTACACGAGATTTAGCTTATAAACTAGGACAGTTTAACTTAAAATCTGGTGTTGGTACAGCTAAATTTAAAAAAGGGCTTGCTGCAACTAAAACATTAGATGTTACTGACACGTCGCTAATTACAGCCGAAGCGCTTAATCTTAAATTTCAATATATTAATGTTAAAAATGAACCCGCATTCATTAATATTTTAGAATTTTTAGCAATAGAGTATGCCAAGAATAAAGGCTATCATTTAATCAATTATTATGATATTAATCTAGATTAGCACAGAATAATATACAGAGGAACAAAATTATGACTATAACAATACATTATAAAAATGATCAGCAGCAATGCGTGAGCACGACGAATTGGGAAAATGTTCCATCAGCAGCATCGTTAAAATGGATGGATGTGGTAAATCCAACAGCCGAAGAAAAAAAGCTAATCACAGAACGTTTTGCATTAATTGAGCGTCATATTGAAGAATCCGTATATTTAATGAGTCGGCCGAAATTTATTTTAAATGAGCAACAGCAAAGTACATATGTATTATTGCATGCGATTGATGATCATAACTTTTCAGCGCATCCAATGAGTATTCATGTCAATAAACAGTGGATGATTACCATTCATCGTACGGAGCTGGATGCGATTAACCAGTTACAAAATGCATGGCAACAACAGCAGTTGGATATTAAGTCAACAGATGATTTGGCGCTTCAGCTCATAGATATTATTACTAAAAATTATTTTCGATTTATTGATGAAGTAGAGGATCGCGTTTTTTCATTTGAAAATCAAAATGTTGACCGTACTAACAATAAGAAGTTGATGGATGATGTTTATGATATCCGTTCTGAAATTATAAAGCTAAAACGAGTGCTAATTCCTATGGAACAACTATTAGCACAAGTTGTTGACGAGGATATGTATACGATTGCACAACAACAGCGCTGGTTATTTAAACATATTCACAGTCGGTTACAACATCAACGTGATACGTTAATTTCATGCGAACAAATTACGGACGATATTAAAGATAATAATGAATCTTATCGTTCTAATCGAATTAATCGTGTGATGAACGTCTTAACTATCATTTCTTCGATTTTCTTCCCGTAATCGTTTTTAACAGGTTGGTATGGGATGAACTTTAAATATATGCCCGAACTCAACTGGCATTATAGTTACTTTGCTTTTATCGGTATTTCGCTTATAGTAACTATAACGTTAATTTTATTTTTTAAAAAGAAAGATTGGCTATGACGCAGTGATGCTAGTGAGAAGGAGGTATGCTGATGACATACGCTATGAAATATGATGCACCAGTAGGGCCGTTAACAATTCTATCAGACGGTGAATCAATAACCCAAGTTTTATTTGCTAATCAAGCTTGCTCTGATGAAATGATACAGACTGGCAACGTTCCTATCTTGCAACAAGCTGAAGCATGGTTAGATTGTTATTTTTCAGGGGAAAAGCCACAGTCTTCACTGAAATTAAAACCAGAAGGGACACCATTTCAGCAAAAGGTTTGGCAATTGTTAAGTGAAATTCCATATGGCCACGTTGTAACCTATGGAGAACAGGCAACAAAGATAGCGAAACAGCTTGGGAAGTCACATATGTCAGCACAAGCAGTCGGTGGTGCAGTAGGAAGGAATCCCATTTCTATTATTGTGCCATGTCATCGTGTAGTTGGTAAAGATGGAAGCTTAACTGGCTTTGGCGGCACGATTGATAATAAAATAAAATTATTACAACTTGAAGGCGTCAACATGTCGGCACTTTACCGACCTAAGTACAGCACAAAGCCTTAACTATCTCAAAGGCATAAAAAGACCATCCAACAAGTTAAAGTGCTTGTTGAATGGTCTTTCAAAGATTTAGAACATTATATTAGTGGAATAATCCAATAATAAAGTCTACACCTTTAGCAAGTGCTTCTGCAATGCTAGTACCCATTGTAGCCCAGTCTTTGTCTAAACCTGCTTGTACTGCTTTAGAAATTGCTTCAAAAATTCCGTCCATGATATGTTCGCTCCTTTAAAAATATTTTTATTTTAAATAGTATTATTTATTATATTTGAGATTAACCAAATAAGCCTGAAATTGCGTCAATGCCTTTAGCAAGTGCTTCTGCAATGCTAGTGCCCATTGTAGCCCAATCTTTATCTAAACCTGCTTGTACTGCTTTAGTAATTGCTTCAATGATACCTGACATATTGTAAACGCTCCTTTTTACGATTATTGTTAAAGTCTCAATTTATATTTTAGTTAAAGAAACCAGCGATAAAGTCTACACCTTTAGCGATTGCATCAGCAATGCTTGTAGCCATTGTAGCCCAATCTTTATCTAAACCTGCTTGTACTGCTTTAGTAATTGCATCTACGATACCTGACATGTAAATCCACTCCTTTATATAGTATTAGTCCTAATTTCCCTTATTTAAAAACTATTTTTTGCGGAATGTATCAACTAAAGTTTTGATCAACTTAATGATACCGCCAATAATATCTGCAATCATCATTGTAGTTACCTCCTTTATTGTGTGCCTCTTACTATCTAAAATTATAGAGTAGATTTTGTAGATTTAGTGAAATTGTGCCTAAGTTATGTTTATCAGTACAAAAGTGTCAACCTTATAACAGTTAGGAATATAGTAAAAATCGCTGTAATTATCTCAATATCAAAGGTTTAGCGTGATTGTAAATCTAGTGTAAATAACGAAAAAGCACAAAAATGCAACACTTTGGAAATGTGTGTGCAAAGACGAAAAGAGTTGCAAGCAATTATAATTAAAAATAAATATAGATAATGAATTTTGTGCTACATATGTTTATTTATAACCTAGTGTAACGAGATGTCACATTGTTAAACTTTGCGATAACGTTTTAAACCAATTATATTTAGCAATATAAAGGCAAGCATAAAGATAACTATAATAGTCAAGTCTAACCAAATATCTTGCCAACCCAAGCCTTTGATCATGACATTGGTTAATGCATTGCCAGCATAGCGCAGTGGGAATAAGTATCCAAGGCTACTTAACCACTGAGGCATATTTTCTAGTGGGAAAATACCTGAAAAGAATACTTGTGGTACAGCGACAATAGGAATAAATTGAATCATTTGAAATTCAGAATTTGCAAATGTGGAAATGAAAATACCCATAGCTAGAGCTGTAAAAGCTAATAATATATTAATCAGCAAGACATACCCAAGATGTCCAGCTAAATTTATTTGTAATAAATAAATTGAGAACAGTACAATAATTAAAGTTTGTACAATAGCAAATGCACCATATCCAATAAGATAACCAAAGACGATTTCACTGCGTCGAATAGATGTTGCCAACAAGCGTTCTAATGTTCCTGTTGTACGTTCTCGTAGCAAAGCAATGCCTGAAATCAAAAATACAAATAAAAAAACAAAGAAGCCCATGAGGATTGGGAACATTTTATCAAAATAGGTACTATCTGCTGAACCATATAAATAATGGGCATCAACTGTTAATGTATTACTCGTTTTCTGCAATTGAGATTGTGGCAGCTTATGCATCATTGTAGTTACTTCTGACATTTTATTATGTTGAATAGCTTTGCCAATCATTTGCTTTACTGCCGATGATTTACTTGGATCTTCATTCTTATAGATAACTTGAAGTTTGTGATGGGTCTGATAAACAAAAGCATCTAAATCATAGTGTTCAATCTTATTTTTTATATCTTTATTCGTGCTAAAGCGTTGAATGTCAGTATGTTTGGTTTCGAGTTGGCTCGTGATGTTTGACGTCACAGAATCTGCCACGCCAATTTTTAACGTATCATCATCATTGCCATTAAAAATAAAATACATAAGTGTTAGGATAAGCAGTGGTGCTAGAAACATCAATGCGAGCGTACGTTTATCACGTAAAAGCTCTTTAATTACACGTTGGATGATTGCGATAAGTTTCATATGTCTTGCCCCTCTTCAGCTTTAATAAAAACATCTTCAATAGATTGCGCGTTAAATTGTTGCTTTAATGCTGATGGCGTATCGAGCGCAACTAATTGTCCGTCAATAATTAGTCCTACCTTATCACAACGTTCGGCTTCATCCATGACATGTGTTGTAACTACTACACTTTGTCCTTTACGAGTTAAGTCTTTAAGCTGTTGCCAAACATGTTGTCGCAATTTTGGGTCAATACCGACTGTAGGTTCATCTAAAATAATCAACTCAGGTTTAGAAAGTAGGGTGATAGCCAATGATAATCGTCGCTTCATTCCTCCAGAAAAAGTGTGAACAGGTTTATCAATGGCATGCATTAAATCTACTAAGTCCATGGCTTCCAACATATTATCAGTTAGGCTTTCGCCTTTTAAGCCAGCCAAACGCCCAAAAAATAATAAATTTTCACGTGCTGTTAAGCTTTCATATAGTGCATCTGTTTGTCCCATATAACCTATACGACTTAATACTTTACGATTAGGCATTGCTTGATTAAAGATAGTTGCTGAACCAGAGTTAAGCTTTTCCATACCAAGTAAACATTTAATTGTTGTAGTTTTACCACAACCACTAGGTCCGATTAAGCCTAATAGTTCACCTTGGTTGATAGTGAGACTAATTTGATTAAGTACAGGCTCTTTATTGAATGATTTTTCAGCTCGTGATAGTTGTGCAATAGGTGTTTTTGTCATAATTTCTCCTCCTTATTGACACAGTGTCTAATTTCTATATATTAAATATAAACCAATTGATATAAGGTAGAACAATAATTGTTGATTTATTAGACACACTATTATGTTTTGTATAGAAAAAATTAAAGAGGCGGTGCCATATGAAACAAGAACAGTTGATGGATAAGCGCGTATTGCGTACTCAAAAACGTTTACGTGAATCGATGTTACAGCTACTAGAAGAACAACATTATAATGATATATCGGTTAAAGATATTTGTGAAGCAAGTGGTGTAAGTCGTGCTACTTTCTATTTGCATTATAAAGATAAAGAAGATTTTATTATGACATACCAGCAAGAGGTTATCAAAAGCATTAAAAAGCGTATTTTAAAGGTTCAATTCGATAATAAAATACAATTCTTTGAAAATGTCTTAAACTTTTGGGAACAAGAGGGGAGTATTTTTTTAAAACTGATTGAGGATAAAGGTGCGCATATGATTCATCAAGATATTAAACGCAATTTGCAACAGAATATTGAAGTGCGTTTAATTCCATTTTTAAAGACACAGACCTTAACACATAAAGAAAAATATTTTTTAATTATTTTTATGAGTAATGCTATTTTCGGTGTATTACAAGATTGGGTGCAGAGAGGAAGAAAAGAAAAGCCGAAAGAAGTCGCTATGATTATGAATCATATTTTGACTACAGTATTTGATTGAGTTAGCCATGGAGAAATTTTTAACATTTTATATGGAAAAACAGTTTGAGACATAAGTATGTTTTGGGCTATAAACTATATGTATTGGCAGTAGTTGACTGGATTGAAAAATAAGCTGGATACCAAGCTTTTTTCAATCCTAGTCAACCTTGCCGGGGCGGGACTACGAATTCATTATGAGTTCTGTCCCGCTCCCCATTTTATAGGTCACTGTTGTGGCGTGTGATAATGTCTAATATTATCAGAAATACGTTCAAGATAGAATATTTGATTTTGTTGACTCGCAGCTTCTTTTGAATGATCAAACTGTAATTGATCAAAGCGATTAAAGAAATCTTCATATTGTTCTACAGAAAGTTCGATGCGTTGATCAAGACTATTTTGATGCGCTTTATGATTCAGATGTTGTTCAAAACCTTCAACTAAAGTAGCACTGAAAAATTCTCCAACAGAACCGGAACCATAACTGAATAAACCAATTGTTTGCCCAGCGTGTAAGTCATGATGCTCTAGCAATGAAATTAAGCTTAAATATAACGAACCTGTATAGATGTTACCTACATAGCGATTATAATGTGTAGCTGCTTGATAACCAGTTTCTAAGCGTTCAGCTGTAGCTTCATCAGTATCAGTTAAAATAGAATCCAATGCTTTTTTACCCATTTTAGTAAAAGGAACATGGAAACATAACGCAGCAAAATCAGCTAATGATTTATGTTGGCGAGATGCATAAGTCTTCCATGCTTGTTGGAAAGAACGAATATAGGCATCTTTAGATAGAGCACCATCGACAAGTGGGTAATGATGACCGCTTGGTCTCCAGAAGTCATAAACGTCTTCAGTATATGCTAAAGCGTCATCATTTAATGTTAAAATACGTGGGTTATGTGAAATGAGCATTGCTACAGCTCCAGCACCTTGAGTTGGCTCACCGCCTGTGTTAAGACCATATCGTGCCGTATCACTAGCAATAACCAATACTTTCTCATTAGGACGTGTTGCTAAGTAATCTTTAGCAAGTTGAATCGCTGGTGTGGCAGCATAACAAGCTTCTTTCATTTCAAAGCAACGTGCATAGGGTTGAATCCCAAGAAGATGGTGTATTTGAACGGCAGCCGCTTTTGCTGAATCGATAGCGGATTCTGTTGCTACAATGACCATTCCAATATGATTTTTGTCATCATCTGTTATAATATCTTTAGCAGCATTAGCTCCCATTGATACAATATCTTGGTTAACTGGACTTACCGCCATGTGTGTTTGTCCAATACCAATTAAATACTTATTAGGATCAACTTGGCGTGCTTGTGCAAGCTTAACCATGTCTATAAAATAATTAGGAATATAAAAGTTAATTTTATCGATACCTATATTCATATGGGCATTACATCCTTTCGATTAATTTAATTAAAATGGTAGCCATATTTAATCATTATCATACCAAATTGACGATTTGAATGGCAAAGATATATATCTACATATAAGGAGAAAAATAACATGAGAAATATTGCAATCGTTAGTGCTAAACGCACACCAATTGGAAGATACAAAGGTAAGTTACGAGACTATTCAGCAGTTGAACTAGGAACAGCAGCCTTAAAAGCAGCAGTAGAAGCTATTGATATTGATCCAAGTACAATTCAACAAGTCATTTTTGGTAACGTTCTTCAAAGTGGGGTTGGTCAAAATCCAGCACGTCAAATTGCTATTAAAGCTGGTTTACCTAACACGACACCGGCAATGACAATAAACGAGGTATGTGGTTCAGGCCTTAAAGCAATTATTTTAGGCAAGCAATTAATACAATTAGGCGAAGCAAAAGTTGTGGCAGTTGGTGGTGTTGAAAGTATGACAAATGCACCACAGTTGATTTTAAAAGAAGGACAAGACCCTGTAGAAAGTTTTATGCATGATGGTTTAACCGATGCTTTCCATTATGTTCCAATGGGTGTGACTGCTGAAAACATTGCAGAAAAATATCATATTAGTCGAGAAATGCAAGATGCGTTCGCTAATCAATCACAACAAAAGGCGCATCAGGCTACAATAAATGGAAAATTTAATAATGAAATAGTGCCTCTAATCGATGCTGAAGGTAATGAAATGACTTCAGATGAAGGTATTCGTGCTAATAGTAGTGTTGAGAAATTAGCTACGTTAAAAACAATATTTAAAGAGCAAGGTACGGTCACAGGTGGCAATGCTTCTAGTATAAATGATGGATCGTCTGCACTTATCTTGATGGAAGAAAGTTATGCTAAAGCACATGGATTCGAGATACTTGGCTTGATAGGTGACTACGCTGAAGTTGGTTGCGATCCACAATATATGGGCTATGCTCCATTCTATGCTGTTGAAAAATTATTAGAAAAAACTCAGCGTCATATTGATCAAGTAGATATTGTAGAAATGACAGAGGCGTTTGCAGCACAAAGTATTCCAGTTAAAGATAATTTGCATATTCCGGATGATAAATTAAATATATATGGTGGTGCAATTGCACTTGGTCATCCGATTGGCGCAAGTGGTGCAAGGTTAGTGACAACATTGGTAAACGCATTGGCGCAAGAAGAAAAGCAAACGGGTGTAGCTACTGCTTGTATTGGTGGCGGCCTAGGTATTGCGCTAATGATTGAAAAAGGGGAATCATAAGCATGACGAGCTTAAGTAAAGATTTTCGACATTTAACGCGATCACAGAAGTTAAATCAGTTAGAAACACATGGTTGGATAACATCAGAAACACATGATATTCTGCTTAATCATCCACTTATCGATGAGGATATAGCAAATAGTTTAATAGAAAATGTGATAGGACAGGGAACTTTACCTGTAGGTCTTTTGCCTAAGATTATTGTGGATGATAAGGAATATGTTGTACCTATGATGGTAGAAGAACCATCTGTTGTTGCAGCAGCAAGCTATGGCGCTAAACTCATCAATCGAACAGGAGGATTTAAAACGATAATCAGTGAACGATTGATGATTGGTCAAATTGTCTTCGATAACGTTAAAGATACCGCTTCTTTAGCCACTTTGATTAAACAGCTAGAATCTCAGATTAAAGCGATTGCAGATGAATCCTATCCTTCAATGATTGCTCGAGGGGGTGGCTATCGCCGACTTGATATTGATACTTTCCCTCAAGATGGATTCTTGTCTTTAAAAATATTTGTCGATACTAAGGATGCTATGGGTGCTAATATGTTGAATACGATATTAGAAGCTATCACGAATTATTTAAAACATGAATTTCCAGAACATGATATCTTGATGAGTATTTTATCTAATCATGCGACAGCATCTGTTGTAAAGGTACAGGGTGAAATTGATGTTGAAGATTTGAATCGTGGTGATTATAGTGGTGAAGAAGTTGCTAAGCGTATGGAACGTGCTTCAGTCTTGGCACAAGTAGATATACATCGTGCTGCAACACATAATAAAGGCGTCATGAATGGCATACATGCTGTTGTATTAGCGACTGGTAATGATACTCGTGGCGCAGAGGCAAGTGTTCACGCATACGCAAGTCGTGCCGGACAGTATAGAGGTGTTGCGACTTGGCAATATCATCGAGAACGTCAAAAGCTAATTGGAACAATAGAAGTACCTATGACATTGGCAACGGTAGGCGGTGGCACCAAAGTACTACCTATTGCTAAGGCATCATTGGAATTATTGAATGTTGGCTCGGCTCAAGAATTAGGACATGTGGTTGCTGCAGTAGGATTAGCGCAAAACTTTTCGGCATGTCGCGCATTAGTATCAGAAGGTATTCAACAAGGTCACATGAGCTTGCAATATAAATCATTGGCTATTGTTGTAGGAGCTAAAGGTGATGAAATTCAGCAAGTTGCAAATGAACTAAAAAAGACAGATCGTGCTAATACAACTGTTGCAACACAAATATTAAAGCAATTACGTCGTAACGATGAATTGAAATAGATGGGCACATGATGTTGTAAAATATCATAATAGATAAAATAAGAACGGCAATTTCTAAGTGATTTCAATAGAAATTGCCGTTCTTATTATTGTAACTGTAGTTGTGTCCTTAATAAGCTTGTATTCACGTATTAATAGATGTAGTTATAATGACGTGCTGACCCTTTACTAATAGTTCGAGTGCCATATGCTAGTGGCCGATTGTAGTTATATTCAGAAATAACGATGCTTCCGTTGCGATTAACACGTTCTACGATGGCAACATGCCCATAATAACCTGCAGTTGATTGCATGACTGCGTATCGACGTGGTTTATGACCTGTAGCATATCCAGAACGTTTTGCGTTTTTGTACCAAGTTTTCGCATTCCCCCAACGATTAGAAACCGGTTTACCAACTTGCGCACGACGTTTGAAAGCCCACCATGTACATTGATGTTTATTGTAATAATTATATGATGCAGCATGTGAAACGTGAGTTTGTTCAACGCTTTGGTACGTGAAAGTACCAACAAATAAAATGCTTGTAGATAAGACAATACTTGTGAATAATTTTTTGAAATTCATTTTTATTTGCGTCTCCTAATATACAATAGTTTTTATTAACCGTAATTATCATATTATTTTAAAAGGTATAAGACAATATAAGAAACCATTTATATAACTAAATGTAATGTCTCTGCAATATTATGTTTCATCCTGTAATCGTATTAATAAATTAACTTCATACTTCATTTAAGATTTACAAATAATGTGTGTACTTAGCTTATAAAATAAGCACAAAGATGATTTAGGTCAAACCATCTTTGTGCTATTATTCTGGGATTGAGATCCCAGCTTTGCATGGTGAGATGAATATTTCCATGTTTATATAGAAATCATACATTAGTGAATTGGTTAAAAACAGATAATGCCCGTTTTATACTTGTCACAGGTATGTTTTCAGGACACGGATTTTCACGAAAATATGACATAATTACTAATTGGCTCTTCACGTCTCTAGGAAATTCGGTATCTTGATTCATCCAAGCAACCAATTCACCTAATGGTGTGTCATCACCAACAAAATTTTGCATAAATTCGTAAAAGCTCAATACATCACCTCGATTTTCAAATTGAGCCTTTTTGAGTATAACATGATTTATCAAACTGAAACACAACAATTTTAAATTGAAAAATTATGACTGACTACTATATAAAGTTGCATTTATTTTAGAATGTTGTTTCATGTATAATAGGCTTAAATGATAGTGGGAGGTTGCATAGTGGATATTAAGCATATGAAATATTTTGTTGAAGTAGTGAAGCAAGGTGGGATGACTAACGCCTCTAAAGCGCTTTTTATTGCACAGCCAACAATTAGTAAGGCCATTAAAGATATTGAATCAGAATTAGAAATGCCATTGTTTGATCGTAAAAATAGGCAGCTTATTTTGACTGATGCTGGGCAAATTTTCTATAAAAAAAGTGAAGAAATTCTTAATTTATATAGTACAATTCCCGCGGAGATGAAAGGGTTATCGCAACTAGATTCTGGACATATTAATATAGGCATGTCTGCTGTAATGAACGTTAACCATTTTATTCGTATTTTAGGAGAGTTTCATCAACTCTATCCGAACGTAACATACAATTTAAATGAACATGGTGGCAAATACATTGAAGAAAATTTAGATAAAGGTACTTTGGATATCGGCATTACCACCCTCCCTGTAGATGCACATAGATTCAATTCATTGGCACTGTACAAAGAAGAACTCGTTCTAGTTGTTAGTAAAGATCATCCCTTTGCACAACAGGAGTCTGTTTTGATGAGTGATTTAAAGGATGAAGATTTTATCTTATTTAATGAGGATTTTTATTTGAATGATAAAATTATTGAAGCGGCTAAAAATAATGGTTTTATTCCACATGCAATATCTAACATTTCGCAATGGAAGTTTATTGAAGATTTATTAATTGCACATCTGGGAGTAAGTATTTTACCGAAAAGTATTGTAAATATGTTGAGTGATCGCATTAGCAGCGTTAATATTAAAAATCCTACCATGATTTGGGAATTGGGTGTAATTTGGATGAAAGATAAGACACTTAGTCATGCAACTAAACGCTGGGTAGATTTTATGCAAGCACATTTAAAATAATATGAAAACTTACGAAACGCATTGGAGCTAAAGTGGGCTCTGTGCGTTTTTTATTGTGACTAAATAAACAGTATATAGAGAGCGTTTCCATAGAAAAAAGTAATACATAACATATAAAAACAATATTTTTATAATAGGTAAAATTGAATTAAAATTAAGTATATGAGCAAAAATTGCTGTAACAATTTAGACAAATTTATAGAAAGGAATGATGAAAGTGAATTATGCATATTTTACGGCCAAGTTATTGCTTCAAATAGCTATTATAATGGGAGTCAGTTATTTAGGTAATGTTCTTCAACAACTATTTCATATTCCTTTAGCAGGCAGTATTGTAGGCCTCATTTTATTTTATTTTTTACTTCAGTTCAAAATTATTAAATTACAATGGGTGAAAGACGGGTCAGACTTCTTTCTTAAATCAATGGTCTTTTTCTTTATACCCTCTGTAGTCGGTATTATGGATATCGTGTCTAATATTAACTTTAATTATGTCATCTTTTTCTTCGTTATTATAATAGGAACAAGTTTGGTTGCGTTAATCTCAGGCTATATTGCAGAGACCATGGTCAAAAAGCCCATGACCGGGAAAGGAAATAGTAAATGACAACATTTTTTCAAGCAACGGCAATGATTTTAATTACAATTATTATGTACTTAGGAGCTAAATGGGTACAACATCGGTTTAATAATAATCCGTTTTTAAATCCAGCACTTATTGGCTCAATTGGAGTTATTGCTATCTTATTAATTTTAGGAATGAATTATAAGTCTTACATGATCGGTGGTCAATGGATTAATCATCTATTAAATGCTACAGTTGTTTGTCTCGCATATCCCCTATATGAAAATAGACATAAAATTAAACAGTATTTATCAATTATATTTTCAAGCGTGATGGCTGGCGTCATATTAAATTTTGTGTTAGTCTTTGTTTCGTTGAAATTACTGGGCTTTTCTAAAGAAGCTATAGTGACATTACTACCAAGATCTATCACTGCAGCAGTAGGCATCGAAGTTTCACAAGAATTAGGCGGTGTTGATACAGTTACAGTTATGTTTATTATAACTACTGGGTTAATTGGTAGTATTTTAGGTTCTATGCTGCTTAAGTTTGGCGGATTTCAAACCTCTATTGCCAAAGGCTTAACATATGGGAATGCATCACATGCTTTTGGTACCGCCAAAGCCCTTGAGCTAGACCATGAATCTGGTGCTTTTAGCTCCATTGGAATGATATTAACGGCTGTTATCAGTTCGATTTTAATACCAGTAATGATTATTTTGTTTTATTAAAGGGAATATAACATTTATTCATACTAGTTAAGAAAGGGGCTATTTTGAAAAATGGCGAAAATTAAAGCAAATGAAGCATTAGTGAGAGCATTACAAGCTTGGGATATTGACCATTTATATGGGATTCCAGGTGATTCAATCGATGCTGTTGTAGATAATTTACGTACAGTGAGAGATGCTTTTAAATTCTATCATGTCCGTCACGAAGAGGTTGCAAGTTTAGCGGCGGCTTCTTACACTAAAATGACAGGTAAAATTGGGGTTGCCTTAAGTATTGGTGGTCCAGGTGTTGTTCACTTACTAAACGGAATGTATGATGCGAAATTAGATGGCGTACCGCAATTAATTTTAGCAGGTCAAACAAACAGTAGTTTGTTAGGCACGAAAGCATTCCAAGAAACAAATATTACTGACATGGTATCAGATGTATCTGTTTACAGTCATCAAATCCAAAAAGGAGACAATGTCTTTGAAGTTGTTAATGAAGCAATTCGTACGGCATATGAGAAAAAAGGCGTAGCGGTTGTTATTTGTCCTAATGATTTATTAAATGACAAAATCAAAGATACGACACATAAAGCTGTTGATACAATGCGTCCAAAAGCACCATCTCCAAAACCTCGTGCAGTTAAAAAAGCAGCTAAACTAATTAATAAAAGTAAGAAACCAGTCATGCTTGTTGGTGTAGGTGCACAAAATGCGCGTGAAGAATTACGTGAGTTTGTGGAAGCAGCAAAAATACCAGTTATCCACACACTACCTGCGAAAACAGTTATTCCTGATGATCATCCATATAGTATTGGTAATTTAGGTAAAATTGGTACGAAAACATCATATCAAACGATGCAAGATGCGGATCTATTGATTATGGTAGGGACAAACTATCCATATGTAGATTATTTACCGAAGAAAAATATCAAAGCGATTCAAATTGATACTAATCCTGAAATTATTGGACATCGTTTTGACATCAATGTAGGTATTGTTGGGGACAGTAAAGTTGCGCTACATCAACTAACTGAAACAATTAAACATGTGCCAAAACGTGCATTTTTAGATAAAACATTAGAACGTAAAGCCGTATGGGATAAATGGATGGATCAAGATATGCGTAATGAGAGCAGCCCTATCCGTCCTGAACGTTTAATGCGTTCGATTAGTGAATATAAAAATGACGATGCCATTTTTTCTATTGATGTTGGTACTTCAACAGTATGGTCAACACGTTATTTAAATCTTTCTGTAAATAATATATTTATTATTTCAAGTTGGCTCGGCACAATGGGTTGTGGTTTACCAGGTGCAATTGCTGCAAAAATTGCATATCCAAAACGTCAAGCGATAGCTATCGTAGGTGATGGTGCATTCCAAATGGTAATGCAAGACTTTGCTACAGCTGTTCAATATGATTTGCCGATGACTATTTTTGTAATGAACAACAAACAATTATCATTTATTAAATATGAACAACAAGCTGCAGGAGAATTAGAATATGCGATTGATTTCTCAGATATGAATCATGCTAAGTTTGCTGAGGCTGCTGGTGGTAAAGGTTATGTCTTAAAAGATCCAAACCAAATTGATGATGTGGTCCAAGCTGCGTTAGCAGAAAATCAACCAACAATTGTTGATGTGCATGTAGATCCAAACGCTGCCCCATTACCAGGTAAAATCGTTAATGATGAAGCACTTGGTTATGGTAAATGGGCATATCGTTCAGTTACAGAAGATAAACATCTTGATTTAGATCAAATTCCGCCTATTTCAGTAGCTGTGAAACGATTCTTGTAATAAGTAAAGATAAAGAAGCCTAGGACATTATGAACTGATATGTTGCTTTCAAAGTAGATATTGAAGGCAGCAAGTTATCATTTTGTTCTAGGCTCTTATTATATAGGCAGTAGTTGACTGGATTGAAAACAGGCTGATAGCAAGCTTTTTCAATCCCAGTCGCGCGCCCTTTTTATTTATGGTTGAGTGATATCATTTTCAATCAGTAATTTGATTGCTTTGTGATCCGTTGCATTTCTAAATAAATCATAAGCATTTTCTATTTCACTTAATTTACTATAGTGAGTGACAAGCTTTTCTGGTTCGATGACTTTAGTTGTTAATGCTTCTAATAACTCTTCAGTTGTATTAGCTGATACTAAACCAGTTGTAACGTTTATATTTTTAATCCATAATTTATCGATATCAAATTGAACTGGCAAGCCATGGACACCAACGTTGGCGATTGTGCCATCCACACCAATCAATTTTTGACATAAATCAAATGTTTGAGGGATACCTACAGCTTCAATAGCAACATCTACACCACGATGATTTAATTCTTTCACTTTTTTAATCGCTTCTTCAGTATGCGTTGAATTAATTGTATGCGTCGCACCAAGTGATTTAGCTGTAGCTAAACGGTTGTCATCTAAGTCGAGCATGATGATTTTTGAAGGAGAGAAGAACTGAGCGGTTAGTAAAGCTGCTAAACCAACAGGTCCGGCTCCAACAATAGCAACGGTGCTGCCTGGTTTAACTTTACCTTTTAATACACCAATTTCGTAACCAGTTGGTAAAATATCTGAAAGCATCACCAATGCTTCATCTGGTAACGACTCAGGTGCATGATATAGCGAATTGTCTGCGAAAGGTACTCTGACATATTCTGCTTGTGTACCATTAATTAAATGGCCTAAAATCCAACCACCATCATTTTCACAATGCGCATAGATTCCTTTTTTACAGTAATAACATTTACCACATGATGATATACAAGACACAATAACTTTGTCGCCGACTTTAAAGTTGTTAACATTTGAGCCAACAGATTCAACAATACCGATACCTTCGTGGCCTAATGTTGTATTTTTAGGAACTTCAGGTGTATCGCCTTTTATGATATGCAAATCTGTGCCACAAATCGTCGTTTTGACCATTCTAATAATCGCATCTGTACTTTCTGTAACTACAGGCTTTTCTTTGTCAATAAGTTTAGCTACACCAGGTTTTTCATAATTATAAGCTTTCATAAATAAAACCTCCAATCAAAATGTGAAAATTCTCACAATTATTATACCATCTTTTCCATTATAAATGTATTTATTTGTAGTGAAATATAATAAATTATATATACTTTTGCGATATGTTGTGAGCTGTTTTTTGGAACTAAAACTCAAGTAGATGAAATTTAAGTGCCGACGACTTAAAATAGAGATATATTATTATTTAAGGAGTGTGTGTAATGACTGAAGAAGGTTTATTAGTAGTTGAAAATGATATTGAAGTTAATGGTTACGATATTGATGCGATGGGCATTGTAAGTAACATTGTTTATATAAGATGGTTTGAAGATTTACGTACGATATTTATTAATCAATACATGAATTATTCAGAAATGATGAAACAGGGTATTTCACCAATATTAATGAAGACAGAAGTGGAATATAAAGTGCCTATTACTATTCATGATAAACCAGTAGGACGATGTTGGTTTATGAAAAGTGGTCGCACAAAATGGATTTTCAAATTTGAAATTGCGTCTGCGGATTGTGTTCATTGTGTAGGATACCAAACTGGATGTTTTTATGATTTAGATAAACAGAGAATCACTAAAATGCCCACAGTTTTTCAAAAAATATTAAAATAAGTAACTGTGTGCATCATAAACATGGGGTGAACATCGTGTATGAAAACTTAACAAATATTTATGAATACCGAAAATTTGTTGACGCTAATCAACTATGCGTCTTACATGTAATGAAGTCAGGTTGCAGCGTCTGTTATGCTGTACTGCCACAATTAGATGACTTAATACAACAATTCCCCCGTGTTAAATTAGGGGTGATTAATCAGAACAAAGTTGAAGATATCACTAGGCAGTTATCTATATTCACAGTGCCGGTAGATCTAATCTTCTTCCAAGGTAAGGAAGTGCATAGACAAGCACGTTTCATAGACATGCAAAGATTTGAGCGTCAACTGGTAGAATTAAATGATAATATAGAGTATAAATAAAACAGTTTGTTACATAAATGTAATGGACTAAATTGCAGCGCTAAAATCTTTTTATCAGATATGGATTTCGCCATATCATACGGCGTATTGATTATAAACATACTAAGATGAGCTATGAATAAATCTGAGACGATAGATTTATTCATAGCTATTTTTTATAGTTATATAGTCTGTAACATCATTATGTTTTAGGCTATAAACACTATATTGGCAGTCGTTGACTGGATTGAAAATAGGATGATAGCAAGCTTTTTCCAATTTTAGCCATTCTTGCCGGGGCGGGATTACGAATTCATAATGAATGCTGTCACGCGCCCTATTATTTGGGGATATATTCCAGTATATTTATCTTTCCTTATTTCTTAAATTTTTCTATTAATGCATCTGCACGTTGTTGATAGTCATGAATAACAGCTGCCGATTGTTGTAGTTGATGTTGTTCTTCTTCTGTGAGTTTGAGTTCAATAACTTGTTGTGCACCTGCACCATTGATGCGTGTTGGTGTACCTATATATAAATCAGTGAGACCATATTCTCCTTCAACATAGCTAGAGACGTTTAAAATGATATTTTGATTATTTAAAATTGCTTCAACAACACGTAAAATGCCGAGTGCTACGCCAAAGCAAGTTGTGCCTTTACGTACATAGATATCATAGCCAACGTTTTTAGTGATTTCAGTAATTCGTTGTACTTCAGCATCAACGTTATTACCGTAGCGTTGTTGTAACATCGGTAAAACTGGTTCTCCAGCAACGCGTGCATGAGACCATGCAGCAATTTGAGAATCACCATGTTCACCTACAACAGGCGCATAAACACTTTGAGGTGCAACATTTAGAGCTTGACCAATATAATATTGGAATCGTGACGAATCAAGCAATGTTCCAGTTCCAATAACTTTTGATTTGGGAAATCCAGATACTTTTTTCACGACATAGCTCATAATATCAACAGGATTTGACGGTAATATAATATGGCCATCAAACCCTTGATCTACAATTTTTTGCACCATTGGCACAAAGATTTCTACATTATCCTCTAATAATTTGAGACGTGTTTCTCCTTTTGGTAAAGATGCGCTCGCACAGATAACGATAATATCTGCATCTTGACAGTCACTATAATCACCAATATAAACGCTGACGGGTTTGTGACTGAAAGGGGTAGTATGATTTAAATCCCAAACGTCAGCCTCAGCCTTTTCAGTGTCAATGTCGATAATAGCAAGTTCATCGGCTGATCCATGTGATACTAGGGCGTAAGCGAAGGAAGAACCTACATGTCCGCTACCAATTAAGACAATTTTATTTCTTTTCATCAAATTAAGCCTCCTCATTATTGAAATGGTTATAACATAAAGTTAATTAGTTCGATTTTATCATTAATTTTATAAAAATAAAATATGATACTACTAACTTTGGTTTATTGTATCGTGCAATAACTACATGTTACGTTGGTAGACATCTGAAATTAATGAATCATCTCTTTAAAGGTCGCCAATATGCTACTATTTACTTCACATTATCATCTTAAAACCATGTACTAATGAAATTCATTAAAATAATCGTCAAAAATGTATTAAACTAGAAATGTAACATATAGGAAGGAGCTTCTTAATGAAAAAACAATTGATTAGCATATTATGTTCCACAGTGCTTGGAACACTGGTTTTTGCTAAATTTAGAGAAAAAAGAAGTTATCGAAGCTTTTTATTTGAACAATATTTGCGCTTAACTAGAGTGAGAAAACCTTTTGAATCAGTGGAAAACGCCAAAGAAGCTATAGAAGAAATGAAAGATATAACGGCAGGAAAATATAGTGGAACGACGTATGAATTTAAACATTCAGTTACTATTAAAGATGACAGTGGCTCAATTGTATATATCATTAATGATCATCAAGATATTACACAACAAACGATTCTTTATATTCACGGTGGTGCATGGTTTCAAGATCCACTTGAACAACATTTTGACTTTATCGATACCTTAGCAGGCTGTTTAAATGCTAAAGTTGTGATGCCCGTTTATCCGAAAGTGCCACACCGTGATTATCGTACGACATTTAGTTTATTGTATCGACTTTATGATAAGTTATTGACTACGGTTAAGAATCCAGAACAACTCATTCTTATGGGAGATTCGGCAGGAGGACAAATTGCCTTATCATTTGCACAATATTTAAAAGAAGAGACGACGTTTGCGCAACCAGGACATATTATTTTGATATCACCAGTATTGGATGGCACATTTAGCAATCCAGATACTCAAAAATATGAAAAAGTAGATCCAATGGTTGCCATTGATGGAACAAAATATTTTATTAAATTGTGGGCAGGAAAAACAGCTATTAAAGATTATAAAATATCTCCAATTAATGGCACGTTACAAGGACTTGGCAAAATTTCAATCTTTATCGGTACTAAAGAAACTTTATATCCTGATGCACTACGTTTATCTAAATTGTTAAATCAACAAGGCATTCTTCACGACTTCTATCCAGGTTACAATTTATTTCATATCTATCCGATTTTTCCAATTCCTGAACGAGAAAAATTCTTTGCACAAGTGAAAACAATTATTAAATAGACATGTAATTATAAAGCAACTTCAACCTATCAGTTATCAAGATAAGAAGAAGTTGCTTTTTTAGGTTGGGTAATTAATTTGAAGGTATTATCATCATTGATTTGGGACATCATAGTGTGAGAAAGCCAATTGTTTTGATTACTGTGATTTAGAGAGTGATTAGAAGTGCCATTAGATGTATCAGATTTTGCTGCCTCTTTGTAATGATTAATATAGCGATGATCGGTATCAAGTACAGAATTACTCATATCATTTCCTTGTAAACTACCAATGAGAATTAATGCAAGATAAGTTGTACATGCGATAAAAACGGTTCCTAGATAAATGCTAATCACTATTTTTCTAGACTTAGCCATTTTGTTCCTCCTAAGATTTCATCCTTAAATTTAAGTCATCATTCTAATCCCATTTAACTCATGTTTAACGTAACATATCATCTTTAAGATAATGTAAAGGTTAAGTAAATATTTTTTATTTGATTAATTACTATATTAAAAAAGTTATCTTTGTAGTTTTTACTTAAAAACAATTTAAATAGAAACGATTTTATTTGAAAATTTACAAATATTAATTTATACTTAACAAAAAATTAAAGTTTTTAAAACGCGCTCAACAACCGTTTGATAATATTAGGCGTATTGGGAGGGTTCTTAATGTAAGATGTTTTCATCTTAAAAGAAAATTAAGTTGAACTATACATATTGAGATAGAGTGTTGTGACTTGTTCAACACACTAAAAACAGCATAGGTGGCATAACGGGAATGTACGAAGTGAAAAGCATCGTCGAAGTTATGACCGCCTTTTCATTTATCTACCTATTTATTACAGCTAGTAGAAAATCAAGGAAAGAGGTACATAATATTGATTCTCATTATAATTTGCGTCTCGCTTATATTATGGTTAGGAATTAAAGAAAAACGGCGTCATACCAACCGACTTAATAAAATTCCAGTGCGAATTAATATTAACGGTATAAGAGGTAAATCAACAATCACACGGATGGTTTACAGTGTTCTACGTGAAGATCGCATTAGAGTTGTAGGTAAGACAACTGGTACGGATGCCAGAATGCTGTATTGGTTTACAGATAAAGAATATCCAGTCATTCGAAAGCCACAAGGAGCTAATATTGGGGAACAACGAGACATTATCCGCAAAGTGGTAAAACAACGTGCAACGGCACTTGTTAATGAATGTATGGCAGTTAATCCAGATTATCAAATCACGTTTCAAAATGATTTAGTTATGGCCAATATTGGTGTCATTGTTAATGTTATGGAAGACCATATGGATGTCTTAGGACCAACGTTGCAAGATGTGGCGCAAGCTTTCACTGCAACAATTCCATATAACGGCAAATTAGTCATAATGCAAGATAAGTATACTAAATTTTTTGCTAAAGAAGCACGCAAGCGCAAAACAGAGTTAATTGTTGTTGATAAAGAAAAAGTACCAGAGTCCTATTTGAGAAAATTTGACTATCTTGTCTTTCCAGATAATGTGGCGATTACTTTAGGTGTAGCCCAGGCTTTAGGTATTGATCAACAAACAGCACTGCAAGGTATGCTTAACGCACCACCTGATCCTGGTGCGGTAGAAATTAAATATTTCCAAGCAAATAGCACAACAAACGTCTTTGTTAATGCATTTGCCGCTAACGAACCACAATCTACGAAAGCGATTTTAAATAAAGTGGAAAGTTACGATTATCCATACAGCAAGAAGATTGTAATTTTAAACTGTCGCTCAGACAGAGTGGATAGAACGAGACAATTCGTTGAAAACTTTATTGCTGAAGTAGATTATGACACACTCATTTGCACTGGAAAGAGTACGCAAATGGTGACAGATAAGATGCAATCACAACCTAATAAACGCTATTTGAATTTAGAAGGTGCCCCGTTTGCAGACATAGAAAGAACGATTCTTAAAGAATCACAACATGCCCTTGTATTTTGTGTCGGCAACATTCATGGACCAGGTGGAAGAATAGCAGAATTTATAGAAGGGATAGAATAAAATGATAGGTTCAGAATTATATTTTTCCTTATTTGTAGGAATTGTGCTTAGTTTGATTTTTGCTGAAAAATTTGGAATTAATCCAGCAGGGCTTGTTGTACCAGGCTACCTAGCACTTATCTTTGATGAGCCCATCATGTTATTATCAGTGCTCGTCATTAGCTGCTTAACTTATTTTATTGTGACATTTGGCATAAGCAAATGGGTCATTTTATATGGTAGACGAAAATTTGCAGCGATGATTTTAACGGGAATGGTATTAAAATTTATCTTTGATTTAATTTATCCAATAACCCCGTTTGAAGTCGTAGAAGTATCAGGCATAGGTGTTGTTATACCAGGAATAATTGCGAATACAATTCAAAAACAAGGTGTCGTAATTACCTTATCAACGACAATGTTATTAACTTGTATCACTTATGTCATCTTGTTCTTATATAGCTTTATTAATTAATTACGAGCAAGGAGCGCAAAATCATGAAAAAGAAGTTAACAGCAAGTGAGTGGTTGTTAAAACAAGCAAAACGACATAAACGACGTAACTTTTTATATACATTAATTGTGCTGGTAATTACGCTGGTGTTATTAGTTGTGGCAATTAGCTCGCAAAAGGTTGAGTCAGTAGATAGTATCCCTAAATCTGGAAATAATATTCGCATGACTTATCTAGGCAACATTAACCTTAACTCACATATACGTAATATCAATCTCAATGATGTGTTCGCTAGTTTAAAACAACCATTAAAGCAAAGTGAATTTTCAACGGCATCACTGCATGTAAATCACTTTTCAGATAAAAGTGATGAGAATTTGAAAAAGAATTTAGAAAATATTTTATTTCTAAAAGATCAGAATATTAAAAGTGTCAATCTTATAAATAACGAAGTTGATAATGTACAAGCTCAAGATTTAAGTAAAAAAGTGGAGGCCCAAACAGAATATAACTTTTTAACTGGTAATGGCTCTAATCCTATTAATAGTAAAACGGTTCAACAAACAATTAAAAATAAAAAAATTGCCAATGTATCGTTTACAGATGTCGAGTCAAATTACACAGGGCCATTGAAAAATACAACATCCATTAGTTTGGATCCTAATATTTTTATGCCACTGTTAAAAAAATTAAAACAAAATAATGACTACGTCGTTGTTAATGTAGATTGGGGGATTCCAAACGAACGCAACGTTACAGAACGACAACGTGAATATGCGAAAGCTTTAATAAATTCAGGAGCTGACATTATTATCGGACATAATTCGGTCATCCAAGAAATAGATAAGTACAAAAACAAACCCATATTCTATAGTTTAGGCAATACAACATCAGATGAATTTCTATCAAAAAATCATAAAGGTATGATTGTGCAGCAAGATTGGACCGGTAAAGCAAGTCGTTTCCATTTGACGCCTATTAAATCTTCCGATGGTAAGATAACTAGAGATTTAATGAGTAAAATGGAACAACGCAAATTTTATAACAACATTAAAGGCGAGCATGTCAATTTAAAAGCCGAAAAAGATGGGGGTTATTCATTTGAATAAAAAAGAACATTATGTTGCTATAACAGTTGTCCTTATTGTACTTTTTATTTTAATCATGGTTACATTTTCAAGAGCGAATGAAGGTTTAGATAAATTTGAAAAGCAAGAGTTAGAGAATGGCACAGAGCAATATCTTTCAAAAGGAGCAAGCTAACTATGAATATATACAATAAAATGACCTTGATTGTCATTTTGATTGCAACAATTGCAGTATCCTTTACATTTTATCTTTTTCAAAAAGAGGATAACCCCAATAAAGATGCGCTCTATGAAAATAAAATAGCTGATCATAAAACACCTAAAGATAAAAAAGACTATGGGGTTGCTTCAAACAACTATATCGCGAAGCGGGTCGGAGAAAAGATTTTGCAAGATGGTGGAAATGCAGTTGATGCGGCTATTGGCGTATCTTATGCTTTGGCAATCACCGAACCACATTCATCTGGACTTGGCGGTGGCGGTGCGTCGCTTACATATAATGGTAAAGATGGAGAAGTTCCAAAAATGTATGAATATAAAACACTTTCCTCTTATGATTATAAAAAAGGAGATCAGATAGGGACACCAGGATTTGTAAGAGGCATGCATGATATGCATGAAAGAGAAGGGAAAATGGATGAAAAGAAAATATTAGATTATGTCATTCCGTTAGCCCAAGATGGCTTTGAAGTAGATTCAGAGTTAGAGCGTAGTTTGAAAATTTATGGTTCCGATATCGACCGTGACTCACCATTCTTTAAAGGAAGCAAAACGGTGAGAGAAGGAGATGTCGTAAAACAGGAAGCTTTGACAAAAACATTGAAAGGTATCCAAGACAAAGGACCTGATTATTTTTATGAAGATCTTGGTAAAAGCATTTCAAAGCAAGTGGATGATAAATTGACTGAAAAAGACTTTTCAACGTTTAAAACAGAAGAAAAAGAACCTGTAAGTACGAATTATTTGAATAACAAAGTTTATTCAGCCTCTAACCCATTAGGTGGAACACTGATGTTACAAGGCTTAGTACTTGAAGAGAGCAACAACCCTGGTCAGCAAAATGAAGACAATCGTATAGACTATATTAGCAGTATTCTTAAATCTAGAGACTTAATGTATCGCAATAGAGATATTGTTAATGGTCAAGAAGCCAGTAATGAACAATACTTATCTAAAGATTATTTACTAGAAAAATTAAATGGTATTAATATTGATTCAAGTAATTTTAATAAGAATCAAGTGGACAATACGAGCACCACACATTTTGTTGTTATAGATAAAAATGGCAAGGTTGTCAGTACCACAAATACGTTGTCTAGTTTCTTTGGATCAGGAAAATACGTTAAAGAAGGCTTCTATATGAATAACTCTTTAACAAACTTCTCAAGTGATCCCAATAGTCCGAACTACGGTGAAAAGCA
This sequence comes from Staphylococcus sp. HMSC059F04, assembly GCF_001812565.1. Lineage (NCBI taxonomy): Bacteria > Bacillati > Bacillota > Bacilli > Caryophanales > Staphylococcaceae > Staphylococcus > Staphylococcus sp. HMSC059F04. The sequence continues at coordinate 164,929 of NZ_KV809479.1, read as the reverse complement.
TAAGGCGCCACGCTCTTATACTTCACCTTCAATCATCGTAGGACCAGACTTTTATATGGGAATCGGTACGCCAGGTGGTAATAAAATTCCAACGATGCTTAATGAGGTCATCGTAGATTATTTAAAAGGTAATGGCACATTGCAGGAATCAATTAATAAACCAAGATTCTATAATGATGGTTCAACAATCTATTATGAAAATGCAACAAGTGACGATGACATTCAGGCGTTTAAATCATTAGGCTTTAATGTGGAAGAAAAACGAAATGATCCAAACTTTGGTAGTGTTCAAGGAGCTATTTACAATAAAAATAGTAAAAAAGTAGAAGTGGGATCTGATGTAGGAAACCGTTAAAATGTTGATAACATCGTTATTCGCTGTCGTTTATTGTTGTAAACAATGACGGCAGCTTTTCTGTATTATTTGTCATGTGTTACATTTCTATTAGTATACAAAGTAATAACAGAAATGAGCACATGTCAGGATGAAAAATAGTTGTATTATTATTTTATCTTTTACGCTAAAAATATATTATCATTTTTATTATGTCGTTATATAATGATAACAGTCATGACTATGTGAGGACACGGAATGATAGACAATTAATTTTGTGAGAGAAGGTGGCCATTTATGCAAGAAGTCGTATTAGGTATTGATTTAGGTACGAGTGCAGTGAAAATCATCGCAGTAGATAAAGAAGGACAGGTATTAGTAACCGTTAGCGAGCCTTTAACATTGATTCAGCAACAGCCGGGATATAATGAACAAGATCCAGATGAATGGCTAGATGCCGTAAAGCAAGGGATTAAGCGCGTTACACAGCATGACAGTCTTAAGCATCATACAATTCAAGGGATATCATTTTCTGGACAAATGCATGGCTTGGTTCCTTTGGATAAAAATGGTTGTCCTGTGAGGCATGCAATCTTATGGAATGACACGCGCAATTCAGCACAATGTGAACAAATCATCGCGCGCTATGGGCAACGTTTAAATGGTAATCCAATTCTTGAAGGTTTTACTTTACCTAAAATGTTATGGATGCAACAACATGAGCCAGAGCTATGGAAACAAGTGGATACGTTTGTATTACCTAAAGACTATATTCGTTACGGTTTAACCGGTCAGATACATATGGAATACTCTGATGCAGCAAGTACATTATTACTTAATCCAACAACGCATGAGTGGACAAGAGAAATTGGAGATGCCTTTGGTTTAGGTGAGATTTATCCACCATTAATACCATCGCATGGTTACGTCGGTAATGTTAAGTCAGGATTAGCCATAGAACTAGGATTAACATCAAATGTCAAAGTATTTGCTGGAGGCGGAGACAATGCGTGTGGTGCAATTGGTGCTGGTGTAGTTAATGATAATGACACTTTATGTAGCATTGGGACGTCTGGCGTGATTGTCAATGTTGAAAAGGATGAACATACACAATATCAAAACAACATTCACTTCTTTAATCATAGTGTGCCAAATACTTATTATGCAATGGGAGTAACATTAGCAGCAGGTTACAGTCTTTCTTGGTTGAAACATACGTTTTTTGCATCGGATAGTTATGATGATGTGATTAAGTTAGCAGCCTCATCATCTATCGGTGCGAACCGTCTACTTTATACTCCCTATTTAGCAGGTGAACGCACACCACATGGAGATGCCTTTATTAGAGGAAGTTTTATTGGTTTAAGTGGCAGCCATACAAAGGCGGATTTTTCTCGAGCAGTTATTGAAGGTGTGACGTATTCTTTATATGATTCAATACAGTTAATGAGAGCGGCGGGTAAAGAAATAACGCATGTCACTTCTATTGGCGGAGGTGCTAAAAGTGAGTTCTGGTTACAACTTCAAGCAGATGTCTTTAATACGACTGTAAGAAAGTTAAAACACGAAGAAGGTCCTAGCATGGGAGCTGCTATGATAGCAGCAGTAGGTCTAAATTGGTTTGAGAGTATTGAAGACTGTGTCGATGCATTTATAGATATCGTTGCAGAATTTCATCCTAATCCAGAACGGCATCGTCAATACGAGCAATTTTATCAAATATATCAACAGGTATATGCACAAACAAGAACGATTACACAACAACTATTGACTTTAGAAATATAAAATTAAGCAAGAGTCTAGGGCATCATTATGATTTATGTTCTAAACTCTATATTGGTAGCAGTTGACTGGATTGAAAATACGCTTATACTAAGTTTTTTCAATTCTAGTCGACCTTGCCGGGGCGGGACGACGAATTCATAATGAATTCTCTCCCGTTCCTTTTTTGTGATTAAATCGTGAGCATTTTAAAACAAAAATATTTAAGTATACGTTACGATAAAGATGTGTAAAGTTAGTGTAAATATATGAAGAATTATGTATAAAATTTTACTTGTTGCAATCAAGTTCTTCATGGTGTAAAATGTTAAAAAATAAATTTAATCGTTACAATAATTTAAATAACACAATTTTAGAAACGCGAAAATTTGCATATTGTGAATATATTCACATTTTAGACTAAATAAAATTTTGTTTTATATTGAAATCGTTTTCTTAGGGGTGTACGATGACTATGGCTAGAAAAAATTGAAAAGAGGTTTTGGGAAATGAACATTATTCTAGGCGTAGGTACACTCGTATTGGTGTTAGCAGTGATGACACTGTTTTTAAAGTATGCACCGTACGGTAAACAAGGACTACAAGCTTTATCCGGAGCTGCTTGTGCTACATTTTTACCACAAGCATTCCTGAGTTACGCTATTGGCGGCGTATTTCACATTGAATTTTTAAAAGAGATCGGTGATTTAGTCGGCGGTCTTAGCGGCGTAGCTGTAGGTATTTTAACGTGTTTGAAATTAAATATATCACCTGTTTTTGCGGTGATTGTAGGGCTAGTCTTACATGATTACAAATTATTACCTGCATTTATTGCTGCGTACATTATGGCTTTTGGAATTAAGCTTATTGAGAAAAAAGTTCCAGAAGGTTTAGATTTAATTGTTGTCATTCTAGTTGCACCTGCTATTACGTTTGGTTTAGCACATATTATTTCACCAGGGGTTATGGCAGTATTAAGACAAATTGGTGGCGCTGTTACTTCAGTTGGAGATAACAACCCATACGCATTAGCAATTATATTAGGACTTGTTATTCCAGTTACAGGAATGACACCTTTAAGCTCTATGGTTTTAACTAGTTTATTAGGACTCACTGGTGTGCCAATGGCAATCGGTGCATTAACTTGTATGGGCAGCTCATTTGTTAACTTTGTCTTATTTAGAACATTGAAAATTGGTGGACCATCAAAAGCATTTGCGGTATGTATTGAACCACTTACCCAAATTGACTTAATCGCACAGTATCCATTACAACTTTATGGTACGAATGCGATTATCGGTATGGTCAACGCATGTATCGTTACATTTGCAGGGCTAGTGATAAATGTAACTGGTATGGCAACACCAATCGCTGGTGCCATTGTATTGTTTGGCTTTAATAAACCTTTACCATCAGTTATTACAATTATTGTGGTTGCAGTTGTAAGTATTATTTTAGCGTATATCTTTGGTAAATTGATTAGCAAATTAAATATTACAAAAACAGACATCACGATTCCTGGACAAAACAACCAAGTTAAGGAGAGTGTTTAATAATGGCTAAAAAATCCTATGATTATCAAAGCGCATTTGACATTATTGGGCCAGTTATGATGGGACCATCAAGTTCTCATACTGCTGGTGCCGTTAAAATCGGTAACTCAGCAGGAAGTGTACTTGGTGTTACACCTCAGAAAATTGAAATTCGTTATTACGAATCATTTGCTGAAACTCATCAAGGTCATGGCACAGATGTCGCAGTTATAGGTGGTGCGATGGGCTATAGCACGTTTGATAGCCGTATTAAAGATGCTTTAAATATTGCTGAAAGTCAAGGTATCAAAGTAGATATCATTGAAGACAGAGGCGAAAGCTTGGGAGAACATCCAAACTGTGCGTATATTAAAGCTGAAGCAAATGGTCGCCATATTGAAGTAATTGGTAACTCAATTGGTGGCGGAACAATTAAACTAAAACGTATTAACGTTGAAGGGCTAGAAGTTAACTTCAATCATGGATTACCTATTTTAGTGATGGATGGTTATACTGATAAATCCACAGTCAATCATTTCATTAACTTTGCCAGTGAAGCCGGTGCTGCAATTGACAAAGAAATGACTGAAATGAAAGACAACCAATGTTTAGTAGTATTACCTTTATCTAAAGCATTGTCAGAATCAGCGTTAGAACAAATAAGAGAGAAATATAGTGACTTAAACGTATCCTATATAAATTAGAGGGGGATTTATAATGTTTGATTCAATTAGAGAGACAATTGATTATGCAGTAGAAAATGATATGTCATTTGCTGACATCATGATCAATGAAGAAATGGAACTTCAAGGCAAATCACGTGAAGACGTTCGAGCAATTATGAAACAAAATCTTGAAGTAATGCGCGCAGCAGTTGAAAAGGGCACAACTGGTGAAGGCGTAAAAAGTGTTACAGGTTACACAGGTCAAGATGCAATCAAATTAAATAAATACAATGAATCACAACACGCTTTATCTGGGCATGAGATGATTGAAGCGGTTAAAGGAGCTGTTGCGACAAATGAAGTGAACGCAGCAATGGGTATCATCTGTGCAACTCCAACAGCTGGCTCCTCCGGAACGATTCCGGGCGTACTTTTTAAATTAGAAAAAACACACGATTTAACTGAAGATCAAATGATTGATTTCTTGTTTACTTCAGCACTGTTTGGCCGTGTTGTTGCAAATAACGCCAGTGTTGCAGGTGCTACGGGTGGTTGCCAAGCCGAAGTAGGATCAGCATCAGCAATGGCAGCTGCGGCAGCTGTAGCCATTTTTGGAGGTAAACCAGAAGCATCTGGACATGCTATGGCATTAGCAATTAGTAACTTATTAGGATTAGTTTGTGACCCAGTTGCAGGCTTAGTTGAAATTCCATGTGTAATGAGAAATGCCATAGGATCTGGTAACGCATTAATTTCAGCAGATTTAGCATTAGCAGGTGTTGAAAGTAGAATTCCTGTTGATGAAGTTATTGAAGCTATGGATAAAGTTGGTAGAAACTTACCAGCATCTCTAAGAGAAACTGGACTTGGTGGCTTAGCTGGAACACCAACAGGAGAAGCGATTAAACGTAAAATCTTCGGAGACGCTGAAAAAAAAGTCAATAACTAAATTCTACGAAAACCTAGATAATAACATTTTAGGGAGTGGGACTACGAATTCATAATGAATTCTGTCCTGCTCCCCTTTTTCATGGATATTTACCACAATTGATTACATAGAAGTGGAGTCAATTTTCCGAAAATTTAAAATCTTATATTGCAAATTTACAACTTTGATTATAAAATATCCAAAAGGGGTTGATGTTATGCGAAGGTTATTTGGGATTTTTTTAGCCTTTACGATTAACACAACGATGACCTACTATTTGACAACGGAGGGTACATGGGAGAATCTTCTATTGCAATGCATGTCGCTTAGTATGATAATCGTATTTTTCTTTTACTATTTCCAATTTATTAAGAAAGCTAAAAAAATGACATAGTTGAATAATAAAAGCGTTCGGGAAATGAAACTTGAGCGCTTTTATTGCTATAGTAACGAGTCTATGTACGGTTATAAATTAATATCAAAGTGATGACAAAATTTATTAGACTTAAATGTTAATATTTGAATTATTTAGTTAATAAATCGATTTGATAAAATGCTAAATCCAACCAACGATTGAATTTGTAACCAACATTATTAATTGTACCTGCATGAATAAAACCAATTTTTTCGTGTAGATGAATGCTTACTTCATTTGAAGCATCGATACCTGCAACCATTGTACGATAGCCTTCATCTTTAGCAATTTGCATTAGTTGACTAAGTAATTGTGAAGCAATACCATGGCCGCGATAGGCTGAATCTACATAAATTGAATGTTCTATTGAATAGAGATAAGCAGGCCAATCTCGGAATGAACCATAAGTAGCGAACCCAACGACTTGTTGATGTTGTTCAAATACGAGAATAGGCTCTCCGGCTATAACTTTTCTCTCAAACCACTCTTCACGTTCCTCTATTGTTTGTGACTCATAGCTATAAACAGCTGTCGTATTGATAATAGCATCATTATAAATAGATAGAATGGCCGGTAAATCTTGACGTTCTGCGTGTCTAATCATATGTCTCACCTTTTTATTTTTTATTGTATAGTGTTCAACTATTGATTTCAAATTTATGTAATAAAATATGACAAACTTGTCGTAGGTAAAAAAAGCAATCAATGCTATACTATTATCAAACAATTTTACGGTTTAAAGGAGAAATACTGCATGAGAAAATGGACAAACCAATTGATGACCATTATTGGAGTTATACTTATATTAGTTGCCATTTACCTATTTGCCAAACCTCATATTGATAGTTATTTACATGACAAAGATAATAGCGATAAAATAGAAAACTATGATAAAACAGTCAGTAAAGCAAATAAAAATGATAAGCCAACCATCCCTAAAGACAAGGCAGAAATGGCTGGTTATCTCCGTATTCCAGATGCTGATATTAATGAACCTGTTTACCCTGGACCAGCGACACCTGAACAATTAAACCGTGGAGTTAGCTTTGCCGAAGAACAGGAATCTTTAGATGATCAAAATATTGCAATTGCAGGTCATACATATATTGGCCGCCCACATTATCAATTTACAAATTTAAAAGCAGCTAAAAAAGGTAGCAAGGTTTATTTTAAAGTGGGAAATGAAACAAGAGAGTATAAAATGACAACTATACGAGATGTGGATCCAGACGAAATCGATGTGCTAGATGAGCATAGAGGGGATAAAAACCGCCTAACTTTAATTACTTGTGATGATTATAATGAAAAGACGGGTGTTTGGGAAAAGCGTAAAATATTTATAGCAGAACAGATTAAATAATTGTAGAACACTTTGATCCGTTAGTTATTAACTAATAGATTGAAGTGTTTTTTATTTTCTCTCACAATATGATTTTAAGCAAAATTCGAAGCACAAAAAATGATATAAAAAAATAATAGTATTGTTATACGCTAAATTATCTGATATTCTTAGTGTAGATAAATACATCAAGATTATACAACGAGGACGTGACAAAAAGTGAAATCAAACAAAAAACCAGCTCAATTTCTTAATCGACATAACAATTATTCGATTAGAAAATTTACAATTGGTACTGCTTCTATTCTTGTTGGGACAACATTGATTTTTGGTTTGAGTAATGAAGCACACGCCCAAAGCAATAGTTCAGCAAAGGTATCAGATAAGGTAGCAACTGAACAGTCAGCATCGACTTCTCAAGAGGCAGATAGCAGTCAACAAACTGCAGCTTCTAATGCTCAAAACGTTCAAACTGCACCTGAGCAAGATAAAGCAACACCTACTACAGAGGTTAACTCTAACAATAATCAAACAGATTCTAAGCACGTAGCACCACAGAAAGAGCAAAATCAAACAGCTACGCAAACAGAATCTAAAAAAGAAACTGCACAAACACAAGCAAAAACAGAAGAAAAAGCAGCTTCTGATAACAAAAAAGCATCAGAAGATTCAGATGATAAAGCGACTTCAAAAGAAACAGATGAAAATAAAACTGATGATAGTGTAGATACAAACTCTAATATCACTACCCCAGTGTATGATACGACACGTGCGCGTGCTGCAACTTCAGTACCACTTGCTAGTAGTCTTGACTCAGATGCTAGTGCTGCTGAAAATGCAGAGCCACCAGCAGAATTTATTGATAAATACAATAAATCAACAAATAGAAGTCAATTAGTGCATGATTTATTAGCTGAATCATACAGTGAAACAGACGTTAGAGCAATTGTTAATCGCTTAAATATAGACTTTAATAAGACAGATGCTAAAAAAGCATTTCAAGCGATAATGTATGCTGGTATTCAATATGCTAAAGAACAAACATCATTATACACAACATATGCTACTATACCTGTTGATGGTGTAAATGTTAATAACACAGAAATTGGATCGGTAGCAGAGTTAAAGCGTAGTATTTATATAGATCCAAATAAAGGCTTAACAGTTAACGGTCAAGGATATACTTCTCAAGGCCAATCTCCTGCAAACTATACAGTACATGTTCAACCTAATAAAAGAACAAATAAAATGGACTTTACTGTAACTTGGAAAGTTAATCCATCAGCTTCTGCATCTGGGCATGACGCTGATTTAGGTGGCTTTAACTTTGGCTCAGGATATAATGTGCCAGAACGTATTAACGGTCGTTTTAATATATATGGTGGTAATACAATCTCAAATAATTTAGATATGATTAAAAGTCCACACCCTAGTTATCCAGCTGGTTATGGTTTGAGTAGCCGACCAACAATTACGAGATATTTTGTTCAACGTGGTGGACGTGTAGAATATCATTTTAGTGTTCCAGTACGTGATTGGAATGGTGATTTAAGCTTTAATGGTAAGGTTCTAATGTTCGACAACAACGTTACTCTTGTTGGTCAAGGTGTAATGAACCCAAATTCAAATGATAACTACTTCTATGACGAAATGAACATCCAGGGAGATAATAATCCAGATCGTCATATTATCACTACTGATGATACGTCAGAAGTTGAAAATATTCCTTTCCAAATAGAATACGTGGTTTCTAAAGATTTACCTGTAGGTCAACAAGAAGTTCAAAGAGAAGGTCAAGTAGGTAAACGCGGTACACTTTATTCAATTGTTAAATTTAATAACCAAACAATTGGTCGATTTGTTAAAGAAACATACAATATACCACCAGTTAATAAAATTATTAAAATTGGTATTGGGGCTGTAAATGATTCTAATATCAGTGGACCACTACCTCCAATTCTTGAACCACAACTTTCTGGTACAAATATTGTTAGCGGTGAAACAAGCCCTAATGCTGCCGTAACAATAACAGTAGGAGGAAGAAACTATCAAACGACATCTGATAGTTCAGGTCGATTTAATTTCCAATTGCCAAATTATATATTGCAAGAAGGGGACCACATTTCAGCCGTAGCAACTGTTGAAGGTAAAACAAGTAAACCTGGAAAAATTATTATTCCTCGAGATGGTAGAACACCTAACCTTACTACATCAGTTCAACGTGGACAAGATCAAAATAAACCAGGTAGTTGGGTAACAATTACGAATGCGACAACTGGTCAACAAGTAAGTCGATTCTTTGTACCAGATGGTTTACCTGGTAATGATGGTCGTTCTATTACTATTACAAATGAATATTTAGATCCAAGTACTGGAGAAAGAGTCGTTCAATTTAGTGACGGACGAACAATCCGTCTTCCTAAAGGACCAAAAGGAGACAAAGGTGATACAGGTGCTCAAGGTCCAGCAGGTAGATCAATAACAATTACTAGTACAACTGTGGATGCAGATGGTAATACAATTGTAAGATTTAGTGATAACACAACTCTTAAAATTCCTAAAGGACCAAAAGGTGATACAGGTGACCAAGGTCCAGCAGGTAAATCTATTACTGTCAAACACATATCTAAAGATTCACAAGGAAATACAACAGTTCAATTTAGTGATAATTCATCTATTATCATTCCAGCAGGTACGCCTGGACGTAATGGTACTTCAGTAGGAATACGTACAATTACGCCGCAAGCAAATGGCGATACAGTTGTAACGTTTACAGATGGTAAAACAATGACAATACCAAAAGGTGCCAAAGGTGATCGTGGTGAAGCTGGTCCAAAAGGTGCCGATGGTCATTCAATTACAATTACAAGCAATACGGTAGAACCAAATGGTGATCGTAAAATTGTCTTCTCAGACCACACTACCGTAGTAATTCCAAAAGGCGACAAAGGTGATAAAGGCGACAATGGTACATCAATAGGTATTACCCAAATTGATACAGACGTAGCAGGTAATAAAGTCGTACATTTTACAGATGGCAAAACAATGACAGTACCAAAAGGTCAAGATGGTACATCAATTGGAATCAAGTCTATTACGCCACAAGCAAATGGCGATAAATTAGTAACATTTACTGATAATAGAACCATGGTAATTCCAAAAGGTGACAAAGGTGATAAAGGTGCTGATGGTGCGAGTCCAACCGTGACAGCTACACGTACGCAACATGATGGAAAAGATGGTGTGGAAATCACGATTACCCCTGCAAATGGTGGTACGCCAATTAAAACTTTCGTAGCTGATGGTGAACGTGGTGAGAGAGGTCTGCAAGGCATTAACGGTGTAGATGGAAAATCTATCCGAGTATCAAGTAGCCGTGATAATCAAAAACATGAAACAACATTGACCTTCTATTACGACCAAGATGGCGATCAAGCCTTTGATGCAAGCAAAGACATCGTAGTCGACACAGCTGTTATCAAAGATGGTCGTACCCCAACGGTAGATATTAAGAAAATTTTACGTGGTGTGTCAACATTTAGAACTGCCACAGCTACCGCGAATCCTGATAAAGGTCATGAAGTCAAATTCTATTATGACAATAACAACAACGGTATTTTTGATGAAGGTGATGAAGAAATTTCATCTGGCTTCATTGCTGATGGTAAAAACGGTCAAAATGGTCGAAATGGGCGACAAGGTACTGAATTAATAAGTGGAATAATACCTCCTACAGATAGTGATGGTCTAAATGGCGATACGTATATCGACACTAACACTGGCGACACTTATAAAAAAGAAAACGGAAAATGGGTTCCAAGTGGAAATATCAAAGGACCAAAAGGTGACAAAGGTGAGAATGGTCAAAACGGTAGAGATGGAAAAGATGTTCTGAATGGC
>NZ_KV809479.1:153336-153955 GCF_001812565.1 Staphylococcus sp. HMSC059F04 | reverse complement strand
GCGATAAATACATCAATACTGTAACAGGTGATGTCTTTGTTAAATCAGGTGAAAACTGGACCAACGAAGGCAATATCAAAGGACCAAAAGGTGACAAAGGCGATAATGGTTTAAACGGTAGAGATGGAAAAGATGTTCTGAATGGCAAAGTTAATCCACAACCAAATCAAGGTAAAGATGGCGATAAATATATCAATACTGTAACAGGTGATGTTTTTGTTAAATCAGGTGGAAACTGGACTAACGAAGGCAACATCAAAGGGCCAAAAGGTGACCGAGGCGAACGTGGTGAGACTGGTTCAAAAGGTGACAAAGGCGATAATGGTTTAAACGGTAGAGATGGAAAAGATGTTCTGAATGGCAAAGTTGATCCACAATCAAGTCAAGGTAAAGATGGCGATAAATACATCAATACTGTAACAGGTGATGTTTTTGTTAAATCAGGTGGAAACTGGACTAATGAAGGTAATATCAAAGGACCAAAAGGTGACCGAGGCGAACGTGGTGAGACTGGTTCAAAAGGTGACAAAGGCGATAATGGTTTAAACGGTAGAGATGGAAAAGATATTCTGAATGGCAAAGTTAATCCACAATCAAGTCAAGGTAAAGATGGCGATAA
>NZ_KV809479.1:151109-153236 GCF_001812565.1 Staphylococcus sp. HMSC059F04 | reverse complement strand
AAAAGGTGACCGAGGCGAACGTGGTGAGACTGGTCCAAAAGGTGATAAAGGCGAAAATGGCACATCAATTGGAATTACAACAATTGACACGGATTCAGCTGGAAATAAAGTCGTTCGCTTTACAGACGGCAAAACAATGACAATACCTAAAGGTCAAGATGGTACATCAATAGGTATCCGTACAATTACACCACAAACAAACGGTGACACAGTTGTAACTTTTACAGACGGTAAAACAATGACGATACCAAAAGGCGCTAAAGGCGACAAAGGTGATAACGGTCGTGATGGTACATCAATAGGCATTACAAATATTCAAACAGATGCTGCAGGTAATAATATTGTTCACTTTACAGATGGTAAAACAATGACAGTACCAAAAGGCCAAAATGGTACATCAATAGGCATCCGTACAATTACACCACAAGCAAATGGTGACACAGTCGTAACCTTCACAGATGGTAAAACAATGACGATACCAAAAGGTGCGAAGGGTGATAAAGGTGACGTAGGTGCACGAGGTGCAGATGGTCGCTCAATCACAATCACAAGTAATACAGAACAACCAAATGGAGATCGTAAACTTGTGTTCTCAGATAACACTACTGTCATCATTCCAAAAGGTGCAAAAGGTGATAAAGGCGACAATGGTACATCAATTGGAATTACAACAATTGACACAGATACAGTTGGCAATAAAGTCGTTCACTTCACAGATGGCAAAACAATGACAGTACCTAAAGGTCAAGATGGTCAATCAGTTGGCGTAAAAACAATTACCACAGCAACAAATGGAGATACAGTTGTAACCTTCACAGACGGTAAAACAATGACGATACCAAAAGGTGCGAAAGGTGATAAAGGTGACGTAGGTGCACGAGGTGCCGATGGCCGCTCAATCACAATCACAAGTAATACAGAAGAAGCAAACGGTAACCGTAAGCTTGTGTTCTCAGATAATACAACTGTCATCATTCCAAAAGGTGCGAAAGGTGATAAAGGTGATGTAGGTGCAAAAGGTGCCGATGGTCATTCAATCACAATCACTAGTAATACAGTAGAACCAAATGGAAATCGTAAACTTGTCTTCTCAGATAACACAACAGTTGTGATACCAAAAGGCGCTAAAGGTGATAAAGGTGACGTAGGTGCAAAAGGTGCTGATGGTCGTTCAATCACAATCACAAGTAATACAGAAGAAGCAAACGGAGATCGTAAACTTGTATTCTCAGATAATACAACAGTCGTGATACCAAAAGGTGTTAAAGGTGATAAAGGCGAAAATGGCACATCAATTAGCATTACGTCTATTGACACTGATACAACAGGAAACAAAGTTGTTCATTTTAGTGATGGTAAAACATTAACTGTACCAAAAGGTCAAGACGGCACATCAATTGGTATTAAATCAATTACAACATCAGCTAATGGTGATAAAGTTGTAACCTTTACAGATAACCAAGTGCTTACAATACCAAAAGGCGATAAAGGTGACAAAGGTGACAATGGTCAAGATGGTCATTCAATTACAATTACAGGTAATACACAAGAAGCAAATGGCGATCGCAAATTAACATTCTCAGATAACACAACAGTTGTGATACCAAAAGGTGACAATGGCCAAAATGGAACATCAGTTAGTATCACTACAATCGATACAGATAGTACTGGCAATAAAGTCGTTCATTTTAGTGATGGTAAAACATTAACTGTACCAAAAGGTCAAGACGGCACATCAATTGGTATTAAATCAATTACAACATCAGCTAATGGTGATAAAGTTGTAACCTTTACAGATGGTAAAACGTTGACAATACCAAAAGGTGAAAAAGGTGACCGAGGCGACAATGGTCATGATGGCCAAAACGGACGTGATGGTGCGTCAATCACAATTACTCGCACAGAAACAGATGCTGCAGGTAACACAGTTATCCATTTCAGTGATGGTAAAAATGTAACCGTACCAAAAGGCCAAAACGGAACATCAGTGACAATACAAAATATCGCTAAACAACCAAATGGTGATACATTAGTAACCTTCTCAGATGGCAAATCGATTACGATACCAAAAGGCGACAAAGGTGACGCAGGTGTTAAAGGTGCCGATGGTCATTCAATTACAATCAC
>NZ_KV809479.1:150250-151009 GCF_001812565.1 Staphylococcus sp. HMSC059F04 | reverse complement strand
TGATACCAAAAGGTGCGAAAGGTGATAAAGGTGAAAATGGTACATCTATTGGCATTTCAAGAACAGAAGTAGATGGATCAGGTAACACAGTTGTTCATTTTACAGATGGCAAAGTAATCACAATACCAAAAGGTCAAAATGGCACATCAGTAGGTATTGCAACAATTACAACGTCAAGTACTGGTGATAAAGTTGTAACCTTTACAGATGGTAAAACATTGACAATACCAAAAGGCGAAAAAGGTGACCGTGGAGATAACGGACATGATGGTACATCAATTACAATTACTCGCACAGAAACAGATGGAAATGGCAACACAGTCATCCACTTTAGTGATGGTAAAAATGTAACTGTACCAAAAGGTCAAAACGGAACATCAGTGACAATACAAAATGTCACTAAACAACCAAATGGCGACACTGTTGTAACCTTCTCAGATGGCAAAACTATTACAATACCAAAAGGCGACAAAGGTGACGCAGGTATTAAAGGTGCCGATGGTCATTCAATTACAATCACAAGTAATACAGAAGAACCAAACGGAGATCGTAAACTTGTGTTCTCAGATAACACAACAGTTGTGATACCAAAAGGTGCGAAAGGTGATAAAGGTGACAATGGCCAAAATGGTGCATCAATCACAATTACCCGCACAGAAACAGATGCAGCTGGTAACACAATCATCCACTTCAGTGATGGTAAAAATGTAACCGTGCCAAAAGGCCAAGACGGCACATCAATTGGTATTAAATCAATTA
>NZ_KV809479.1:134229-150150 GCF_001812565.1 Staphylococcus sp. HMSC059F04 | reverse complement strand
AAGACGGCACATCAATTGGTATTAAATCAATTACTACATCAACTACTGGTGAAAAAGTTGTAACCTTCACGGATGGTCAAATATTAACAATACCAAAAGGTGAAAAAGGCGACCGAGGCGAAAATGGACATGATGGTCAAAACGGACGCGATGGTGTATCAATTACAATTACAAGTACTACAACAGATGGCGCTGGTAACACAGTTATCCACTTTAGTGATGGTCGTAATGTTACTGTACCAAAAGGTCAAGACGGTCAAAATGGTACATCAATTACAGTAACTAATACTGAATTAGATAAAGACGGAAACGCAGTTGTTCACTTTAGTGATGGCAAAACAGTAACAATACCGAAAGGCGCTAAAGGTGATCGAGGTGAAAATGGTCACGATGGCCAAAATGGCACATCAATTAGTATTACAAGTACGACAACAGATAGTGCAGGTAATACAGTGATTCACTTCAGCGATGGTAAAAATGTTACAATTCCTAAAGGTCAAGACGGACATGCCATCGATATTCAAAGTGTTACTAAAAACCCACAAGGTGATACAGTAATCACATTTACAAATGGTAAAACAGTAACAATACCAAAAGGCGAAAAAGGTGACCGAGGCGAAAATGGTCACGATGGTCAAAATGGTACATCAATTAGTATCACAAGTACAACAACAGATAGTGCGGGTAATACAGTAATTCACTTTAGTGATGGTAAAACCGTTACAATTCCTAAAGGTCAAGACGGCACATCAGTTGGTATTCAAAACATTACAAAACAACCTACTGGAGAAACAGTTGTAACATTTACAGATGGAAAATCAATTACAATACCAAAAGGTGACAAAGGCCAAGATGGCAAATCTATAACTATTATTAGTAATACAATTGAACCAAATGGTGACCGTAAAGTTATCTTCTCAGATAACACTTCAATTATTGTGCCAAAAGGTGATAAAGGTGATCATGGTGAAAATGGACATGATGGAACGTCAGTAACAGTAACTAATACAACAACAGATGGAGACGGTAATACAGTTATCCACTTCAGTGACGGTAAAACAGTAACTGTGCCAAAAGGTGCGAAAGGTGATAAAGGCCAAGACGGTACATCAATCACAATAACAAGAACTGAAACAGACCAAGCTGGTAATACAGTAATTCACTTTAGTGATGGCAAAACAGTTACAGTTCCTAAAGGTCAAGATGGCCAAAATGGACATGATGGTACATCAGTGACAGTAACGAACACAACAACAGATGGAGACGGTAATACAGTTATCCACTTCAGTGACGGTAAAACAGTAACTGTGCCAAAAGGTGCGAAAGGTGATAAAGGCCAAGACGGTACATCAATCACAATAACAAGAACTGAAACAGATCAAGCTGGTAATACAGTAGTTCACTTTAGCGATGGTCATTCAATCACTGTACCAAAAGGCCAAGACGGACATTCAGTAGGTATTCAAGAAATCACTAAAAATGCTCAAGGTGAAACAGTTGTAACATTTACTGATAACCACTCAATCACTATTCCAAAAGGCGCGAAAGGTGATAAAGGTCAAGATGGTACATCAGTAACATTAACGAACACAACAACAGATGGAGACGGTAACACAGTTATCCACTTTAGTGATGGAAAAACAGTAACCGTACCGAAAGGCGCGAAAGGTGATAAAGGCCAAGACGGCACATCAATTACCGTAACGAACACAACAACAGATAGTGCTGGCAATACAGTTATCCACTTCAGCGACGGTAAAACAGTAACCGTACCAAAAGGTCGCGATGGACAAAATGGACGAGATGGTCATGATGGCGTATCAATTACCGTAACGAACACAACGACAGATGGCGCTGGTAACACAGTTATCCACTTCAGTGATGGCAAAACAGTTACAGTTCCTAAAGGTCAAGGTGGACACTCAGTTAGCATTCAAGAAATAACAAAAGATGCTCAAGGTGGAACAATTGTTAAATTCACAGATGGACATTCAATCACAATACCAAAAGGTGATAAAGGTGATCGTGGTGAAAAAGGTCAGGATGGTCAATCAATTACAATTGTGAGTCAAAGAGTAACTAAAGAAGGCAATACAATTGTTGAATTTAGTGATGGACATACAATTACTGTGCCAAGAGGCCAAGATGGACATTCAGTCACTGTAAAAGAAAGTCATAAAGACCAATCAGGCAATACGGTTGTAGTCTTTAGTGATGGTAATACAATTACAATAGAAAAAGGTCACGATGGACGTGACGGTAAAGATGGCAAATCAATTACAATTGTGAGTCAAAGAGTAACTAAAGAAGGCAATACAATTGTCGAATTTAGTGATGGAAACTCAATCACTATACCTAGAGGTAAAGATGGACATTCAGTTACAGTAAAAGAAAGCCATCAAGATCAATCAGGCAATACGGTTGTAGTCTTTAGTGATGGTAATACAATTACAATAGAAAAAGGCCGTGATGGACGAGATGGTCGAGATGGCCGCGACGGACGTGACGGAAATAATGGTCAAAATGGTTACAATGGTAATAATGGCTACAATGGTCAAAATGGTTATAACGGCCAAAATGGCTATAACGGTAAAGATGGTCAGTCTATTCATATTGTAAGTCAAAAATTAACTAAAGATGGAAACACTATCATTGAATTTAGTGATGGACACACAATTACTATTCCTGGAGGTCAAAACGGACATTCAGTTACAGTAAAAGATATTCAAAAAGATCAATCAGGCAATACAATTATTATCTTTAGTGATGGTAGAAAAGTAGTTATTGAAGCATCAAAACAAATTCAAAAACAAGATGTTAAACCAACACCTTCTGCAGTTAAACATTATTACATTGACCAAGATAAAAATACTGTGATTATCTTAGCTGATGGTCGAGAAGTTTGTGTTCCATGTATCCAAGGCACACGTGCAACAATCAAATATTATTATATTGATCAAGCAGGTAATGTGCATATTGATTTCAATAATCACCCAAGTATTGTAATTCCAAGAAAACCAATTGAAATCACAAAAACACATCAACACACAAACCATCAATCATATAACCATCAACATCAAGACTTTAATGGAGGTTATAATAACTACCACAACCATTACAAAGGACAACATGACTTTAATGGACAACATTCACATCATGGTGTTAATAACTTTGTAGGACATCAAGGTAACGCTGGACATCAACATTACAGTCATTATGAAAACTATACTCATAGTCAATATGATCACGGACAAGCACATGCTAACTACGCTCATCAAGCAGTACAACATCAAGCATATAACCGTCATGTATCATATCATGGTTATGGCTATACAATGACTGAAGCAATGGCTCAATATAGAGATGTTGTTACAAAACGCTATGCTCTACCTGAAACTGGTGAAACAACATCATTATCATTAGCATATTTAATGACTCTTGTTGGTAGTATCTTACTTCTTAGTGCTTTTCGTCGCAAAAACGTTAAATAAGTAAGTATCATATAACCATTTAAAAAAGCTCTTCCTCTCTTTATAGAGGGGGAGCTTTTATTTTTTTCACTTATGAAAGTGATTTCATAATCTGAACATAGTTTCATAATGATAGTCGTTACTTCATGATGACGTATAGACACTATATAATTAGTAGTGAAAAATTGTGAAAGGTATAGGAGGCATCATTCATTTATGATTAAAGCGATTGCTGTGGATATGGATGGGACATTTTTAGACAGTCAAAAACATTATGATGAAGTAAGATTTAATCAACAATTTCAGAAACTTCAAGATAAAAATATTAAGTTTATAGCAGCAAGTGGAAATCAATATGCAAAGCTTAGATCTATTTTTGGTGATAAAGAGATGTATTTTATTGCAGAAAATGGTGCTGTGATTTATCAAGGCAACAGCTTATATGATTATAAGAGTTTTGATATACAAGACTACCAATCTTTGGTGCAATATTTAATGTTAGAACAAGGACTTCGAGAGTTTATTATATGTGGCTTAAAAAGTGCTTATATTTTAAAGGATACGTCACAACCTTTTAAAGAGAATGCGCACTTTTATTATCACCAATTGGAGGAAATTGATTCGTTTAACGTATTACCAGACGATGATTATGTAAAAATTGCTTTTAATATCAATCGGACAACGCATCCTACGCTTGATGAAGATATGGCTATACGCTTTAAGTATATTGCAAGTTTAGTATCGAGTGGGCATCATAGTATTGACGTAATTATGCCTAGTATGACAAAAGGGGAAGCGCTTAAAGGTTTGTTAACAAAGTGGCATATCAAACCTAGTGAACTTATGGCTTTTGGAGATGCTAATAATGATAAAGATATGCTGGCATTGGCCCATTATAGTTATGTGATGGCTAATAGTAATGATTCTGAATTATTTGATATAGCGCATGCAGTTGCGCCAAGCAATGATGAACAAGGCGTATTACAGGTTATAGATGATGTGGTCTTATCTTAAGGAAAAAAGCGCTAAACAAGTCATATCGCTTGTTTAGCGCTTTGTATATATTAAATTTAATCTATATTAGTTTAATTGAGTGTCACATTTACCAGTTTCAATGACTGATAACGCAGCATTTAATCCGCCTTCAACAAGGTTTCTTACTGCCTCATCAGAGAAGAAAGCAATGTGTGGTGTTACTAAAATATTTTCGTGACGAATTAATTCTAATAATGTTGGATCGTCAACATCTTTACCTGTCCAGTCATAAGTGAAGTAATCTGCTTCATTTTCATAAGTGTCAATTGCTGCACCTGATAAAGTACCATCATTGACTGCATCAAGTAAAGCTGGTGTGTCGATAACAGCACCACGAGCGGCATTTACTAAAATAGCGCCTTTTTTCACTTTGCTAAACATTGATTTATCGAATAAATGGAAGCTTTCTTTGTTTGCAGGTACATGTAATGAAATGATATCTGCATCTTTAATTGCTTCTTCCACAGAGTCTTTATATTCTAAGAAATCTAAAGAGTGATTTGGATATGCATCAAAGCCTACTACTTTAGCACCGAAGCCAGCATAAATTTTACCTGTTGCTGCACCGATACGTCCTGTACCAATAATTGCAACTGTCATATTTTTAACCGGTGTTGACATAATAGGTGCTGCCCATTTGAAGTTGTGTGCTTGAACGCGTTTTTCAATTAATGGGAATTTACGTACTAATTGTAAAGCTATAGATACAGAATATTCAGCGATTGTTTCAGGTGAATAACTTGGTACATTTGAAATAACAATGCCGTGTTTTTTAGCTAAATCTAAGTCATACATATCAAAACCAGCAGTACGTTGTGCAATTTGTTTAATTCCATATCCTTCTAATTTAGGATAAACAGAATCTTCTAGTTTCCCAAATTGCATTGTTGTAACACCGTCAAATCCTTCTAGTTGATCTACAGTATCAGCACTTAAGATTTCTTCTGAAGTAACGACTTCAACATTGTGTGCTTTACCCCAATTTAAAGCATCTTTTTTCTCATAATCACGCGTACCGAAAAACATAATTTTTGTCATTGAAATAATCTCTCCTGTTCCTAGATGATATAGTTATATAAATATAAGACGTTATACGATATATAAGTAAGCTGTAATAATATTGGCTTGTGTTATAGTGCCTACAAGTCTCTTGCCTACAATATTATTATATTGTGAATTATTTCACAAATCAATAGTTTGCATCACATTTTTTGTTATAAAATTGTACCAAAGCAACAATATGAAAATATTTACACATATTTTATAATTCTTGCTTTGTATTTTGCCATAGTGGTATGTGGGTTTTAAATAATTGGATAATCACAATACTTTTTTGTACTGATTATATATTTTATAATTTAAGTCACACTACTATTTCAGGAGGCTTTATCATGTCACAAATGAATGAAACAATTATTAATGCATTAAATTTTCGCCATGCGACGAAAATATTTGATTCATCAAAACAAGTTAGCGATAAAGATATGCAAACGATTTTAGAGTCAGGACGGCTGTCACCGAGTTCTCTTGGATTAGAACCATGGCGATTTGTTGTCATTGAGAGTCAAGAACTAAAGGATAAACTTAAATCTTATAGTTGGGGTGCACAAAAACAACTTGATACAGCTAGTCGTTTCGTTGTTATTTTGGCTCGTAAAAATGTTACGGCACAGTCGGACTATGTTCAACATATCCTCAGAGACATTAAGAAATATGATACACATACCATCCCAGCAGTTGAACAAAAGTTCAATGATTTCCAAACAAATTTTCATATAAATGATAGCGAACGTACTTTGTTGGATTGGGCTAGCAAACAAACATATATAGCCTTAGCAAACATGATGACTTCAGCAGCATTACTCGGAATTGATTCATGTCCAATGGAAGGTTTCGATTTGGATAAAGTGACGGAAATATTACAAGATGAGGGCGTTATTGATACAGTGCATTTTGTACCTTCAGTTATGGTGGCCTTTGGTTATAGAAAAGATGAGCCAAAAGGAAAAGTACGTCAGCCAGCAACAGATGTCATTGAATGGGTTAAATAAGTAATGATGTAATAGCATGTTAAATGATTAAGTAAGGGAGCGGGACAGCATTCATAATGAATTCGTAGTCCCGCCCCAGCAAGGTTGACTAGAATTGAAAAAAGCTTAGTATAAGCGTATTTTCTATCTAGTCAACTACTGCCAATACATATATATCATAGCCTAAAACAAAATGATGTCCCAGACTGTTTTGTATTATATGTGTTTTCGACGGCGCATAAAGAGTGCTGAGCCAAGTACTGCGAGTATTGAAGCTAATGCCATACTATGTTCGGGCGTTTCTTCTTTACCTGTATTTGGTAATGCTTTATGAGTAATCGGTGCTGTGACAGTCATATTTGATGAAGTAGCGTGAGTAACTGTCGGCTTTTTAGTTTGATTGATTAATGTTTGATGAGTGTGATTTAATTCATTATGTTGTGAAGGATTAAAAGGTTGTTCCACATTCACTGCTGCTGTCGATGGATTAACTATTTTACTATGTTTCTCGACGTTTTGTTTTTGACTTTGATGTTGAACAGCTTGTTTAGTTAAACGAGATTGGCTTGTTCTTTGTTGACTTACAGTTTTAACACTACTGCCCGTATGTTGAATTTTTTTAGATGTAGATTGTTTTTCGGTTTTAATATTGTGACTAGAGTGATTATTTTGACTTGTGTGATGCGTTTCACTATTGATAATCGTTATGTCATTGATGAGCCATTCACCATCTGTAGAGCCTAAAATAATTTCAGTTTTGCTGTGTGAACTACTATTTTGATTTGAATTATTTTTTTCTATAATGTCTGTTGTTTTACCATATGGACTTGTAATATCGACTTCTGATGTATGTTTACCAGATGTGTGTTGATTTTGAGTATTTGCCTGATGCTGAGCGTGACTTTGATTTTGTTCTGTAGCTGTACGACTAGTTTCTGAAGCATACGCATCTTGATTCGCTCCTAAAAATACTACTGTTGCTAGGGCAACTGATCCTATTCCTATTGCAAATTTACGAATTCCAAAACGCTGTTGTTGATAAAATTTCACATGATCACTCCTTAATATGATTTAATAATGCCTTACATGTTTGCTACTACTTTCTAGTTGGAATAAATGTAAGGACGCCACTATATAAATATTTTATATAATTATAACCATTTTACCATAAGACAGTGAAATAAAATATAGTATAGTTAGCAGTTTAATAGATTTTTAAATTTATAAGCATAATTAAAATATAAGATATTAATGTAAATTTAGCATATCATCATGTTTTAAGTACGGCTAAATTGGTAATACGTTATAAGCAAGTTGTTTTTATTTTTTACGCAGAAAAGGTAAAATACTAAATACGTAGAAAACGCTTTCATTATTTTCTACAGGCTTTACCGCATCGAACGTATTGCACATGGCCTTTTATAAATTCTAAGTAAAGGATGATGACCAATGTCAAATGTAAATATAAGAGATTTTATAGATGAAAAATATGATTTATTTATCAATGGAGAATTTCAAGCAAGTGATAGTGGAGAAACATTAGACGTAACTAATCCAGCTAACGGAGAAACATTAGCACAAGTAGCTAAAGCCAATCAAGCAGATGTTGATAAAGCGGTTAAAGCAGCTCAGGATGCTTTTGACAGCTGGAGTAAAATTTCTAAAGAAGAACGAGCGGACTATTTATTAGAAATTAGTCGTCGTATACTTGAAAAAAAAGAACATTTTGCGACTGTTGAGTCGTTACAAAACGGTAAACCGTACCGTGAAACGTCTACGATTGATATTCCTCAAACAGCAAATCAGTATAAATATTTTGCAAGTGTGTTAACAACTGATGAAGGTAGTGTTAATCAAATTGATGACAATACAATGAGTTTAGTTGTAAATGAACCAGTCGGCGTAGTTGGAGCAGTTGTCGCATGGAACTTCCCATTCCTATTATCTTCATGGAAACTCGCGCCAGCATTAGCTGCAGGTAATACCGTTGTCATTCAACCATCATCATCTACACCGTTATCACTCATAGAACTTGCGAAAGTGTTCCAAGACGTATTACCGAAAGGTGTAGTTAACGTTGTAACTGGTAAAGGTTCTGAATCTGGCGATGCCATCTTTAAACATGAAGGCGTGGATAAATTATCATTTACAGGTTCAACAGATGTTGGTTATGGCGTAGCAAAAGCAGGCGCTGAACGTATTGTTCCGACTACTTTAGAACTTGGTGGTAAAAGTGCAAATATTATCTTTGATGACGCAAATTTAGATCAAGTAGTTGAAGGTGTACAACTTGGAATTTTATTTAACCAAGGTGAAGTATGTAGTGCAGGCTCACGTTTACTAGTACAGACTTCAATTTATGATAAAGTCATTCCTAAATTGAAAGAAGCTTTTGAAAATATCAAAGTTGGCGATCCTTTCGATAAAGATATTAAAATGGGTGCTCAAACTGGGCCAGATCAAATAGAAAAAATTGAAAGCTATATTAAAATTGCAGAAGAAGATAGCAGTGCAACTATCTTAACAGGTGGCCATCGTCTAACTGATAATGGTCGCGATAAAGGATATTTCTTTGAACCTACAATCATTGAGTTAAAAGATAATAGTCATAAATTGGCACAAGAAGAAATTTTTGGACCAGTATTAGTTGTAGAAAAATTTGAAGATGAAAATGAAGCGATTCAAATCGCTAATGACTCGGAATACGGTTTAGCTGGTGGTATCTTTACGACAAACCTCAACCGTGCTTTAAATGTCGCTAAAGCAATGAGAACAGGACGTATTTGGATTAATACGTATAACCAAATTCCAGCCGGTGCGCCATTTGGTGGATATAAAAAATCCGGTATTGGTCGTGAAGTTTATAAAGATGCGATTAAAAACTATCAACAAGTTAAAAACATCTTTATCGATACAAGCAATCAAACGAAAGGTTTATATTAATATAATTTATTATGATTGTAATACGACATCATAAAAACAGAGCGCTTTATGCGTTCTGTTTTTTTATACTATCCTGCAACCGTGCTGGTATCACTATGAATTGTAATATCGAAGCCTTCAGGTGATGTTACGTGCGTTTCTTCAGCATTGGGTTTATAAATATCAAAATGGACTAAGCCATAACTTTCCGTATTACTTATTCTTTTCTGGTTTGATTGCCACATATTCACAGCGATATGATGATGATAATATTGTGTTGACATAAACAATGCTTGTGGGAATTTAGAAATATGTGCTAATTCAAGTTGTGAAACATAGAAATCATATGCCTCTTTTATATCATGTGTTTTTAAATGTAAGTGCCCGATTTTCCCATTTGCAGGCCAGCCTTGCCAACCTAAATTAGTACGTTGTGCAATTAAATCATCAGCATTCACTTCTAACGTATCCATTTTTACGAAATCATCATTCCATTGCCATTGGTCACTTGGTCGGTCTTGGTATACTTCGATGCCATTACCTTCAGGGTCATTAAAGTAGAGTGCTTCACTTACGAGATGATCTCCACCACCAACAGCGATATTTAACCGGCTAACATGATACAAGAAATTGGCTAAATCAGCGCGGCTAGGTAATAAAAAAGCAATATGGAATAAACCAGCTTCTCGGAAACTAGGATGTCGTCCTTCAGCTAAATAATTTAAAGTTAAAGTATGACCGTTTGCGCCTACATTTAAGATAGTACGTTCTTCGCTGCGTGCTTTTATTGAAAAACCAAGAATAGTGCTGTAAAAAGTTGTCATTTTAGCTAAATCAGCGACATTTAATGTGATATTTGTTACGTGCGTTGCTTCAATGGTATGGAATGAAGTCATCATGTATTGCCTCCTATAGTGATAATTTTATTTATAATTTATATCTGGTATATTAAATATACTCTTGTGATATAAAAAGTACAAGATAGAAGTTTCAAAGTTTATACATTTTTAGTCAAGTGGTTGATAATACAGGTTTTTAAGTAAATGAAACTTAGTATTGTTTCAATAAAGAAATACGTAGTTAGAAAAAGGAAAAATATGGGGCTTCAAGCGATAAAGACATATTATTTTTATAATATTTACAATGAAAGCGAAATAGTGCATTAAGTTGAGACGAAACTTAATGCACTATTTTGAAATATATTTTATTGAGGCAATGATTTGTATTAGCCAAGATAGACATCTTGGTAATCATCATTAGTTTCTAATACATGTTTGGCAAATGGGCAAGATGCGATAATTTTCAATTGATTGTCTCTAGCATAGTTCACAACTGCTGCTACTAGTTCTTTTCCAATACCTTGACCTCCTAATTCGTCAGGTACACCGGTATGGTCAATATCAATTTCATTATTATCTACTTGTTTAAACGTAATAACAGCTTGAGCGTTGTCTTCAGATTCTCCAATATAGAACTGATTATGACCTTGTTTAATCGTATTGTCCATTGTAATCACTCCTTAATATTTTTTATATTATATATGTATCACTTTTGGTATAAATTAAACATGGCTCAACCATTTTAGGACATTGAATTGCGCTAAGAAAACATTTAAAATGACAAGTGTAATCGATATGATTGTATTATGAATAAGTAGTATGTGTGTATCATTATCATCAGGATGCATACATAAGCATTTAAATTCTTTTGTCGCTATATAATAAATCACATATGTAAATTTAAAAGGTTGTATTAAATATTATCTTCCCTAAGAAAGAGGATTAAAATGAGGCTCATTGCAATTATATTTTTAAGCTTAGTTATATTAATAAAATTTGACGTAATACAAGTTTCACTTTTTGGACAAACGGAAATACGCTATTTGTTTATTTTTGCATTCGGATTAGTTGGATATGCATTTATCAGTCCGTATATGTATTTATTTTTAAGCAACCGCACAGAGGTTGATCGTACGTGGTTGCAACAACATATACCAGAGATGGAAACACAACAAGTAACCACGTATATTGGAGAATTACCATTTAAACCTAATTTATTTGCTTCAGGAAGCGGACATCGTAAAGTTATCGCAATAGATAGACGTATTGAACAAGCATTGTCAATAGAGGAACTAAAGTTTTTTATCCTACATGAATATAGTCATATTAAAGATCATGATATTTTAAAGTTAAGATTAATGCGCTCAGTTGTTGTCGCATTTATACCAATTATTGCATTATTAGTTAGTCGTACAATTCATTTTAACAATGTTTTATTGTTGTTAATATTTGTAGTTATTGTGTTATCACTCTATATTTCTGGATTTTTCTTATTTTTCCATTATGCGCGTCTTAAAGAGCTAAAATGTGATCGCTTTGCTGCACAATTTACATCAAAGACAGCACAACGCCAAGCTTTCGAAAAGTTTATTGCGCTCGGTATTATGGAGGATACAAAGGTAAAGTTGATGTCAACACATCCATCACTTCAACAACGCTTAAATCACTTGAATATATAAAATTTGCGCCAAATTATCATAGTATTAAGTACATGGTAGTTTAGTACTATCATTATTGAATCATTAAGGGCAGTATATAAAGTTAGTTTTGACTTTATATGCTGTCCAATTTTTATTTTATGCATAAAATTCCAATTGCCAGTCTTAATTTTTTATATAAAATATTTATAAAATATAAATTTCAACTTACGTTAATTTTATACGTCGACTCAAACAATACTCACATAATAGAGGAGATGACCAATATATGAAAAGAACAACAAGTATAGTATTATGTGCCTCGCTTATTTTAGGAGGTTGTGCTTCTATGGACAAAGATCAAACGAAAGATATACCGAAAACAGTAAACGTCAAAGATTATGATGGCGGAAATCCGTGGTAAACATAAAGAACGTAATAAGATCTTTTAAAAAAAATATAAAGCAGAAGCCGAGAAAAAATACAAAAAATATGTGAAAGAAGTATTTGGTTTTGACTGTAAAATCAATTTAGTTAAAGCTTACACAAATTCATATGGATTTGGAGAGAAAAATCAATCTGACGGTTTAGCAGTAGTTGGTACAGTTAAATATGATGTGCCATTTCAACTAAGATTAATTTTTGCTGAATCCAATGGAAAGATAGTTATTACGACGTTTACTCCCGGACATGAAAACGAAACATCTACCGCAGTTGCAGCAATAATGTATAAACGCTATGAATATGACATTGAACAAGCACGGTTAAAATTCAAGAGTGAGGTTGAAAAAAATGGTTACTATGCCATGAACGAGCAACTTGAAAAAAAACAAGAATTTAATGGTGTTACCAAACAGTACTTAAATGTTAAAACACCTGGAATAGAAGGATTAGATGAGTTTAAGCAAAATTTCAAGCCATTAATGAAAATGGAAGGTGACGTATTTAATCAACAGTTTGATTCTTTAATGATAAAATACCCTGAAATTAAAAAGCAAACTGAGTTTAATTTTATTGCGTACTATAATAAAAAAACTGTGGATAACGTTAATAAATATTCGTGGGATTTACAAATACCAATGAATGACACAATGAAAAAATTACCCGGATTAAAAGCAATGTATTTTTATAAAGATGGTGTATCTCCAAGTGAATTAGGTGGAGATGGCAAATTAAAAAGACAAACCAAAGATATATCCATGATTGGAGGGGAATGGGATGAAATCAAGAGGGAAAATAACTGACAATGATGCGATTGAGATTGCAAGTGGATGGACTTATTATGACAAAGCATACCCTAGTACTATGCCTTTGGTGAATGGCAAAAGATATAAAGTTTTAGAATATGAAAAAAATACTAAAACAGGTTTAGGATATAAAATTTTTGAACGCTATGAAAATAATAAAGCAACAGGAGATATTATTTTAACTTTTGAAGGAACAGATTTTTCAAGTATGCAAGATGTGATAACAGATTTACAACTTGCTGGTAATAATATACCTGCTCAGTTGAAAGAAGCTCGAGAAGTTTACTTCGGTTTAAAACAAAAATATGCAGATGCAAATACGATGAGTACAGAGCAATTCAAATTAAAATATGGAGAACCTCCTAATGATTATAAAGGAAAATCAATCCAAAAAGTTGGTGGTAATTCTCTAGCAGGTGCTGAGGCACAGTATATTGGAATATTGGACCCAAATGTTGGGGTAGTTACCACAAATACAGCCCCTTTACCAATGAGTATTGCTAAACTTGCGCGTAAGAATGCCAATAATATTCATAACTATCATAGTAAAAGTGATATTTTAACGATGATTATTAAAGGTGCATTTATGTATGATAGGATTGTTGGTAAACATATATATAGAGATAATGGGGTTACAACTTTTGGGGCTTTAACGCCATCTCATACAGGTTATAATTTTGAAGAGATAAAAAAACTAAACAAATTTGATCAAGATAATATTGTCAATAAAGAAGTATATATTAGCCGTAATGGCTTGAAAATTTATGCGGATATGGATGAACATACACCAATATTTATCTGGAGTGGTGATGCAGTTGCTGCAGGTGTCACGCAAATAAAATTAGATAAAGGGCATTTAGCAGAACTAAGTAGCTATGTCCATACAAGGTTAACAGATTATATTAAACAAATTGATGCTAAGATGAAAGATATCAAACAATCTGTTGAAGATGAACACCGTAAATTTGAACAATTTGTCGACGAAACTAAAGTCTTCTTTAAAGAAATTACTAAATTTAATGAGTTAGAAAGTACAATACATATAGTATCTGACGTGATTAAATTTAAAATTAATCGTAAAGCAGATGAGTTAAAATATAGTCTGACTAAACTAAAAAATGAAGATAATATTTTAGATTTTATAGGTGCTGACCATATTATTAATTCAATTATTGACTTCATTGATGATGTTAAATCTAAGGTATCAGACTTTATTACATATGGCGAAAAACTTATTGAAGGCCTGTTAAATATTGTAAATAACAGTATTGTTAAAATGTTTGTAAACCCAGTTAATGGCTATATGGACGGTGTTAGAGAAGAAATATTAGCGCATTTGAATATTGTTATTCCCAATATCCAAATAGTAAAAAATCAAATAATGAATTTTGGCAAAGGGATAGATGATATTTTACAACAAATGTCAAATTTAGACGATAATGTTATGGTTAATCAAGTTGAGATAAACAAAAATGCTACAAAGCAACCAGCTTTTTCACTTGAAGAGTCTAAATATTTACCGACTGATTTAGAAATTGTCGAAAATACTGTTGAATCAGCTATTGTAAATCTATTAACAGCAATCACTTTTTACATACTGCCTATTGTAGAAGTATTTATGAAAATTATTGCAGCTCTTTGTGCATTTGGCTCGTTGTTATCAACGTTCATTGATAAGATTGAATGGATTGCATCAAAGATTCCATTTGCTAATTCAGTGGCTGATGACCTTTCAAGCTTTCAATGCGTATTGAATTATTTAATTAAAGAGGTAAATAATTTTAGTTTAATAATTAGTAAATTTCTAACAGTGGAGTTTATTGGTTTTGAAATGAGAGAATTTTTCATAAATATGGTATTATCAAAATCTTTATTGGAAGATATTAAAATATTAAGTTCAAGTGCTGAGGGTAATGCTGAGATGCTTGAAACTGAACTTCAAGCTATATTAACTGCATTAGCTCAAAATAAAGGTAAGTCAGTAGATGCACTTAAAAACAGTACAAAATCTCTAACTCAAAATATTTCTAGATTAAAAGAACAGCTTGACAAAACGGCACATTAATTAAATTTTCTATCAAGCCAAATATTTCTTTTAAATATAAAACTATAGCTAAAAATCGCTGATAAATATTCTTAATATTCAAACTATTTATAATTTTGCAATTATTTAAAATAACATTAGAATGTGCCAGATAGAGGGAGCGTTTAACATATGAAAAGAGCAGTTAATACAGTATTATGTGCCTCGCTTATTTTAGGAGGTTGTGCTTCTATGGACAAAGATCAAACGAAAGATATACCGAAAATAGTAAGCGTCAAAGATTATGATGGCAAATATATTGGTGAACATAAAGAACGTAATGAAATCTTTTTAAAAAAATATAAAGCAGAAGCATAGAAAAAATATAAAAAATATGTGAAAGAAGTATTTGGTCTTGACTGTAAAATCAATTTAGTTGATTCTTATACAAATTCATATGGATTTGGAGAGAAAAATCAATCTGACGGTTTAGCAGTAGTTGGTACAGTTAAATATGATGTGCCATTTCAACTAAGATTAATTTTTGCTGAATCCAATGGAAAGATAGTTATTACGACGTTTACTCCCGGACATGAAAACGAAACATCTGCCGCAGTTGCAGCAATGATGTATAAATACTATGAATATGACATTGAACAGGCACGGTTAAAATTCAAGAGTGAAGTTGAAAAAAATGGTTACTATGCCATGAACGAGC
>NZ_KV809479.1:77192-134129 GCF_001812565.1 Staphylococcus sp. HMSC059F04 | reverse complement strand
AAAATGGTTACTATGCCATGAACGAGCAACTTGAGAAAAAGCAAGAATTTAATGGCGTTACCAAACAGTACTTAAATGTTAATACAGATAGTATTGATGATTTAAATAAATTCAAAAAAGAATTCAAACCAGTTATGAAGTTAAAAGGAGCAGAATTTAATCAGCAAATGGAGAATTTAATCGGTAAATATCCCTACATTAAAAAAGGAATGGAATATGATTTTATTGCGTACTATAATAAAAAAACTTCGGATAATGTTAATAGATACTCATGGAATATACAAATACCAACGAATGACACAATGAAAAAATTACCCGGAACCAAGATGATGTATTTTTATAAAGATGGTGTATCTCCAAGTAAATTAGGTGAAGATGGCAAATTAAAAAGACAAACAAATGATATATCTATGGATGGGGGCAACTGGGATAAATATAAAAACGAAAAGAATTAACAAAGATATGATTGAGAATACGTATGAATAGCTTAATTTTTAAAATCTTTCAGTTGCTACAAATTAATAAGCAATGCATGACTTAGAAAATTAGAGAAGCAACCAAATTTAGCATCGAAGTTATATCGCATAAAACAAAAGTATTGACTATAAAAATATTAGCGTGTATAATTTATCTCGAAATCGAAATAAATTGAAGGGTGGTGAGGATGTGGATCGCACGCGACAATCATTAAAAGCTTTTGTCGGTCTAAATCGAACTTTAGATACTTTGGAAAAAATTGTTCAACGAGATGTGAAAAATTATGGACTTAATATTACAGAATTTGCTGTACTAGAGTTACTTTATAACAAAGGTCCTCAACCCATTCAACGTATTAGGGATAGAGTACTGATTGCTAGTAGCAGTATTTCGTATGTAGTGAGTCAGCTTGAGGAGAAAGGGTGGCTATTACGAGAGAAGGATTTAAGAGATAAGCGCATATACAATGCAACGTTAACTGAAAAAGGTCAACAGTTTATGGCGGACATATTCCCGCAACATGCGATAACATTAGAACACGCATTTTCAGTGTTATCAGATGAAGAATTAGTGACATTACAACAAACATTCAAAAAGCTAAGTGCACAAAATGCCGACGTGTAAAAATGTGCACTTTTCTTTCAATTTAAAATTATCTCGAAATCGAAATAAAATAGAGGAGGCATTATTTATGACAAACAATCAATTATTAGGTATTCACCATGTCACTGCAATTACAGATGATGCAGCACGCAATTATAAATTTTTTACTGAAATTCTAGGTATGAGACTCGTTAAAAAGACAGTTAACCAAGATGATATTCAAACATATCACACTTTCTTTGCTGACGATGTTGGTTCTGCAGGAACGGATATGACATTTTTTGATTTTCCTGGTATTCCAAAAGGCCGTAAAGGCACAAATTCAATAACAAAACCATCATTTCGCGTACCTAATGATGATGCATTAGAGTATTATTTAAAACGTTTTGACGAATATGGTGTTGAACATGAAGGAATCCAAACATTATTTGGTAAAAAGGTATTACCATTTCAAGAAGAAGATGGTCAAGATTATCAATTAGTATCTGATGAAGGCAATACTGGCGTAGCACCTGGTAAACCATGGAAAAATGGACCAGTGCCAGAAGACAAAGCAATCTATGGCTTAGGACCAATTGAAATTATAGTAAGTTACTTCGATGATTTTAAAAAGTTATTAGAAGATATATATGGCATGAAAGTCGTTGTTAGCGAAGATGATGTTGCACTATTAGAAGTTGGTGAAGGTGGTAATGGGGGACAAGTCATTTTAAGAAGAGATTCTAAAAGTCCGAATGCCTTTCAGGGATATGGTGAAGTTCACCACGTATCATTTAGAGTTAAAGATCATGAAGCGATTGAACAATGGATTAAAAAATACTCAGAAGCACGCATTCCAAACTCTGGATTAGTCGATCGCTTCTATTTCGAAGCACTTTATGCACGTCTCGGCCACATATTACTTGAAATTTCAACAGATGGACCTGGATTTATGGGTGATGAGCCATATGAAACGTTAGGCGAGAAATTATCATTACCACCTTTTTTAGAAGAACAAAGAGATTATATTGAAACACAAGTAAGACCATTTGACACAACGGGTAAAAGCTATAAATAAGGAGGACGAACATGATGGAATCGATTCAACGCATTCATCATATTTCTGCAATTGTTGGAAATGCACAAGAGACTTATGATTTTTACACAAATATTTTAAACTTAAAATTAATTAAGCAAACAGTTAATTTTGAAGATATCGATACGTATCACTTATATTTTTCAAACGAGAAAGTAAATTCAGACATGGTGTTAACTTTCTTTAACTGGCCAAATCAATATAGGGGACGTATTGGTTCAGGACAGATTGGTCGTTTAGCATTTAGAATTCCTAAAGATAGTATGACAAGTTGGGAAATGCACTTAAATGCACACGGAGTCAAAACACGTCAAACGCAATCATTTAATCAACCTACGTTAGAATTTGAAGATATACATGGTTTAACGTTAGCAATGGTTGAAAGTGATGAAGAAATGAAAACAAATGACATTATTGGGTTTCATGGTGTCACTATGCTTTCTGCTAATCCAGAAGCCACTCGACAATTATTACACAATGACTTAGGTTTGGAACATGTTCAAACTACGAGCGACAATGTTCAATTTCAAACTGTAGGAGACATTCATCATCAAGTTATTATCAAAAATTTTGTCAATCCACAACGTGTGCGCTGGGGTACAGGTATCTTTCATCATATTGCTTGGGCCGTGCCTAATAATGAATCGCAACTAGAGTGGCGTAAATATATGGTGAATAAAGGGTTTAACGTTACAGATGTGAAAGAACGTTTTTACTTTCATGCAATTTACTCTAAAGAACCTGGGCATATAATCTTTGAATTTGCTACTGTAGGACCAGGGTTTACGGTTGATGAAGATATCGATGAATTAGGTACAGCACTTCAATTGCCACCGTTCTATGAAGCGCGTCGTCATGAAATTGAAGCAGCCTTAACACCATTAAAATTAAATTCATAGTGAGAAAGTGGGGATAGAAATGGAACATATTTTTAGAAAAGGTCAAGAAGATGCACCAACGTTAATATTATTACATGGCACAGGTGGTGATGAAGCCGATTTAATTCCATTCGGAACGGCTTTGAATTCTGATTATAATTTGCTAGGTATTCGTGGTGAAGTGAATGAAAATGGAATGAATCGTTATTTTAAACGTCTGGCTGAAGGTGTTTATGATGAAGCCGATCTTAATTATCGTGGACAGCGTTTATTAGATTTTATTCATGAAGCGGCAAAGCAATATCATTTTGATTTAGATAAAGCGGTATTAGTAGGGTTCTCAAATGGTTCTAATATAGCTATTAATTTAATGTTACGTCCAGAAGCGCCATTTAAAAAAGCATTGCTATACGCACCACTATATCCAGTTGATGTGACGTTAACTAGAGATATGAGTAACGTTCAAGTCCTATTATCTATGGGACAAAATGATCCGATAGTACCATTAGAACAAAGTCAAAAAGTGATTAATCTATTTAAACAGAATGGTGCTACGATTACAGAAGTTTGGGTAAATAGTCATGAAATAACTCAAGAAGGATTAGAAAAAGGGCAAGAACTTTTAGCTAAATAACTTAAAAATTAAAGTTCCTAAAGGGAGTCAAAACGCTTTAGGAACTTTTTAATTTAACTTTTAAGTGTTTTTAAGCGTTTAAAACCTTTAAATATAATTGGAATAAGTAGAATGAAGCCGAATAATCCCATAATAGGGAAGACTTTTCCGATTAAAGAAATAAAGCCAATAAATGTGCAAATGTACGTTGCTATCGCCATGATGATAATCATGACATAGTATTTAGTAGTAAATGGTTCACTAAAACGTGCAGCAAAGGCATACATTAAGCCGACAACAGTGTTATAAATCACTAACACCATAATCACAGACATAATCGTCCCCAAAATAGGAGATATATGTTGAGCGAGTAAAAGTGAAGGTAAGGCAACACCTTTGATTTCCGTGTATTTCGTTAATAATCCAAGATTAATCATTAGTATTAAAAAAGTTACAATTAGCCCTCCGCATAATCCGCCCCAAAGCGTCGAAGATTTATATTGGAGACGACCACCCATCACAGATAAAAAGCTAAAAGCAGCTGCAATTTGTAAACTTGCATAGTTTAAGCCATCAAACCACCAACCAGGCGAATGTGTTTGAAGTTTGTTATTGTCTGAATCCACAATTGAAAAATCGAGATGTCCAGTTATAAAGTAATAAACAGCAATAATTGTTACTACAATGATTAGGAAAGGAGTGACCATGCCTAAAACAGTAATAAGACGTTCGAATTTTAAAAATAGTGTAGCTAAGATTAATAGCACTAATAAGAGCGAGCTAATCCAATATGGTAATTTAAAGCTTTCATGTATTGTAGAGGCACCGCCAGCCGTCATAATAATAGCTAAAGAAAGTAAAAATAATGTTAAAACAATATCAAAAAATTGGGCGATTGTTGGGTGTAAATAGTAACGAATTGCTTGTGAATGATTGTACGCTCTGAGACGATATCCTGTATTAAGAACGAAGATACCACCAACAGTAATCATTGCTCCTGTAATAATCAGACCAGGAATACTGCCACTCCCATGAATCGTAAAGAATTGAAAAATTTCTTGACCAGTGGCAAACCCTGCACCAACAACGACACCTACAAAAGCAAAGGCGACCATCATTGATTCTCTAAATGAACTCATGTATGTCATCCTTTCTAACCAAATAGTATATATATATATTTAAAATTAAATTTATTATATAAAGCAATATCTATATATATTAGACTATTTTGAGAAAAAAAGAAATGGGAAGTTTGTCTCAAGAGTAAAGTTGTATTTTTGGAATATACAAATAGCGATATTTCCCCTATAACGTGTATGGTATAAATACATCTTAAGTTTAATCAAGAATGGGTTAGACAGTCTTAATGCATTTAGCATTAAAATTTGCTAATATATAGCATGATTCTTAAGAAAGTATATCGTAAAAGGGGGGGCACTATGTCGTTTAATTTGCCAATTATGTTAGTCATCGTGTTGTTTTTAACACTAGGAATATTTAGTCAATGGCTTGCCAATCGTATTAAATGGCCGTCAATCGTCGTCATGTCGATTGTAGGTTTATTAGTTGGTCCGATATTGGGTTTAGCAAATCCTAAAGAAACGCTTGGTTCTGACATTTTTAGTCCTATTGTTTCATTAGCGGTTGCGATTATTTTATTTGAAGGGAGCAGCAACCTAGACTTTCGTGAATTGAAAGGTATTTCTAAAGCTATATTACGTATCATCACTGTAGGTGCTGCGATTGCTTGGGTATTAGGTGCTATAGCATTACATATGATTTTACATTTCCCTATAGCCGTTGCTATCGTTGTTGCTGGATTGTTTTTAATCACGGGACCAACTGTTATTCAACCACTGCTCAAGCAAGCGAAAGTACGAAAAAATGTCGATTCTATTTTACGTTGGGAAAGTATTATTCTTGATCCCATTGGCCCCATATTAGCGTTAAGTGCCTTTTATATTTATCAAATTATTGATGAAGGTTTTGGTTTGCATGTGATACTTATATTCGGCTGTCAGATTATTGGTACGATTGCGATTGGATTTGGTGCATCATTCTTGTTCAATTGGCTAATTAAATTAGACTTTATTTCACAAGGTCTTATGCCGTCAATTCAACTAGTCTTTATTTTATTAGTTTTTAGTATATGTGACCAAATACTACCTGAATCAGGTTTGCTAGCTGTTACTATTTTTGGTTTGATGATGGCGCGTCAAAAACGACATGATTTAATTTTTAAAGAATCAGATCATTTTATTGAAAATTTATCATCTATTCTGGTGTCAACTGTATTTATACTTATCACATCATCTTTAACATCAGATATTTTAGTCAATATATTGTCATGGCAATTAGTTCTGTTTGCATTAGTAATGATTGTTCTTGTTCGCCCTATATCCGTTCTGCTTTCAACTATAGGCACTGAGATAACGAAAAAAGAGCGTGCCTTAGTCGCAATGATGGCACCTAGAGGAATCGTGGTATTAACCGTGGCACAATTTTTTGGGGCTTTATTTATGGATAATGGTGTAAAAATGGCATCTTACATCACGCCCGTAACGTTTGGTTTAGTTTTTATTACTGTCGTGATTTATGGCTTTAGCTTTACACCGCTTAGTAAAGGACTTGGATTAGCTAGTACAGAACCACCTGGTGTCATCATCGTTGGGGAAAGTGCCTTTTCGTTTCATTTAGGATCAAAATTGCGTGAACATCATATTCCCGTTATGGTCTTCAACTTATTTACCAATACGACAGAACAAGCTCAACAATTAGGCTTTGAAGTGTTTGAAGGTAACTTGTTGTCAAGCAATGACCGCATCTATGCCGATTTAATTCGCTATAATAAATGTTTACTGATGACTAAGTCATTTATTTTTAATAGTCTAGCTTTTAATGAATTGGTACCTGAATTTGGCTTAACTAATGTGGATATGATGCCTGTATCCTTTACTGATGAACAAGCTCGAAATAACTTAAATGGTCCTTTACGACATCATATTTTATTTGATGAAAATCATAGTCCGAAATGGTTTGACAACTGCATTGTT
The DNA here is from genome assembly GCF_001812565.1 of Staphylococcus sp. HMSC059F04. NCBI lineage: Bacteria > Bacillati > Bacillota > Bacilli > Caryophanales > Staphylococcaceae > Staphylococcus > Staphylococcus sp. HMSC059F04. The sequence continues at coordinate 127,430 of NZ_KV809479.1, read as the reverse complement.
AATCAAAATATTATCGATGTTCCAGCTGCACAATTTGATTATGATCATTCATCTGATATGATTATTTATCATATTGATGACAATCAGGTTGTTAGGTTTAATCATAGTACTAAAAAGATGCCACATTATGAAGACGGTATTTATGGCGTGCTTAAAAATGTATATAATGTTTAAAATAACAAACGCGCATCAATAGAAAAAGATGCGCGTTTTTATTGAAAAAATGTGTCAGCTAATTAAGATAGCGATCATGCATTAATGTCTTGAGAATATCGATTTGTTCTTGAATATGGTAACCATCATTGGTATCACGTATTTTTTTGCGTTGTAGCTCTTCATCTACGACTCGACGTACAGATAGTTCATCAGCCCCATCAGATAGTACTTTATCTTTCGTATTAAATTCTTGGTGAGCAACAAGCTGCATACCGAATGAATTGTATAATAATGTATAGCCAGCAATACCTGTAGTTTTTTGATAGGCTTTTGAGAAACCACCATCAATTACAAGCATTTTACCATCAGCTTTAATTGGGTCTTCTCCATCAATTTCTTTAACAGGTGTATGCCCATTGATAATACGTCCTTCATCAGGATTCAGACCAAAGTCTTTTAACATTTTACGAATCATGTCCACATCTTCACGTAGGTGATAATAAGGGTTCTTTTCTTCTTTATGTGAGACCTTATCTTCAATAAAATAACGTTCAAATGTTGTCATGGCACGTTTACCAAATAATGAACTATATTTACCAGTCCATAAATACCACACTAGGTCAGTAGATAAGTCGTCTGTAATATCCTTATGGTCAAATGCTTCACGTACATGCGTTTCAAATACATCTAGTAAATCACGTCCTTGATGTTTCACACCTTCAATTTCAAAAGCTTCCATTTCTCCATTTTCATCAACAGGAATACAGCCATGGATGAGTAAATTACCGTTATAAGGAAGATATAATGTACCTTTTTGCATTAAAAATGACATATGACGTTTTAATTTTTCTGATTGTTGGAATGACAATAACAGCTTATTAATAACATCTTCTTCTTCAGGTAACAATTGACCAGGATTTTGTGGATCCACAGTAGTAAAGCACGTATTTGTTAATGGGTAGGTCTTACCATACACAGTAATCTTGTTGTTGTCATAATCTGTTTTTTCAAGCACGAGACGCTCTTCCATTTCAAAGTTTGGACGTCGTTTAATAATAGGTATTTCTAATTTGAATTGGATTATGGCAATCGCTTGATGTATTTTTGTTATTTGATCTTCTTCTAGTTTCGTTAAAGCAGCTTTTTTATCCGGCCGTTTTTTAGGCTTGAAAGCAGGATTGTTCCCGTCATAATAGGCTTCCGCAAGAGTGAGTAACGGTCGTAAATTAATGCCATATGCATCTTCGATAATATCTAAGTTATCATAACGCGCGCAAATGCGAAGTAAGTTGGCTAAACACACCTTTGAACCGGCATAGGCACCAATCCATAATACGTCATGATTACCCCATTGGATATCGACAGAATGATAATCGATAAGTGTATCCATAATTTTATCTGGTTGAGGTCCACGGTCATAAATGTCACCAACAACATGGAGATGGTTCACGACTAATCGTTGAATTGTATAAGATAAACCGATAATTAAATCATCTGATTGTTCAAGTTCAATAATTTGGTTCACGAGTGTTTCATAATAAGATTTTTTGTTATTAAATTCATTACTTTTGTACAATAGTTCTTCAACAATATAGACATATTGCGTCGGTAAAGCTTTCCGCAATTTTGAACGTGTATATTTAGAAGAACAGTATGTAATAAGTTCAATTAGGCGTTCAATCGTAGTGATATACCACAGATTGAGTTGTCCTCTAGAATTAAATTCATTTTTAATTAGCTTTAACTTTTCTTCGGGATAATAAACAAGGGCAGCTAAATCATTAATTTCTTTAGTGGTTAATTTATCTTTAAAGATATCATTTATCTTCGCGCGTACGTTGCCTGAACCATTGCGCAATACATGTTGGAACGAATCATATTCACCGTGTAAATCACTGACAAAGTGTTCCGTGCCTTTTGGTAATTCTAAAATAGACTCTAAATTAATAATCTCAGTTGCTAATTTTTCTGGGCTATCGTAATGATGGGAAAGTAAATCTAAATACTTTTGCTTAAGTTCACTTAGTGTATTCGGTGTCATAATTGCGTCACTCCTGTATATAGTTTAAATCGAAATAATACTTCTATATCAATGATTAAATCGCTTACATAAATTATTAACAAAAATACAGAACATTTCAACATAAGCGCTTAAGAATAAAAAAACTTAGAAGTTATGTTGCGTCACTTCTAAGTTCTCTATTTATTATTTGATATTTTTACGTTTTTTGAAAAAGAGTCGATAAGCAAGATAAAGGATTGCAATAATTAGAATGATATACATTACATAAGAATAAGTATGAAGTGCATTCATCAGTACGTCGAAGCTATCGCTAAGTACACGACCTAAAAAAATGAGCGTAAAGTTCCAAATCGTAGTACCTAATAACGACAGTGTTACGAACTTAACAACATTCATGCGGTTAATACCTGCTGGAATGGTAATCAAGACACGCAATACAGGAATAAAGCGACATAATAATACCGCCCAAGCCCCATATTTCTTGAACCAATCGTTTGCACGTTTTAAATCTTTGCTTTTTAATTTAACCCATTTACCATATTTATCAACAAATCGATATAGACTGTTTTCTGAAATAAGACGGCAGAGATAGAATAAAATTAATAAACCAATAAAAGAAGCGATTGTTGAAATCGTAAATAATATTGCAATAGATAGGCCGGATTTCACAGACATTAAACCGGCAAAGGTTAAAATAATTTCAGATGGTACGACGGGTAAGACATTTTCTAACAAAATTAAAATAAAAATGGCAGTATAGCCCCATTGATTTATAAAATCAGTAATGATTTGTTCCATAAAGACAGTAAACTCCTTTAAGATTTAACAATCCACTTTAGTTATATCAAACAAAAAATTCATAGTAAATTCATTATAATCAAATTTACTATGAATTGCTTGCTTTATCATTTATTTAGCTATAATTTTGAAGTTATTAACTCATTTTAATGCTTTTAAGAACTGATGGTATAACTGTTGCGCTTCTTCATTGTTTGTGACGCCATAGACGTTCATACGACCATCTTGAAACAGTGTCATGCGGTAATTTTGATAGTGTATCAGCTTAGCGAAAGGTGTTTCTTTAATGATATGTCCTGAGAAATGATGTGCATAGTCAAAGGCGTGTGTTTGGAAACGAAATAAATATGTTTTTCCACATAAATTTTCGATATGTGTTTGTTGTTTGGTTTCCAATATCTCATAATAGCCTTGCACACATACTTGACAGTTGTCATCTTGTAATACATCGACGTTCATAGCCTTATATGAGACGTTGAATACATCGAGTGTAATTAATTGTTTTGAAAAGCCTACACCAATGAGGTATCGAACGGCTTCCATCACTTCATAACTTGCGACTTGTGAAATGATAGGTGGAAGAACACCATTTATTGCACAACTTTCACCCGTCTCAGGAATATATTGTAGCAAGCATTTTAAACAAGGACCTTTAAAATCTATGCCATACACCGTTCCTTTACTGCCAACCGCAGCACCATAAACCCAAGGAATTTGATATTTATGGCATACTTCATTTATTAAATAACGAATTTTAAAATGATCCATACCGTCAATCACAATGTCTGGTTGCACGCTTGTCAATAATGCTTCTATCGTTGAGGACTCGACTTCTTGATAGAAGGTCGTTACATTAACCTCACTATTAATGTGTTGAATATGTTGTTTGATAGCCTCTACTTTAGGTAGCATATTATCTGCGTCTTCTTCAGTATAGAGTGATTGACGATGCAAATTAGATGTTTCAATGATATCCATGTCAACAATATATAAATTTCGCGCCCCCATACGAGCTAGTTGTGCAGCAACATGACTGCCTAGCGCACCAGCACCCATAATTAAAATTTGCGCGTGCGATAGTGCAGTTTGTCCATGTTCGCCAAAAGGGGCAAAACGTATTTGTCGCTCATAACGAGACATTATAAGAAACCGAGTCCTTCAGTTGGGCTAGATGCTTGTGCAGTATATTTAACTGGAATACGTCCTGCCTCATAAGATAAGCGACCTGCTTGGATACCTAATTTCATTGCTTCTGCCATTTTTACAGGGTCTTTTGCCCCTGACACAGCTGTATTGAGTAAGATACCATCAGCCCCTAATTCCATAGCATGACATGCATCTTTTGGTGATCCAATGCCGGCATCAACAATTACAGGAACATTGGAATTTTTAATGATATAACTTAAGTTAAGCTGATTATTAATACCTCGGCCTGTACCAATAGGTGAAGCAAGCGGCATTACCGCATGAACACCTAGTTCTTCCAATCGTTTTGCTAGGACGACATCATTAGAAATATAAGGGCAAACGATATAGCCTTTTTCTAACAATACTTTACAAGCTTCATACGTTTCAAATGGATCGGGTAAGAGTGTTTCATCATTACCAATCACTTCAACTTTAATCATGTCACATACACCGGCATGATTAGCAATTTCAGCAATACGAATCGCTTCTTTCGCTGTTTTCGCTCCAGCTGTATTTGGGAATGTAATAAAATCTTTGAGATTAATATTTGCAAGTGGGTTTGGTAAATTTTTGTCATATAAGTTCATGCGTCTTACCGCAAAAGTTAAGACATTTGTTTCTGACGCTTCAATCGCTTTGGTTTGAATGTCTTCATTGTCAAATTTACCTGTGCCTAATAATAAACGTGATTTTAATTCTAATGAGCCAATTTTAAACATATTATCCGCCTCCAACAAATTCTAGTAATTCTAATTTATCGTCTTGTCTTACCGTGTGACTGTGGTAGTCATCTTGTTTAATTAAAGTGTCATTATATTCAACGATGACACGTTTCGGATCTAATTCTAATGCAAGTAACACATCTTGAATGGATTGTTCCTTGTCAAATGTGAAAGGGTCACCATTAATCATGCACTTCATATGTTTCCCTCCTAGTCGCTGAAAATGTGTTATAAATATCTGGTTTGATACCAGATAACAACCAATTTGCAATATCTCTGCCAATTATAGGTGACAATAAAATACCGTTACGGTAGTGACCAGTAATGGCAAATAGACCATCATCAATGCGATCCATAATCGGTAGTTCTTGTTCAGTGTATGGTCGCACACCAGACCATTGTTTAATGATTTTACTGTGCGCTAATGCTGGAATGCGTTCGCTTGACTTTTCAAGTAACCAATGTATTCCATCATCGGTATTGCCGACAGAATAATTATCAAAGTCGCTGGTTGCACCAATTAAGAAACGGTTAGGTTTCTTAGGTACAATATAGCAACCATTTGTCATAAAAACGGTTTCGGTAAGTTTCAAGTCATTATGTTCGACTAAAATAACTTCACCTTTTACCCCGATAACTTTACGTGGCAAATGATAATGTTCAAGTAATTCTGATGACCATGCACCTCCTGCGACAATCACTTTTTGCGCATATAATGTACCGGTTGTTGTCATAACTTGATAAAAGCCATTATCTTTACGTATATTGGTAACTTCTGTTTCATAGTATCGATGAATATCACGCTTTAAAATTGATTTTAATAAGGCTTGTGTGTAATGATGTGCATTAATTTGTCCGTCTTTTGGGATATAAATTGATAATGGACTAGGATTGATTGTGCCATGTGAAAGTTGCTTTAAAGCGTTATCGCTTAATTTAGTGACACTTGAATCATGTGCATTTAAAAATTCATACTGAGCCATTAAGTGATTAACATCATCTTTGCTGCTAGCTACTTTAATTAACCCAGAATTTTGAAACTGAATGTCGATACCTGTTTCTTGAAATAAGTCTGCGGCTAAATCAGGAAACATAGCTCGCGATTCAAGCGCGAGACGAAATAGAGCGCTGTCATAAGTAAATTCATTTTGAGCGCCTAACATTCCACCTGCCTTATAAGAAGCATGTTTGCCAGGAACATCTCTATCAACAATCGCAATATCCAAATGGCTTTCACTTAAAGAACGTGCAATGGACATGCCGATGACACCTGAACCAATAATTAGTACATCATGCATGATGATGCCACTCCTTTCGAAATTGATGAATAACTGAAGCGGATGATTTCATAAAGAAAGAAATTGCACATATTCCAGCAAAGTTTGGAGATAGTTTGCGGATAGTATCCGTTGTTATACCACCAATTGCATATACAGGGATGGGAACTTCTAATACCGAATCGATTTCAACTTGAGAACGTGGCGGTAAATTGGATTTTGAAGGTGTAGGAAAAATATGCCCAAAAAAGACCGCGTCAAGTCCCGCTTCATAAGCCCGGATTACCGAAGATAAATGATGTGTAGACATAGATACGTGTATGTCAGGATATTTAGACTTAAGTTGAAATGCTTGTGCATCATTTTCTCGGAAGTGAATATTCTGTAATCCCAATGTATTTAACAGCTTGACATCACTGTGTATCATCATCTTAGATTTTGGAAATCCCTGATAAATTAACTGTTGAATAAAGTGCTGTAATTCCTTCTGAGACATAGAAGTTCTAAAAAGTAAAAAATCTATGTCCTGCTCGATAGTAAGAAAGTGCTGCAAATCGTTGTTGTCTAAAAATTTATATTCTGTTATCGCAATGAAAATGAACATCACCTCATTTAAATTAAAAAAACGCTAAACCCAAGTAGGGAATAGCGTATAGTATCGTTACTTTATATCCTTCGCCACTTCCCTACGCCAGTACTGTCTGGATCAGGTTCCAGGAATTATAAAGTCTCTTCTTTACTCTCAGCCTTAAGATAAAAGGCACTTCCAGTGGATGATTATATGATTATTAGCGTTTAATTTAACTACATTCTACAAAAGAATATGGCTGAATTCAAATTTTAATACTGTTTTTAATTTATAGAGATACGTTTTTGATAAAAGATATATGCTTAAATGTGCATGAATAAAGGCAAAATAACAAATGTTAATTGTTTTAATAGGTAATTCAAATTATTGCAAATAATTCGATGTATATTTGTTGGTTTTATGCATTAAAGTTTATAGAAATTAAATTCAAATAATTAGTTAAAATTCGTTTAGGCACTGATTTTATGGGGATTTAACATAAAAATAGTCAAATTATTCCGATGTGACGGCTAAGAATATGCAAAAAATATAAAAAAATTGACGAAAATGTGAATTTAATATTGAAACCGCTTCCGCAATCTGCTAATATGATAAAAAAATAACTTAAAAAGCCTATGATGACAGTGTTAAAAAGGGAGTCATATAACATCGTTAGACAGACTTTTTTGAAACTTCTTCAACAGCAATTTAAGAAACGACAAAATTTAAGGAGTAACAAAAGTTATGATTCAAAAAAGAAGTAATGTTCGTTGGTACTTTGCAATCGCGTTCTTTATTATTGGTGTCATTGCGTACATGGACCGTTCAAATATTTCTTATATCGCGCCACAAATGATGGCAGATTTAGGAATGGACAAAAAGCAATTTGGGTTATTAGCTTCATTCTTCTCATTAGGTTATGCATTAATGCAGGTACCTTCAGGAATGTTAGCCGAAAAATTTGGGCCAAGAAAAATGATTACGATAGCATTATTATGGTGGAGTGCTTTTACCATTTTTACAGGTATGATTAAGCACCATGGCTTGCTTTACTTTGTAAGATTTTTATTTGGTGTTGGGGAAGCACCAATGTATCCATCAAATGCAGTTTTTAACTCGACATGGTTCTCTAAAACAGAAAAAGGTCGTGCTTCAAGTGCATTGCTTGCAGGTTCTTATTTTGGCCCTGTGCTCGCACCTATTGTAACGATAGCCATTGTTAATGCATTTAACTGGGAGGCAGTGTTCTATATTTTTGGTGCTGCAGGTATATTAATTGCGATTCTTTGGGGAATTATCGCTAAAGATTTACCAGAACAGCATAAAATGGTAAATGAAGCAGAAAAACGTTTTATTATGGAAAATCGTGATATTGTGCAAACATCAAAATCAGTAGCACCTTGGGGACAATTCTTCCGTCGTTTTAGTTTCTATGCCATTGCAGGACAATACTTTGTAGTGCAATTTATCATTACATTATTCTTAATTTGGTTGCCTACATATTTAACTGAACAATATCATGTTGCTTTTAAAGATATGGCAATTAGTTCATTGCCTTGGTTAATTATGTTCTTCCTCATTTTATCAGCGGGTGCAATCTCAGATAAAATTTTAAGTACAGGTCAATCACGTTTTGTATCTAGAGGTGTGATTGCGATTGTAGGATTTATTGTTTTTGCTGTAGCCATTTTCTTTGCCGTGCATACGGAAAATCTATATGTCACTATTTTCTGGTTATCATTAGGACTTGGTGGTATGGGTATTTCAATGGGAATGAGTTGGGCAGCAGCTAATGATATTGGACGTAATTTTGCAGGTACTGTATCAGGTTGGATGAACCTATGGGGCAATATCGGTGCATTAGTAAGTCCATTCTTAGCAGGTGCGTTAGTAAGTTCTTTGGGATGGACAATGACTTTCCAATTGCTTATTATTCCAGCAGTAATTGCAGTAATACTTTGGTTCTTTGTAGCACCAGACAAACCATTGCTTAAAGACGAAAGTAAAACTTTAAAATAAACTTATTACTAGAGGAAATCTCTACTATATTTGAAATAAACAGTTGAAGATAAAAAGTCTTCAGCTGTTTATTTCATTCATGAAGGATTATAATAAAAGTATAACTTTAAAGGAGTGAATGTGATGATTATTATTAACGCTAAATTAAAAGTAGCAGCTGAACATCGCGAGGCATATTTATCTCTAATGAAAGATTTGGTAGATGCCACACAACAAGAGCCTGGTAATTTATTTTATCATCACTATGAGGATGTTACAGAACCTAACTCATTTGTAGTTGTTGAAAATTATCGCAATCAACAAGCCGTAGATGCACATAATAAATCTGCACATTTTAAAGTATTTAGTGATAATATTGGCAAGTACGTGAGCGAGCAACCTGTGATTGATGTTGCAGAAGTCAAATGAGAATAATATGCTAGTAAGTATGATGTTTGGATTATTCTAGTGTATATTTGAAATGAATGTGGTGTGTTTTAATAAATTGCTTTAACAACACATGTGCAATAAGTAGCATCAGTAAAGTTTACACGTTTAATAACCTCTTTTCCAATCATGGAAGAGGGGTTTTTGATGTGTAAAGCTCTTGCTCATAGCACTATAGTTAATGGTAGAATAGAAAATATTGTGACATAGAGGATTGTTTCAAATGATTGATAGAAAGGAGAGATAAAGGTGACTTCATTGTTCACATCGCTAAGCCAAATCAATAAAGACAAAATAGATTATCTTAAAGGCTTACGACAAGGATTGTTAATGATTATTCCAGCATTCATAGGTTACTTTATGGGTTACTTTAGTCTTGGAATTCTGGTGGCAACAGGCACATTATCTCATATTTATGTTTTTAAAGGTGCAGCAAAGTCTATGATTAGAACGGTTATTGTTTGTTCTTTATCCTTTACCACCTGTATGATGCTAGGCACATTAACTGTTATACAACCTGTGTTGTATGGGCTTTTACTACTTATTGTTACTGTCATACCGTATTATATGTTTAATGCTTTAAAAATCGCTGGGCCATCATCAACATTCTTTATCGTAACATTTGCCTTATCTAGTAACTTGCCTGTCGATCCGGCTAGTTTTTGGGTGAGAGGTTTAGCAATGTTAATTGGGGGATTACTAGCAACAATTGTTGTCTTAATTACGATATGTCTTACCAAAGAAAAGCCTGAAGACCAAGCAATTAAAGCGGACTTCCAAATGATTCAACACTTAATGCATCACTATGATAATCCCGATGCGTTTAAACAAGCAACACAATCTGCGGTAGCAACTTTTAATAATTCAGATAAACTTTTAATCACATCAGCAGCTAATCGTCATGATAAATATAGCGCGCGTTTTCAAAAGTTATTACTCTTACATACTACAGCACAAGGTATTTATTCAGAATTACTTGAATTACATGAGAACCAAGTGCGCCCTTTGCCACAAGACTTAATTCAAATGGTTGAAATGATTGTACATAATGCTACTAGCAAAGGAGAAAAGCAGCAATTATGGTCAAAAACTGTCGATATTGATAATACATTCGATAATTTAGAACAGCATATTTTAAAAATAGATGCGTTAGTTCATGCTCAAGACACGCAACTTGAACATGAGGCCAAAGTCCGTCAACCATTATACAGTAAACGAATTATTCAGAATTTAACACTTGATTCATTTGTTTTTAAAAACACTTGTATTTATGCGTTTGTTATGGCAGTTGCTATCTTCGTGGCATTAGCATTTAATATTCAAAAGTCATATTGGATTGTAATTTCAGCTCATACAGTCATGCTTGGTATGACAACTGTTCGAATGTTTGACCGTGCATTCGCTCGTGGCATTGGAACAATTCTGGGAGCTTTGTTATTATCCGGTATTCTTTATTTCCATCCTCATACGATGATTGCCGTTATTTTAATGGGGCTAGCTGCAGCTATGACCGAAGCTTTTGTAGGTGCAAATTATGCTTTTGCCGTTATTTTTATTACCACGCAAGTCATTTTACTCAATGGTTTAGCTTCAGGAAATTTATCGATGGAGATTGCCTATACACGTATATTGGATGTTATTATCGGAATTACTATTGCTATAGTAGGAATTTTAATATTAAATCGTAAAACGGCATCATCTATGTTGCCTCATACAATTGCAGAAGTTGTACGTAAAGAAGCTAGCGTATTTCATTATTTATTTTCAGCAAACTATTATGACAACGATGCGTATACACGTACAGAAAGTGTGGATTTATCGGTTAAAATGTCGAATATGATTCAAGTATATCAATCAGCAAGTGGTGAAATTTTTAGCAATAGAGAAGTAATTAATTATTACTATCCTAGTATTTATGCGTTAGAAGAAATCAACTTTATGCTAATGCGCGCAATGGCTGATCACCAGCGCTATACCATTTCAGATACACAGTTAGGAGAATATTTAGTAACATTTGAAAATATTGCGAAACATTTCGATATTCAAAGTCAGTTAACCTTAAATACACTTTCAGATTTACCACAATATAACTACATTAAATCGGCTTTGATGAAACTACAAAACAATTGTTTGGCTGAGCGTAAAGACATTTCGGATGCCGAAGATGGCAGTGCTACGCAACAAGGCTGATGGGTTTATATCATGGCGTATAGGGTATGTTATTAATTAAATACGTGTTATTGAAGGAGTGTTATCATGCCTTGGACAATGAGCGATTATCCGCCTTCTTGGAAGAATTTAGCGCAGCTTGAACGTAAAAAAGCGATTGACATTGGAAATGCAATGCTCAAGGATGGTTATGATGAGCATGATGTGATTCCAATTGCTACACAGCAAGCAGAAAAATGGTATCAAGATGCAACCGAATCAGAAATAGAGCAACTAAAGCATAAACATATTACACAACACGAGAAAGATAATAGTGCGCAACCACAACTAAATGATCACAACGTTCATGTATATTTTGAGGATGAAAAATGGAAAGTTAAAACATCAGGAGCAAAGCAGGCAACAGCAACTTATAATACTAAAAAGCAAGCAGTAGAACGTGCACAAAAGATTGCAGAAAATCGAAATACCCACGTAATCACGCATAAGAAAAATAGTCAATAATATTACTAAGAGTCTGGGATATAATTATATTTCAGGCTCTGAGTTCTATATTGGCAGTAGTTGACTGGATTGAAAATACGCTAATACCAAGCTTTTTTCAATCCTAGTCAACCTTGCCGGGGCGGGACTAAGAATTCATAATGAATGCTGTCCCGCTCCCTTAATTATATAATGATGTGAGTGATGACAGTGTTAATTCCTTATGTTTAAGTCAAAATTCGTTATAATAGACATGTAACGAAGACGGGAGGAAGTAATATGTACGTAGAAAGAAAGCCATCACTTTACATAGAAGACTTAAGACATGAATTTAATAGCAATATTAACAATTTTAAAAATAGCGATGAAGCCTTTAATACATTAATTGGCTTTGTTGAATTAGATCATATTTATTCATCTGCACTAAAAGAAATTTGTACTAAGCTAGATATTTTAGATGATAACTTTAATTATGTTTATAAGCATAATCCAATTCACCATATGGAACGTCGTATAAAGGAAATGAGTAGTTTAGTGAAAAAGCTTAAGCGCAAAGGATTGCCTGTCAATGCACAAAATGCGAAAGAACATATCATGGATATCGCCGGCATTCGTGTGGTCTGTAATTATTTAGAAGATATTTATGAGATTGAGCGTATGCTTGTACAACAAGAAGATGTTGAATTATTAAAACGTAAAGATTATGTTGAACATCCTAAAGAAAATGGTTACCGTAGTTTACATCTTGTTGTAACAATTCCAGTATTTTTATCAGATAGTGTCCAAATCACACCAGTTGAAATTCAAATTAGAACCATTGGCATGGATATGTGGGCAAGCTTAGAACATAAAATACGCTATAAAAATAACGCAAATACGGAAGACTACAAAGACCGCCTAACAGAATGCGCCAATGAAATTACAAACGTCGAAGCAAAAATGCAACAAATGCATTCCGAAATATCAAAACGATAAATCTAATATAATACCAATTAAGGAAATGAAATATAAATTTTTGTAATTTTAATTTAAACTGTTAAAGTCGGATATTATAATTTTATAGTTTTTTATAAAAATAAAATTAATTATAAATTTTTACTTTTGAGAATATATATTATATTTCTAAACATGTATGTAAAAACTAGTGACGAACCGTTTTTATCTTGAGGCTTTAAATAAAACATTAATTATAGAATTTTACTTTAAAGCATAGTTAGTCATTTGATTTTAACTTTAATATAAGAGAAAATGGACGGTTTAAAAATTTAGGTATTAAATATTATTTTAAACTTATAATTTTTATAAATAATTTTTAATAATGTTAATCAAATAAGGTGGTTCTAGGTCAAATCGGATTAGTAAGTCTGATTTGAGAGATTAAGCAATTTTATATTGTTTAATCTCTTTTTAATTTAGATGAGAATAGTCTTGAACTAATGATAACTATATTGCTAAATTAACAGTTAGTTGACACTATTTTTGCTAGCTTAATGTTCTGATTATTGTATGAAACGTAATATAAATAACGATAATAGAAAATATAATTTGAAGAAACTTATCTGTTTGGTTTGCTTTTAATAAACGTCTTAATTCATGAAAATATCGATATGTATCTAATAGTTGATCATCAATGTAAATCAAATAGTTTATAAATCAGTTTTCAATTTTTAAATAAACATCATTTTTTAATTAAATATTTCAAGCATTTTAAAAAGCTTAAAAAATAGTTTGCTAAAATTTGGTTGTTAATAGTAAAATTTTATCTTTAATATTTAAAGTAGCTTATGTATACATACACACTGGAACATTTTCTCTTTATTAGTCTGTTAATAATTATATAAGTAATTGCATTATTTTTATACAAATATAAAAAGTTCCCTATAAAGTTCTCATTTTTTCAATGTCTACTTTATAGGGAGTATATCAGTGAATCATTACTAGTACGATTTATTATACAGCTAAGATAATCAATATTTTAATAATATTAAAAAGTTAAAAATCTAAACAACAGAAAAAGATGAGTTATAAGATAACATTTTAATGAAATAACAAATTAGAATGTTATAATAATAAGAATTTCATTATTCGAATTTTTATTAGCTTTACCACTAATTTGATAATTGTGTTTTTTTTCAGTTATAGAGATTGTTCCATATTGTTTCAAAAGTTCAATGATTTCTAAATAATTTGGTTTAACATTGGTATTTAAGCTAATCATAGCATATGAATAATAGTTAGAACATATTCTTAATAGATCGTTAAAATTAAATAAAAATTCATTTTTATTAGTCAAATTGGTAAACTGTATTTGTTTATTAAAAATCTGATCGAAAATACCATAAAACTCATTATAATTATTCATTGTTCCAGGATAAGGTGGATCAATATAAACTAGATCTGCAATGTCTTTATATTTAATTAACGCATCTTTAGCATCTAATTGAGAAGCAATATTATCAAACCCGTTATTAAAGATAGCTTGGTTATAATTTTCTAAATCATTTAGCATAAGTTCAGAAAATGTCAAATTATGATATGCTCTACGACGTCCATATTTTTTATATGAATATTCTTCGTCACGCAATTTTACTATGTTTTCCCAAGTAATATTCATTCTAGAATAAGGTAATTTTCTAATCATTGCTCTTCTTAAAAGCGAGAGAAACATATATTTAATGTATCCATCTAAAGTTTTAGAAAATTCTATTAACTTAGCAATTTCTTCAATTTCATGAGGGAAATAAAGTCTATTAGATAACCATAAATATTTGTTTAATTCATTATCAGTTAAATCATAGTTGTTTGCTTCAATCAAATAATAGGGTTCAATAAAAATTTCACTATTTTCAATAATAGCTTTAGACAAAACAAATGATGCATATAGAGCGTCGTTTGATATAACGCTATATTTATTTTTTTTCAATTCATATGAAACAGAAGAACCTCCAGAAAATAAATCTAGAATGGTATTGTTTTTTAACGTAGGTAAATTTTTTATAATCCATGATGATAATTTTTGCTTATTGCCTATATAATTAATTTTTGGGAATCTGTGTTCCAATTTTTTCCTCCTTCAATAAGAAAGCTTTTGTCTGTTGCGCCAATAAAAATGCTAATTTAGGAGGGACTGCATTTCCAATTTGTTGTTGAATATTTATACTTGTTCCTTTGAAAATAAAAGTATCAGGAAATGTTTGGATTCTCGCTAGTTCACGAGCTGTTAAAGCTCTATTTTGAGAATAATGGAAAACTTTTCTCATGTCGCCTGTAATAGGAATGGAGGGTTCAGAGCTATTATAGCGAATATATTTTCTTACATCCCCTGATTTTGGTCTTAATTCAGGTGGAATGTCGTTTCTATTACCACCATCAGTGACATATTTCATTTTTTCTAGCATTTCAGGTTTATGGTTCATAGCATTATGATTTGGTATATCTGAAGTTTCCCCACTATTTAGAGGAGGTAAATCATCAATTGCGTCTTTAATTGTGAGTTTTTTATTTGTTTCATCAGGAAATTTAAATCCTAAACCTTTGGATGCAACAATAATTACTCTTTGTCTTTTTTGTGGTATATGATAGTTAGCACTTTGTAATATTTTGTATTCAACATTATATCCTAAACTTTTAATCGCTGAAGTAATTTCTTTAATTGTTTTACCTTTATTATGGCTTACCATTCTGGCTACATTTTCTATAATAAACAATTTAGGATTTAAGACTTTTACAAAACGCAGATATTCCTTAAATAATAAATTTCTTGGGTCTTCAATAAATGTACGACCAAATTTACCAGCTAAACTAAACCCTTGACATGGTGGTCCCCCAACAATAATATCTATTTTTTTGTTATGTGTTAAATTAGAAATTTCTTCATTTTTTATAGTAGTTATATCTCTGACTATCAAATTATGATTTGGGAAATTAAAATTGTATGTTTCTGCAATTTTTTTATCATATTCAATAGATAGTACTTGTTGGAAATTAGCTTTGTCAAAACCTAATGACATTCCTCCCGCACCACAAAATAAATCAATATAATTAAACATTCAATCACCATTTCTTTCATACACATAATATACCATATCATCTTCAAAAAATCACCTATAAAAACTAGTTTTATAAGAAATTATAGTATAATGTAATTAATGATAAAAAAAGGATGGTTATAAATGGTTTTGAATAGTAAAAAAAGTAGAATAGAAAATCAAAATTATGAAGAATACTGGAAGTTGACTTTAGGTACTTCGGCATTTTTTGATGACCAATTTATCAGGACTTTAAAAATTATTGTTACTCATATTGATAAATATGAATTATCGAGTAAAGATGTAAATCAATTGATAAAAAATCCTGAAGCTAAGAGAAAGAATGTTAATGAAAAAATAGTTAAATATAAAGAATTGCAAGAAAAAATTAAATTTGTCTATCCAAATGACGATAAAACAAATGCATCAACAAGGAAACAAATAAATCAATATATTAAATTAGGTTTTATAAAGCCATATTTAAATGGTTATAACAAAGGTGCTATTGAATATATAAAATCAGGCAAAACATTAGAAGATTTAAAAAGAATTTTTTCAGAGACTGTTTATGAGCATGCATCATTTAATTCTTCAGTAGTTAATGATAATAGAGATAGTAATCAAGTGAAATTCATTGTAAACACACTTTTAAATAGAGAAAGTAAAATTTTAAATATGGATGAGCTTGTTGGAATAATGCAATTAGATATTAGTGGTAAAAGATACGCAAGGGAAAAAGAAATATTAAATAATAAGAACTGGGCAATTAATATCGAATTTGCAGAAAGAAAATATAATCAAATCAGATATATTTTAAATGTTCTCAAAAAGTTAGAATTATTCAGAACTTTTAGTACATCACAAAAATATATAGAATCATTTTATATAACTTTGGCTGAAAATGCAAATGAGTATTTAGGTAATAATGATTCAACTAAAAGAGATACATATCGCTTTGCTTTAATGAAAAAGGCTATTTTTGAAGAAAGTATTAAAGAGTATGGTCAAAAGGTGTGTTGGCTAACAAAAGAGCCTTCAATTGGTTTGGTTGTTTCACATATTTATGCTTCAAGTGTAGCTTTAAAGAATTGGGATATTGATGAGGCATATGATCCCAATAATGCATTATTATTGAAACCTGGAGATATTGATGGTTATTTTGATAAGCATAAAATTACATTTACTGAAGATGGGAAAGTACAGTTTTCGAGAGAAGTTAGAGAAGACTTCAAAGATATGGTCAAAAAGAATAATTATCAAATTGATAAAAATATATTAAATGATAACAGAAAAAAATATCTTAAAATTCATAATGCTGAATTTAACAGAATAATGGACAAATGTTGAATGTAGCAACATAAAATTACAAAAATATTTAAATTGTGATATATATTATGTGGAAATGTGCTTAATAGGCTTGCGATGAATAGTGTTTATTACTCTATTTTATGGTCTGGTGTATGCTTAACTATATAGAAGTTCACTATAATAGTGACTATTAATATAAAAATAATTAAGGTATTATAAGAATGAACAAACAGAATTTTTCGACAGAACAATATACATTGAAACATTATGATCATGAGCAAAGCGAAGTCGTATTTGCTGGAGATAGATCATCATCAGACATCATTGTCTTTATTCATGGTGCGATGATGACTTACCGTATTATGGCAATGTTCGAGCCGTACTTCAGAGAATATCAAATGATTTTTGTCAATTGTCCAGGCAGAGGAGAAAGTTCCGAATTAACAACAACGAAAGACACTTTAGATGATTATTCTGAGAGGATATATGATGTATTGAGTCAAGTGGTTGAGCAGCATGGAATTTAAAAGATGATGTTGCTAGGCTATTCAATGGGTGGCATGATAGCGACACGACTACTTAAATTTAATACATTACCAATTACACATCTTGTCTATTTAAATAGTGCAGCGCGGATAACCCCGAATACCAGTATGCTGTCGCGATTATTTTTAGGTGATAGTAAGCGTGAACATTTAAAGGATGAAATGGCAGCAATAAAAAACTTGCCACAGTATATATTAGATAAAACAGTTTATGCCAAAACTGAAAGTGCTAAAGATATATTTTCCTTTTTAGCACCAGTAAAAACGATATTAACGGATATTGAATATTCAATTAAAGCGGACTATTTACCAGACATTGAAGAGATTGAGCAATTTCCTAAACTGCTATTTATATCTGGAGAAGATGACGAAATTATTCCTTATACTGATTCGCATGAAACGCTACTAAAATATCAAGAGTTTGGTGGTACTGCAGTTGAAGTTGTTTACCCTGGTATCGGTCATTTAGATTTTCCTACGGTCCTAGAATCTCAAGAAGATGATACGAAAGGTATTGTCGATCAAATAAAAGCATGGGTAGCTTCATAAGTGGGTTTTAAGACTGCCGTATGTCTAAAATTTTTAAAAATTTTTAAAAAAAGCTTGCACGTGACGTAAGGTCATAGCGTACGTTAACGGTAGGAGGTGACTTGAATGTCTCAATATAGTATCGGAGAAGTAGCGCAGCAATTTAATATTACAGTGCGTACATTACAGTATTATCACAAAAAAGGTTTATTGCTACCTGCAAGTACAACGGATGGACAACGACGTATGTACAATGAACAAAGTTTAAAACGTTTGAAATTAATCTTATTGTTGAAAGAGCTAGAACTGTCGCTTGATGACATTAAGAAATTATTAAATGACGATCAACAACTAAAATCTTTGAAACTGATATTACAATTGAAGAAAGAGAACTTAGAACAAGACATGCATGATGCAAAACGCACTGTCGATACAATTAATCAATTACAAAGGATGATTGCACAACATTCTACTTCTCCAATAGAAGAATTTACAGACATTCATCTAATGATGACAAAATCAAAACAACTTAAATCTTTTTATCGACGTCTATGGTTAAGTGCGGGTGTGATAGGGGTTATTCAATACACAAGTATTGTTATTAGTATTATACACCGCAGCGCGCTACCATTTGTCAAAGTTCTACCATTGTTGGTGATTTATGGGATAGGTATTGTATATTTTTATCGACACTATATTTATTATTTATGCCCAAATTGTCACACACGCTTTAAACCAGGAATGTGGTCATTTATTAAAGCGCGACATACGATGCATACACGTAAGCTCTCTTGCCCACATTGTCACGAAACACATTATTGTGCTGAAGTTAAATAGTCTATCAGTTATACAATCCTCCAAACTTTTATTAAAAAGTGTTGGGGGATTTTTTTATGCTTAAAAAGTAAAAATATGACCTTAAAATGTATCATTGATTAGTTCAATACAGCTGTGCAATCAAAAAGAAAGCGCTTGCAAAAGTAAGGGTGATATATTAATATACTTGTATACAAGTTAGATTGTAATAAAAATAAGTGAGGTGATGAGATGACTGACCATTATCCAGTTGCTTGGCAAGAAGGCATGACGAAAGGTGAAGCACTGGCAGCCGAAATTCGTTTACAAATTGTTAAAGGTACAATACAAACAGATACATTGTTAACCGAAAATCAAGTGGCAAAGCAGTATAACGTAAGTCGTTCCCCAGTGCGTGATGCCTTTAAGTTATTACAAACCGATCAACTGATTCAATTAGAACGTATGGGCGCGAAAGTATTAGCATTTGGTGAACTAGAGAAAAAGGAAATGTATGACTTGCGGCTTATGCTTGAATCATTTGCTTTTGCCAAAATTAAAGATAAAGACCTTCAAAGTATTGCGAAAAATATGCGCAAACATCTTGAAATGATGAAAGTTGCAGTGCAATTTGAGGATGCCGAAGCATTTACAGAACATGATTTTAAATTTCATGAAACAGTTATTTTTGCTACTAATCATCAATATTTAAAAACGTTTTGGCATCATTTAAAACCGGTAATGGAAGCACTAATTCTACTTTCTATGCGACAACGTATGCAGCAAGATATAGAGGATTTTGAACGCATTCATCATAATCATAGCGTTTTTATAGATGCTATTGCGTCTTATGATACAGCAAAGTTACGTGAAGCATTTCATTTAAACTTTGATGATGTTGGTAAAGACATTGATAGCTTTTGGTTACGTTAAATAACAAAGAAAGAGGGGTTCGTTATGAAATATATGATTGGTGTCGATATTGGAACGACAAGCACAAAATCAGTACTTTACGATGAACATGGACAATTTATTATGAAACATCATATTGGTTATCCACTGCATACACCAAACGTTGATATTTCAGAAGAAAATCCTGATGAATTATTCGATGCAGTACTAATGACAGTTAAATATGTCGTGCGTGAGGCAGATATTGCTAAAGAAGATATTAAATTAATATCCTTTAGCGCACAGATGCATAGTCTCGTAGCCGTCAATGCAGCGCACCAACGCTTAACTGAAAGCATCACTTGGGCGGATAATAGAGCCAGTCACTACGCAGAACGATTAAATAAACAACATCACGGTTTGAATATTTATCAACGTACGGGTACACCTATTCATCCGATGTCGCCGCTAGCAAAAATATTTTGGATGAAACATGAACAACCAGAAATATTTCAGCATACAGCGTACTTTTTAGATATCAAATCTTACATATTACACCAACTTTTTGATACGTTTGTCATCGACCATTCGATGGCATCAGCTACAGGCTTATTTAATTTAGAAAAGCTAGATTGGGATGATGAGGTGCTTGATTTACTAGGTATTTCAAGAGATCAATTACCTAAGCTTGTATCGACAACGCATATTTTAAAAGGCATGAAAAAGCGTTATGCAACATTGATGGGCATAGATGAAAATACCCCTGTGATTGTTGGCGCAAGTGATGGTGTGCTTTCTAATTTAGGTGTGAATAGCTATCGGAAAGGTGAAGTTGCAGTAACAATAGGGACTTCAGGTGCAATACGGACGGTTATTGATAAACCACGCACGGATTACAAAGGACGTATTTTCTGTTATGTGTTGACAGAAAATCATTATGTGATTGGTGGTCCAGTAAATAATGGTGGTGTCATCTTGCGCTGGTTACGTGATGAACTTTTAGCCAGTGAAGTAGAGACTGCAAAGCGTTTAGGCGTCGATCCTTATGATGTGTTAACGAAAATTGCTAGCAGAGTAACACCAGGAGCGGAGGGATTGATTTTTCATCCGTATTTAGCGGGGGAGCGTGCACCGCTGTGGAATGCTGATGCACGTGGCTCCTTCTTTGGTTTAACGCTATCACATCAAAAGGAACATATGATACGTGCAGCATTAGAAGGTGTATTATTCAACTTATATACGGTGTATTTAGCTTTGATAGAAGTCATGAATGAAACGCCAAATAAGATTAAAGCGACAGGTGGTTTTGCGAAAAGTGAAGTATGGCGTCAAATGATGGCGGATATTTTTGATACTAAGTTAATTGTGCCAGAAAGTTATGAAAGTTCGTGTCTAGGTGCATGTGTCTTAGGCTTATTAGCATTAGGTGAGATTGAAGATTTTTCTGTAATCGAAGATATGGTAGGAACAACACATCATCATGAGCCAAATCCGGATACGGTACAGATTTATCAACAATTAGTATCTATCTTTATCAACTTAAGCCGTTCACTTGAAGATCACTATACAGAAATAGCTGCATTTCAACGTAAGAATATAAATTAAAAATGATTAAAGAAGAGGGGATTGCCATGTTTGGAGAAATTTGGCCATTAATCAGTGTTGTCCTAGGCATTATCATTCTACTAGGATTAATTATAGGTTTGAAACTCAATACATTTATTGCATTAATTATTACATCAGTAATAACTGCGATGTTATTAGGGATGCCATTAAGCAAAATTATGACGACAATCGAAGCCGGAATGGGTAGTACGCTTGGACATATTGCGTTAATATTTGGGCTCGGAGCTATGCTTGGAAAATTACTTGCAGATGGTGGCGGTGCAAACCGTATTGCCGATACTTTGATTAACAAATTCGGTCAAAAGTACGTACAATGGGCAATGTTAATAGCTGCATTTATTGTCGGTATTGCACTGTTCTTTGAAGTAGGATTAGTCTTATTAATCCCGCTAGTATTCACGATTGCTAAACGCGCAAACGTATCTGCGCTTAAATTAGGATTGCCAATGGTCACTGCTTTATCAGTGACACACGGATTTTTACCACCGCATCCAGGGCCTGTGGTTATCGCTAAAGAATTGAAAGCAGATATTGGTCAAGTCTTATTATTTGGTATTATTATTGCGATTCCAGTAACGATTATTGCAGGACCTGTCTTTAATAAGCTTGCACAAAAAATGGTGCCGTCTGCATATACTAAGGTTGGCGATATTTCATCATTAGGTACACAAAAAACATTTACAGAAGCAGAAATGCCAAGTTTTGGTTTGAGTATATTTACGGCAATATTACCTGTATTGTTAATGTTGTTTTCTACAATCGTACAATTGATTACAGGTCACAGTAAAGCGACTAATGGTTTTGAATCTGTTGTTTACTTTATAGGTACAGCAGGAACAGCAATGTTGATTGCAGTTATCTTTGCTATTTTCTCAATGGGCTTACATCGTGGCAGAAAAATAAATGACATAATGGAATCTGTAACGAATGCAATTTATCCTATTGGCATGATGATTTTAATCATTGGCGGTGGAGGTACATTTAAACAAGTACTGATTGATGGCGGTGTCGGTGATACCATCTCTAAAATGTTTGAAGGTTCAACGATGTCACCTATTTTACTTGCATGGATTGTAGCTGCAGTATTAAGAATATCATTGGGTTCAGCAACGGTTGCAGCAATATCCACAACGGGTATTGTGCTACCCTTACTGCAACATTCAGACGCAAATGTAGCACTTGTTGTGCTAGCGATTGGTGCAGGAAGTGTCATCTTATCACATGTAAATGACGCTGGCTTTTGGATGTTTAAAGAATACTTTGGTTTAACTGTTAAAGAAACCTTCTTAACATGGTCAATGTTAGAAACGATAATCTCTGTGTCAGGAATTATTTTCATCTTGTTCATAAGTCTGTTTGTCTAAACATATATCATCATAGCAATAATATAGTGTAGTATGAAATATCAGTTAAAATCCCTATCAATACACTACAAATAATGATAAAATTTAAACTGAAATTGAAAGGGGTTACTAAACGATATGAAACAAATAAAAAAAGCCATCATACCTGCTGCTGGATTAGGGACACGTTTCTTGCCAGCAACAAAAGCGATGCCTAAAGAGATGTTACCCATTTTAGATAAACCAACGATTCAATATATCGTTGAAGAAGCGTCACGTGCGGGAATTGAAGATATTATTATCGTGACTGGGAAACATAAACGTGCCATCGAAGACCATTTTGACAATCAAAAAGAATTGGAAATGGTATTAGAAGAAAAAGGGAAAACAGAATTACTAAAAAAAGTCCAATATTCTACGGATTTAGCTAATATTTTTTATGTGAGACAAAAAGAACAAAAAGGTTTAGGACATGCGATTTATTCAGCGCGACAATTTATAGGTGATGAGCCATTTGCGGTATTATTAGGTGATGACATAGTAGAATCAGATACACCAGCAATCAAACAACTAATGGATGCGTATGATGAGACTGGTAAGTCCGTTATTGGTGTGCAAGAAGTAGCAGAATCAGACACACACCGTTATGGCATCATAGATCCTTTAGAGAAACATGGTCGTCGTTATGAAGTAAAACAATTCGTTGAAAAACCAGCACAAGGTACTGCACCGTCAAATTTAGCTATTATGGGACGATACGTCTTAACCGCCAATATATTTGATTATCTAAAAACACAAAAAAGAGGCGCTGGAAATGAAATACAATTGACAGATGCTATCGAACGCCTAAACAAAGATGATCAAGTATATGCATACGATTTTGAAGGTGATCGCTACGATGTTGGAGAAAAACTTGGGTTTGTTAAAACAACGATAGAATATGCCCTCAAAGATCAAGAAATGAAAGAAGAATTAACACAGTTTATTAAAGATTTAAATTTATAAACTCGATAATTCAAAAATATTGATAACACTAAACGAACACTTCACTTATTGTTTAACTTAACAAAAAAGTAAAGTGTTCTTTATTATTATGTATTAAATTGATTGTCATAGTTGTTCACCTGGGTCATAGTTTTAATTATATTAGCATTATATACAGTAATATAATGGAATTTAAAGTGAATGAAATATTAAAATGAAATTAAATAAATAATTTAAAGCATTGATAAATTCTACTAATAAAATACTATTTAAAATAAGCGGAAATACTGGAAAGGTGGGGCATAATGAATTCAAGAAAAAGAATGGCTTTGGTTTTGCTTTTTATACTGCTAGTTATCAGCTTTTCAATCTTTTTACTACATAAACGTCAAAAAGATCATTACATAGAAGTACAGTAGAAGCGGATTGATTTGTACTTTAAACACAATCTTAAAGAATATCATTCAATGAAAGTCACGAGTTTTACAAAAAATCCAATGGATGATTACTTTGTCCATGGCTATATCAATGGAAATAAGAAATATTACTTTAAAATACTGATTTCTTCAGTTAATGAATTTAAATTCACTAAAGAAGTAGGGTATAACCCCAAAACACTTGGAAAATTATTTAAAGAGGAAGAGGCTAAAAACAAAATAGGAGCAGATGAAATCATTAAAAAAGAACATTTAGACAAGGAAAAATATGAAGCACAACCACCATTTATTTTGGGGGATATAAAGTGACTTAAAATAATATTTAATGAGATGACCATAGGTTACATTTGTCATATATTTAAAACGTTTTGAACTAACGTCTGGATTTAAAGTAGTCCCATAAGATATGTGTAGTTAAAATCAGTCCCATGGCAAAGAAGAATACAATAATAACGTTTAATATTATGCTAAAAACATTATAAATTGGTAAGTAGCTCAATAGGAGAAACATTGGTATAAGAAAGATTAAATCCCACCAACCTATTGCTTTTAATGTCTCTCTAAAATTGTTCATTCTTATGCACCTCATATAATTAAAAAGTTAGTAAACACATTGTTCTAGTCATTTAAAGTTATAGAATGCCAATTTAAACAAGAATTATAACAGCACCTACGTCTTGGTTCCAATATATAGACGTAGGTGTTGTTATTCAACCTTTTACATAGGCGAGATTGTAGTAAATTATTTAAAAACGGCTTGATTGATTGCTTGTGCAGTTTGTTCAAAGTGGTCGATACTTAAAGATACATAGAGTTTGATTTTAGGTTCTGTGCCGGATGGGCGTAATGCGATAAAGCCGTCATTAAAATAAATTTTAATGACGTTAGCTGTCGGTAATGTTATAGGCGATGTGGTTTGTGATACGAGATTGATTTTTTCTCCTTTTTCAAAATCTTCAATGGCTGTAACTTTTAGACCTGCTATATGATGAGGTGTATGTTGTCTAAAGGTTGTCATAAGTGCATGAATTTTTTGTTTGCCAGCAGGGCCTTCAAAGGTATGAGAAAACAACTTATCATGGTGATATCCAACCGTTTCATAAATTTGGTTTAATACATCTTTTAACATTTTACCTTCGTTTTTCAATTGGGATGCATATTTAATAATCAAAGGGACGATTTGTACTGCATCTTTATCGCGTACAAAGTCACCAGCTAGGTAACCATAACTTTCTTCATATCCAAATATAAAGTGTTCATCAGCTGGTAGCTGCCTGATTTCCTGGGCAATATATTTAAAGCCTGTGAGTACTTGACGAGTGTTGATATGGTTATGCTGCGCTAGGCGCACATTGAGTTCGCTGCTGACAATCGATTGTATCATTAGACGATTTGTCATCTTTGCTGTTTGCTTGATACGATAATTTAACAGTAAAGCACCAATTTGATTGCCATTATAATAATGTATATGACCAGCTGCGTCACGTTCAGCAATGCCTAAGCGATCAGCATCTGGATCTGTACAAATCAGTAAATCTGCTTTCGTTTCTTGAGCTAATGACACTGCTTGGTCAAAGGCCTTATAATCCTCTGGGTTTGCACTTGTCACTGAGCTGAACTCCGCATCTGGTTGGCATTGTGCTTCTACTAACTTGTAATTCGTAAAGTGAAGTTCATCCAAAATATTTGGGACAACAGGCACACTCGTACCGTGTAAACTTGTAAAGACGACCTTTAAATCTGATGATGGAATATTACCTACGAGTCGTTGAACATCATTAAAGTAATGGTTACGCACCTCAGTTGGTACAGCATAAATATTCTCTGTTTTATTTCCAATGTCTTCATAAGTATTGAGTGAGAGTGGATCACCCAGTTGCGCTATGATGTTACTAAGTTTATTAGAAGGTTCGGTAGATAACTGCCCACCATCAGCACCATAAACTTTAATACCGTTATAGTCTTTAGGGTTATGGCTTGCTGTAATCATGACGCCAGCATCTGCTTCTAAATATCTGACAGCATATGATAAATCTGGTGTAGTGCGATAGGTGTCTGATAAGTAAACAGTGATATCATGACTTGCGAGAACATTTGCTATGATTTGAGCAAATTCTGGTGATAAATGTCTTGTATCATAATGTATGACCGCAGACGGTGTTTTGTGCTGTTTTAGCAGAAAACGTGATAGTCCGATAGCCACTTTATTTACTGTAAATTTATTCAAACGGCCTTCCCCTAGACCGAATTTCCCTCTAATACCAGCAGTACCAAAGGCAAGCGTAGTATCAAATCCTTCATCTTGTTCTTCAGCTGATTGCTGTTCGTAGAAAGTATGCGTTAAACTTTCTTTGGCTTTAGCAATCCATTGGTCTTTGTTCATTTCGACGACATCCTTTTCTATATTTATACGTTCATTCTTCTATTTAAAAAACATACATCCTCATTTGAAATGTAAACTCAATCACATTAATTATAAACAGAAAAATAGAATTTTGAAATATTCTAAGTCATTATTTATGGAGGCGATTTTATTGTTTGCTGTATATTTAGAAGAACAAAAAGTATATAATGGATTAATATTGACTAAATATAAAGGGATGTTAAAGGTGAAGATGTATATATGATTAACACGGTAACAAGTATATTACCACCCGTACACGGTGGAAGAACTAAGGCATTATTGAGTCGAATACGCCTATTAGATCAACACCTAGGAATTCAAAATAAAATTTATACAACCAATTATAATGCTAATTATTTAGAGGTATATCATCAATTTAGAGAAGAAGGTACAGTAACGCCGTCTACAACTTTTGAAAATATGTATGATTGGTTATCTGGCTTTAAATTATTAAATATACCTACAACAAAATTTAGAAAAAAGATCATATATCATGAAACAAATCGTGATATTGAAGGGCTAACTTATAAAGTATCTGACGATGGCAATGTGGTGCGTTATTACAATGAAAAAACGTATGTTTTATATCGAAAATATTATGAAAACACAGATATTGTGCAATTTGAAGATGTCATGTCTCCAATTTCTAAAAAGAAAATTGAACGCAGAGAGTTTAATCAATATGGACAGATGCATCGGAAAACATTTTATTCACGACAAACATTTCGTAAAATAATGGAAGAATATATCGATCAAACAGGTAACGTGTATTGCCGTAAATTTTTTGATTCTACAGTTGCAAAACGCATTGATTTTATTCAAATTTATAAAAATAATTTATTTTATCGTGCTTTTAAGTCAGAAAAAGAACTATTCCAATATTACTTTCAACAGCGCTTCCAAGACGGTGATATTGTCTTTAATGATGCAAGATTGTTAGATATGCCATTACTCAAACAAACACATAAGACGAAAAATGTTTTAGTATTTCATAATAGTCATTTAGAAG
This sequence comes from Staphylococcus sp. HMSC059F04, assembly GCF_001812565.1. Lineage (NCBI taxonomy): Bacteria > Bacillati > Bacillota > Bacilli > Caryophanales > Staphylococcaceae > Staphylococcus > Staphylococcus sp. HMSC059F04. Next base: position 99,703 of record NZ_KV809479.1, on the reverse strand, counting down.
GACAGCAAATAAATCGGTCATATCGGTTTGCATTAGAGCATTCAGAAAATGTTGCGCAGTATGTCTTGTTAACAGAGATGCAAAAGCGCGATATCCAAAGTACGTTTGACATTAGTGAACAACAAATTACAGTTTTACCGCATTTTATTCAACCTTATCCTCAACATGATAGTATCCAGCAACAAGATCGTTTTATCTTTATAGGTAGATTAAGTTTACAAAAGCAAGTTGACCATCTGATTAAGGCTTATCACCGTTTCTTAAGTTATGGTTATGGCACGAGACTTGACGTGTTTGGTGCAGATGAAGACAAACAAAAGCAATTGATGCTTGATTTAATTAATGATTTTGGTATACAAGATAAAGTGACAATTCATGATTTTACATCAAATCCATTAGACGAATTTAGAAAATCAAAAGCGTCATTACTCACAAGTGCATATGAGGGATTTGGACTTACCGTTATGGAGAGTATTGAAGTAGGCTGCCCAGTGATTTCATATGATGTCCGATATGGTCCAGCAGAAATTATCGACGATGGCGCAAACGGTTATCTTGTAGAACCAAACAACATTGATGCCTTCGCCCAAAGAATGGCAGATATTGTTAAAGAACCTCTTTCACAAGTTCAGACCAAAAACCAACTAAGGGAAACTCAAGCCATCGCTAACTATAAACAGTTATTCCAAACATTAAAATATTAAAGTTGAATCATAAGAATGGGGGATAGGGCATAATTTTTTAGGCTCTGAACTCTATATTGGAAGTAGTTGACGGGATTAAAAATATGCTTATCCCAAGCTTTTTCAATTCAAGTCAACCATGCAGGGGCGGGAATACGAATTCACAATGAATTCTAACCGCTCTCTTTATAATTTAGAAATTCTTAGTGAATGGCTAAAAGTGAAGTAAGTTTCATCATTTATTTATACTAATCATTTAATTCTTGTTTTCATTTGCACGTCTCAATCCTTAACGATATGATAATGATGAGGATTGAAGTAAGCGTTTACAATAAATTTACAATACACACATTGTGAAAGGGGTTTAGATGATGGTTGAACAGTTTGATTTGATTGTGGTCGGTGCTGGACCCGGGGGTTATGTTGCGAGTATTCGCGCTGCTCAATTAGGGATGAAGGTTGCCGTCATTGAAAAGGACCGTGTGGGGGGCACATGTTTCAATGTAGGATGTATTCAATCTAAGCTGTTGATTGAACATGGCAAGCGTGTTTATGAAATGAATCAAGCGAAAGATTGGGGCATTTTTGCAAATCATATTGAGCTGGATATTAACAAAATGAATCATCGTAAGGATGAGGTGGTGGATGAGATTATTGGCAATGTTCACCATCTTTTTGATGAAAATCATGTAAATTACATACAAGGAGAAGCGGTAGTTCATAGTGATTTATCTGTTGAAGTCAATGGCCGCGTACTTCATGCCAATGATATTGTATTAGCGACTGGAAGTTCACCATTCGTGCCACCTATTGAGGGTGTTGGTAAGATTGATTATGAAACGACGGATTCGTTCTTTAAGCATTCCACTTTACCAGAACAAATAACGATTGTCGGTGGTGGTGTCATTGCGACAGAACTCGCATCTGCCATGGCTGATTTAAGTGTTCATGTAACGATTTTAGAGTCTGGTGACAATATATTGCGCTCTGAGGATAAAGATGTTCAAGCGTCGATACGGAAGTTATTAGATCATCAGGGTGTAAAGATTGTTACACATGCGCGTGTCAATAAAGTAGATACTGATGCTGTTTATTTAGAAAATGGTTCACAGTTACCCTATGGTACACTACTATTTGCAACTGGGCGACGTCCTAATTTACAAGCATTTGAATCTCTTAATTTAACTATGGAAGATAAAACAATTAAAGTGAATGAGTTTAACGAAACATCGGTGCCACATGTCTATGCAATTGGAGATCTTGTAGCTGGTTATCAACTGGCGCATACAGCAAGTGCACATGGTGCCGTTGTGGCTGAGAAAATTGCAGGACTGAATCCCGACCCTGTGAAACAAGAGGATATACCAAGATGTATTTATACGCGAGTTGAATCAGCGTCAATAGGTTTATCTGAAGCACAAGCAATTGCTCAAGGTTATGACGTAAAAGTGACACAATCAAACTTTAAAGAAGCGCCGAAAGCTTTAATAAAGGGGGAAACAAATGGTGTAATAAAAATGGTTATTGATAAAGCCACGCACCATATTTTAGGTATTTTTGCTGCGGGTCCTAATGCTACGGATGTGGTCGGGCAAATGTCAGCTATGCGAGCTGCACATGGTCAACTTGAAGACTTAGCTGCTATGATTCAACCTCATCCAGCGCTATCAGAAACAATTGGTGAAACTGCCAATGCGTATTTTAATAAGGCAATACATCAATAAATTGTTCACAATTACAGTCGGTTTACCTCAAATTTAAGCAGCTTCAAATTAGTTGAAATATACAAATAAAGTGAATTTTAAGATAAATGACTAATTTATGAAATACATCACGTATTACTTTAAAAAATAAAAAAAGAGCGTATTATAGTAGATGTAAGGAATAAGTAATTGGAGTGATAACTGATGCGAAAAGTAATTGAACAAGTTATTTTTTCAAATGAAAGCAGTTATAAAATTCATGTGCATACAGGCGTAAACCAAGGATTAATTGGTGATATTAGAGATGGTTACATCACTATCGACTCTATGCCATATATCGATGCAGAACGATTATATCAATATGGTCTTGAACACAAGGAAGTTGTACCTAGTTAATCAAGACAGCCCCTAAAAAAGAACTCGACTTTTTTGACCCAAGTATCGTATGCCCTTCCTGGCGAACATCAAGGGCATCATATATACCCCAATAACATTGAATAATCTCTGGAAAGCCCACAAACCAATGCGTACTGGTTGTGGGCTTTTAGTATTAAACAACTTTAAAATTCTTTTTAACCTCATTATATTGATACTCTAAATTATAAAGTTTATTTTTGAAGCCATCTTGACTGCTAAAGGGCATGCGAACATCATGCATGTTATCAATTTCACGAATAAACTTTTTTTCGGCTGTTTTACGTTGTGCTACCGTCATATTCAGTAATTCTTCTTCACTAAATAAGTCTTCAAAACGAAAACTGAATCCCATGCGTTTCTTTTCTGCTCTTAATTTCATGACACGATCATGATAAGTCATCATTATCTCCCTTTCTATAAACCCATTTTAATTAGACATACTTCCACTTTATACCTTAATATTATATTTTACAAATGGAATTTGTAAGTTGTTTTAGTTTTAACAACAGTGGTTATAAAGATACTAAGCCAAAAGAAAAGGATGTAGTTATAAATGGATAATATCGTAGGACGTGTTGCTGTAATAACTGGGGCAAGTAGTGGTATTGGTAAAGAAATTGCTAAAGCTATGCATAGCATGGGATTCAGAGTTGTATTAGCAGGACGCAATAGAAAAAGATTAAATCAAGTGGCTATGCATATGCGTAAATATGAAAGCTTAATAGTAGAAATAGATATGACTCAACGTCAGGAGGTAGAAGCACTAATTGCTAAAGCGATTGAGTACTTTGGTCGAGTGGATATTCTTGTTAACAGTGCAGGTTTAAGTTTAAGTTCACAAATCACAAGTCATCAAGTTGAGGATTGGGATGCAATGATTGACACGAATCTAAAGGGTACTTTGTATGCTATTAATGCAGTTTTACCACATTATCAGCAATACAAAGAGGGACATATTATTAATTTAGCATCTATTAGTGCTGAAGAGGTAACTAAAGATAGTACTGTGTATAGTGCAACAAAAGCTGCTGTCCAGATGATTAGTCGAGGGTTAGAAAAAGATTTAGCACGTACAGGCATTAAAGTGACTAGTATTTTACCAGGTATGGTTGATACGCCAATGACTGAACAGAGTGATTTTGGAGGCCGCAAAAAGCTAGAGACCTATGACATAGCTGAAAGTATACGTTATGCCATAACGCAACCGCCACATGTCAATGTAAATCAAATTACTATACGACCAGTATAGAAATATTTTCGTAAAATATAAGCCAAGGCTTTAATGAACTATCGGAATTTTAAAAATAATCGATGCAGTTTATGGTAATGATTAAAGCTCTGACATCAAATTAAGTTTAACTTATTCAGTTGCTAACCATGTCTTGGGGAATGTTACACTGATATTATAGAATAACCTAATTTCTAAGTAATGAAGGGTGATGACAATATTGGAACAAAGATTATTCGACTTGTTAGAATTATTGGTGAAATATAATACAGAAAGCCCTCCTGGACGTAATACAAATCCTTTGCAAGATGATATTCAACGCTTGCTTGAGGATTTAGGTTTTACAATTCAACGTGAGGTACTTTATCCTAATGACAGTATTATTGTAGCCACGTTAAAAGGTGAGGATCCAACAGCACCAAAGTTAATTTTAAATGGACATGTGGATGTGGCTTCTGTCGATGATGATCGTGAGTGGAACTATCCGCCATTTGAATTAACGCATGTTAACGACTGGCTCTATGGTCGTGGTGTTAGTGACATGAAAGGTGGCATGGCTGCTTTATTTTATGTCTTAGAGCGATTACATCAAGAAGGACGTCTCCCTCAAGGTGATATTATTGTTCATTCTGTAGTTGGGGAAGAGGTTGGTGAAGCAGGGACAAAGCGTGCTTGTGAAATCGGACCTAAAGCCGACTTAGCATTAGTCTTAGATACGAGTGATAATATGGCGTTAGGTCAAGGTGGCGTGATTACAGGCTGGATTACAGTTAAAAGTAAGCACACAATACACGATGGCGCACGTCATCAAACCATACATGCAGGTGGTGGCTTATTTGGTGCCAGCGCTATTGAAAAAATGATGAAAGTCATTCAAGCATTAAATGAATTAGAACGGCATTGGGCAGTGATGAAATCGAGTCCAGGAATGCCACCTGGCGCAAATACAATAAATCCTGCTGTTATTGAAGGAGGCCGACATCCTGCTTTTATTGCTGATGAATGTCGTTTATGGATTACGGTACACTATTTACCTAATGAATGCTATGAAGATGTTATTGCAGAAATTGAAACATATTTAAACCAAGTAGCTGCAGCTGATATTTGGTTGAAAGATCATCCATTGTCCTTTGAATGGGGTGGTGCATCAATGATTGAAGATAAAGGAGAGATTTTTCCAAGTTTTGAAATCCCAACGACCCATCCAGGATTTAAAGCTTTGCAACAGGCACATGAACTTGTACACCATAAACCTTTAGAACATGGTATGAGTACGACAGTTACAGACGGTGGTTGGACAGCACACTTTGGTATACCAACAATTTTATATGGTCCCGGAAGTTTGACCGAAGCGCATAGTGTAGATGAAAAAATTACTGCGACAGAATTGCAAACATATAGTGAAGTACTCTATCAATATTTAAAACAATGGTACCAGCACCCAGTAAAAAATTAGAAAAACATGTTGGGATATACATGTAAGTGATTAGAGTTCCAGCGCCTGATTCTTTTCTTCCACTATGATTTCTACAATCTTATTTGCAGACATAAAAACTGGCAAAATCAGTTTTTACTAACAAAGCAAGCTGGGATGAGGGCCAAGCAAAGAGGAATACGATAAGCACTTCTACGTACAACGCAAGCTGGGGTGGGGGCCCCAGCAAAGAGGAATGCGAAAAGCATTTCTACGTACAACGCAAGCTGGGGTGTCGAAGTTGTCCTCTAAGAATGCGAGCCAACAATACGAAATATTGTTGTAAATAAAGAAGCACAAAGATGATTTATGTTAAACCATCTTTGTGCTATTATTTTGGGATTTATATGCCATGCTGTTTGTATTATCGTTTAAAGGTATCACGGAGTTTCTTAACCCAACCAGCGCCTCGTTTAGAAACGACGGGAACTCCTGAAGGCTGGGACGCGAGCTTTTTTAATTGTTTACCATATTTAATTGCTTTTTGCATTAAATAGGCTTGTGAATTTAAAGGTGACATATCGTTTTTAATATAGTGATATTGACCATATTGATCTTGATAACGTCCCTTTTGATTGTCTGATAATTGTAAGTTCATATAGTCTAGTAATCGTTTGGCAATGTCGTTATCTTCAACTGGGAATAAAATTTCAACACGTTTAATCATATTCCGAGTCATGACGTCAGCGGAAGAAAGATAAATACGTTGGTCTCCATTATTATAGAAATAATAAATACGAGAATGTTCTAATAATCGTCCTACAATACTAACGACTTCAATATTCTCACTTATACCAGGAATTCCAGGTTTTAAACAACATATGCCACGAATAATCAACTGAATTTTAACGCCTGCTTGAGAAGCTTCGAACAATTTCTTGATGATCGCTTTATCAGTTAATGAATTCATCTTCATGATAATATGGCCATTGCCATGTTCGTGGTGACTTTTAATTTCTTTGTCGATACGGTCGATAAAGACATCACGAATATCAAATGGTGCCACGATTAATTTGTTATATACGGGCTTAACCGAATAGCCACTTAAATAATTAAAGAAATTAATCGCGTCTTCCGCAATTTCTTTATTTGTGGTAATAATACCCATATCTGTATAGAGTTTAGCTGTTTTATCGTTATAGTTACCTGTACCTAAATGTACGAATGAAGTTAATGTTCCATGAGTACGTTTTACTACAAGTGCAATTTTACTATGTGTTTTTAAGTGTGTCATACCATAAATGACATGACAACCAGCATCTTCTAACATACGTGCCCAATGCACATTATTTTCTTCATCAAACCGCGCTTTTAATTCTACAAGTACAGTCACTTGTTTACCTTTTTCGGCAGCTTCTTTTAAACTTTTAATAATTGGTGAATCTTTACTTACGCGGTACAATGTTTGTTTAATCGCAATTGTATCAGGATCATCTGCAGCTTCGCGAATAAAGTCGACAATCGGTTGAAATGATTCATAAGGATGATGGAAGAAAATATCGCGTTTTAAAGCTAATTCATAAATATTATTAGTACCTAAAGAACGCGGTACTTGTGGTGTATATTGCTCATAAGTTAAGAATTTTAATTTGTGTGATAAATGGTCTACCAAACCAAATAAAAATGTTAAATCGAGTGGTCCATTAACAAAATACACGTCATTGTTCTCAACTTCTAACGTATCAATGAGCCATGGAATATCGTCTGAATTAGCGGTGCGACCGTCAACCTCTAAACGCACAGCTGAACCACTTTTACGTTCTTTCAAGAAACGTTCAATTTCGATAAGTAAATCTTCAGCACCATCCTCATGAATGGTTAAATCGGCGTTACGTGTAATACGGAATGTAAACGTATTTAAAACTTCGTATCCCGTGAATAGATAATTGATGAAATAAGTAATCACATCTTCAACCATTAATACATATTGTTTTGTACCTTCATTGAGTGTAATGAACCTAGGTATTAATGACGGAATTTGAACAATAGCAGAATTTATCGCATCTTCCGTATCAATATCAACGAAGATATTTAAGCTTTTATTATTTAATTTTGGAAATGGATGATATGCATCAATACCTAAAGGTGTAAGCGTAGGCAATATGGTTGTCTTAAACTCTTGTTCAAGACGAGTTAATAGTTGGTTGGATAATTGTTCAGGTTGAGACATTTCGATATCATATTGTCGAAGTTCTTCGATAAGTTCATTATAGCGCTCATATTGTTTATCAACATATGTGGTATTCTTTTCTTGGATAGCATCAACTTGTTCTTGCGGTGTCATTTGTGCTTTGTTTTCAGGCTTATCATATCCCATTTTAACTTGGTCTTTTAAGCCAGCGACCCGGACCATAAAAAATTCATCTAAATTAGAGCTAAAGATAGAGATGAAATTTAACTTTTCTAATAAAGGATTATTATCGTCATAAGCTTCTTGTAATACACGATAGTTAAAATCTAACCAGCTAAGTTCTCGATTGTTGTAATACTGCGGTAAATTGATGTTATTTTCTCCCAATTGATTTTGCATTGTCTATACACACCTTGTCGTTTAGTCATAATTTTTGTTATATACGTACGTGCTATGGCAGTTTTACCTAACATAAAGATAGCATAAGAGTTTTAATATTTTGTAAAGGTGATGGCAACTTTACCCTTTAAGACTTTTTCTATATGTTTTTTTTGGCGCATTGCCTGATACTTTTCAGCAATAGGTTCACCTTTATGGTAAACGATGAGTTCAAAATCTTCTTCAGCTTTTTTCAATGGTTTCAATGAGACATCTTCTACAAAGCTTGTGTGTGAAATATTGAGTGCATTGACAAACTTAATAATGCCTCCAAGAATTTGAATGGTATCGATCTCTTTATTTCCAAACCAGTTTGTCTCAGTACAATAGAATTTTAGCAATGATTTATTTTTAAAGCTGGCAAGTAGGGCTAGTTTCACACGGTCTTTATGTGTATAACCATTAATCATTGAGTTCGCAATAATATAATAGCTATGCGGTGAGCTTGAATCTGAATCGATAAAGCTACCTAAGTAATAGATATACGCGCCTTCTTCAAACAATCGTTGCTCTTTATCGCTTAAATTGAACTCTGAATATTGCATGATCTGTGATAATAGGGATTTAGCTAATTTAAGTCGACTCGCAGAGCTACTTTCTTCAATTTGATATTCATTCGCAAGAAAATGGATAGCTTCTTTACGAACGTTATATTTATCAAAAACATCTGTATAACGGTCACGAATTTGTTTAATGATGTAGCCTTCACGTAACCCATTTCTTGAAAATGTAAATTGAGTCGCGTTTACTTTTTTATACAATGCTTTAAATACGCAAACAGCTGGTAAAATAATATCAACTCGGTCACGACTCAGTCCATCTAGATTAGTTAAGTCATCGCGGTCACTTTTGCGTATGATATCTAGCACTTCCTCAATATCATTATCAGACATTGTGTAATTATGTACGCCACCAATTGGATATGAGTGTTCCGATTGATGAATACGAGCCACGTTTCGTGCAGAACCACCCACACCGACAAGGGCTACTTCTTTATCTTGTAGCCAAGATAATTCATCAAATTGTGAAGAGATGAATTTTTCCATATCTTTAATAGCTGATTTGTTGTTGTGCGCTTTATTTTCAAAAAACATACGTGTAAGTGTAACGACACCAAAAGGAAAACTATGTGATTCAACTAATTCCTTATCTTTAAATAATGTTACTTCGGTTGAACCACCACCAATATCAACGGATACACCGTTAGCAATTTCTGTTGTATGTGTGATGGCATAAAAGCCATAATAGGCTTCATCTAGTTCTGGAATGATTTTCATATCAATATTTAATTCTTTTTTGACCTGTTTGATGATGGCGTTTTTATTTTTAGATTGACGGATAGCTGCTGTTGCAATCGGATGTAACTCGGTAACGTTAAATTCTTGCGCAACTTTTTTAAAGCTTTTAAGCGCTTCAATGAGCACTTTAATACCGTCTTTGCTCATTTCCTTTTTAGATGTTAAGTATTGACTTAGTCTTGCCGGTGTTTTAATGTTTAGTATTTCATTCAAGCCAGCTGTTTTGCTAAATTTAAAAATGACTAATCTAATTGTGTTAGATCCTATGTCAATTAAGCCGATGCGTTCTTCCATTGTATCCTCCTATTGCCTTTGGATAGTCTATTAATTATGATTACCCTCTTTACTATTATTCTACATTAAAATCCTTGTTTTTATAATACATTAGTGGGAATTATATTTGAATTTCATTGTATCTTTCTCGGAATAATTATTTTCAAATTGAAAATGAGGTGGGGCAACAAATAAAAGCACAAAGATGATTTGAAATAAAAAATCGTCTTTGTGCTTTTTTGATAATCCATACTTTGTGTTATGGGCTCGCTAAGGAGACAACTTGCTTATCGAATTTTTTCTATATTTATGTCCAAACTGATTATACTGCTAATTTGCTTTTATTGGACCTCCAGGACCTACTGGAATGCCTAGTAAATACCAAATAATGAGGAAGAGCGTCCATACAATGGAAAGGACGATTGTGTATGGCATTAGGCTAGATAATAAGGAGCCGAGTTTCATATTTTTATCATATTTTTGCGCATATGTTAGCAGTAAAGGCATATACGGCATCATTGGCGTTATTGGATTGGTAATAGAGTCGCCAACGCGATAAATCATCTGGGTAAACGCAGGATGAAAACCAATTAACAGCATCATCGGAACAAAGATAGGTGCCAGAATACCCCATTTTGCAGAGGCACTGCCAATCACCATATTGACCAAGCCGCTTAATATTAAAATACCGATAATTAATACGATACCATGTTGACCTTGTAATAAATTTGCGCCTTTAACTGCCACGATAACACCTAAATTACTCCATTTTAAGAAAGCAAGCAATTGTGCAGCAAAGAACACGATCAGAATAAAAGAACTCATTGTAGCTAACGAATCAGAAATCATCTTTCCTAAATCTTTAGTAGATTTGATTTGTTTACTAAGGACGCCATATATTACACCAGGAATCAGGAAAATGACGAGTATCACTAATCCTACGCCATTAATCAATGGCGAATTATCGATGAGACTACCTGTCTTTGGATTACGCAACCAGCTGCCTTCAGGAATAGCGCAGATAATTAATGCGACAACTAGAACGATAAATGAGATATTTGCCCAACGTAATGCACGTTGTTCAATCGGTGTAACCGTTGATGAAGGTTGGTCTGTATCGTCTAACTCAGCCTTACTATCATCGTATTTACCTAAGTGCGGTATTACTAATTTTGTTGTTGTAAAATACAACGTAGGTATAAGCATAAAGACGCTTGCGGCAATAAAGTACCAATTCATAGCAACATTGGTGTTCACTTTATCTGTCACAATTTTAGTGGCTGGATTTGTAAATGCATACACTAATGCATCTTGCATGCCAATAATTAAGTTTGCGCCAAAGCCACCTAATGAAGAAGCATATGCCATGGCTAGACCAGCAATAGGGTGATAGCCAATTTTAATGAATAACATTGCAGCTAAGGGTGGCAAAATGACGGTCGTCGCATCACCAGCAATACTGCCCATAATACCGATAAATATAATTGTTGGCAGGATGAGCTTTTTAGACGCATGATTAACGACTGATATTAAAAGCTTGTCAAAGTAGCCAGATTTTTCTGCTGCGCCAATACCAATCATTACAGCTAATACGAGTCCAAGCGCAGGAAATTCTGAAAAGTTCTTAATGGCATCATTCATAATCATAGCAATACCGTCAGTACTGATGATGCTTTTTATATGAATCGTATGGCCATTACCAGGATGTTTGACTGATACATTGAACCAAGAAATGACCCAAGTCATTACGGCTAATAGTACACACATCATAAAGAATAACACTGCAGGGTCAGGAAGTTTATTTCCAACCCATTCCACGCCATTTAAAAATCTTGTGATAAACGATGCTTTCTCTTTACGTTTCACACTTGAGGGCATGTCATCATCCTCCTTTAAGATAACACCCAGTATATCAAATACAATAACTAAATAAGCGAATATTCCGATATTTTATAATTTGTTTTACTTATCGTGTGTAATAGCACATAATAATATGATTTAATTTTAATCTTTTAAGAGATGATTGGTCTTTGGAACAATATAAAAGAAGATGACTTTAAAAAAACACGTCTGACAGCGTATGAGGATGTCAAACGTGTTGACCCAAGTAACTTACCACACAATTTGTTGATAGGTCTCGTCATTTAAAGAACGAACAATTTCAGTAATAAGTCGAACTGAGTTTTCATAATCATCTGTATGTAAAACAGAGACATTAGAATGCATGTAACGCAAGGCTACACCAATTGTGATAGTTGGAATGCCTTCATTTGCGACGTGAATACTACCGGCATCGGTACCACCACCTGGTGTAGTATCCCATTGAACACTGATATAATGCTTTTTCGCAACTTCTTTAATATGTTGACGTAAGCCTTGATGTGCTATGCTTGAGGCATCCATCATAATTACTACAGGACCATTACCTAGTGCGGTTTCACTTGTTTGACCCGACATACCAGGAATATCATAAGGTACACATACATCAACTGCGATAGCTAAATCGGGTTTAATGGTTTGAGCTGCCACTTTAGCACCACGTAAACCTACTTCTTCTTGGACTGTAGCACCTGCGTACAGATTAATGCCAAGGTTTTCATCTTTAAGGTTTTTTAATACTTCAACTGCTACAGCACAGCCATAACGATTATCAAATGCTTTAGCCGTCAAATATTTACTGTTGGCTAATGTTTCAAATTCACTATATGGCGTAATCATATTTCCTACTTCGATACCATGCTGCTCAACATCTTCACGGCTGCGTGCACCAATATCAATAAACATGTCTTTAATATCAACAGCCTTTTTACGCTCTTCAGCTTCAAGGACATGGGGCGGTTTAGATCCAATAATGCCTCGTATTTCTTGTCCTTGATCCGTTGTAATTGTCACTTTTTGCGATAGCATGACTTGGCTCCACCAGCCACCAATGGGTTGAAACTTAATAAAGCCTTCATTATCAATTTTCGTAACAATAAAGCCAATTTCATCTAAATGACCTGCTAACATAATCGACTTAGTTCCATACGTAGCTTCTCTTTTACCAAAAATGCCACCCAAATGATCTTCAATGATACTATCACTAATTGGGTTTAGATAATCTCTCATTGTTTCTTTAACTTGCATTTCTTGACCAGCGATACCATTAACATCGGTTAATGTCTTTAATAATTCTATCGACGCTTTCATATGTATAACCCCCTAAGCTTGGAATAACTACATTGTAACATGTTTTGTTTTAGAAAATAAAAGTATATAGAATTTTCAAAAAATGCATAATAATCATTACATACAAGTTCTAAATTTTTTATATAGTGGTATAATAAAATAAACTAAAAATGAGCAGGTGAAGGTATGAAGAAGTTTATAGCAATGATAGCCATTGTTGTTATTACAATAGTGACTTTATCAGCATGTGATAAAGAGCGCACAAAGACATATGAAGGGGACATTGATGGTAAGCATGTCATTACTTCATTAACCTATAAAAATAATAAAGTGATATCACAATCAACAATAAGCACTTTAAAATATGATGACATGGGCTTATCAGAAAAAGAAGGAAAAGCATTATTTAAGAAACACAAAGCTTTAGAAAATGCTAAAGGCGTCGACTACCGTTTAACGAGTGAACGGGAAAAAATAGACGAAAAAGTAGATATCGATTATAACAAAGCAGATATCCAAAAAATAAAACGCAACTTCGACTTATTTTCATACGACAAAAACAACCACAAAGTCAACATGGAAAACAGCGTCAAATACCTCAAAAAACTAGGCTTCGAAGAAAAAAGCAAAATGACCAAATAGGGGCCAACAAAGAGAATTTCGAGAAGAAATTCACCAGGCAACGCAAGTTGGGGTGGGGCCCCAACAAAAAGAAATGCGACAAGCATTTCCGCGAACAACGCAAGTTGGGGTGGGCCCAACAAAGAGAAATGTACCAAGTATTTCAAAAAGATATTATTTTTGATAAGTACTTAAATGACGTTTGGCAATTTAAAATAAATTAAAACAAATTTAAAGTGACTCTCCAACATGTGTATTTCTTGCAATTTACGTGTTGGAGAGTCTTTTATATAACTTATACATTATATTTTTAGAGATTATAAATAGAAAAACTAAGATTATCTATGGCAAAAACGTTTATAATAGATAACCTTAGTATATTTTAATGCTTAAACGGTTTCTAATGCTTGTGCTAAATCATTAATAATATCATCAGCATTTTCAGTGCCAATTGATAAACGAACCATTTCAGGTAATACGCCTGACTTGCGTTGTTCTTCCTCAGATAATTGTAAATGTGTTGTGCTTGCAGGATGAATAACTAGTGATTTAGAGTCTCCCACATTTGCTAAAAGTGAGAAAAGATCTAATGCATCGACAAAACGTGAAATATCTTCAACGCTACCATCAACACCAAATGTTAAGATGGCGCCTTGACCTTTAGGTAAATATTTTTCTGCCAAAGCATGATATTTGTTATTAACTAAACCAGGATAATTTACCCAAGTTACTTTAGGATGTTGATCTAAAAATTGTGCGACTTTGAGTGCATTTGCGGAGTGACGTTCCATGCGTAAATGCAAAGTCTCTAAACCAATTAAGAATTCATGCACATTGTAAGGTGATACGGCTGAGCCTAAATCACGTAAAAGTTGGACACGTGCTTTTGTAATATAAGCAGCTTCACCTACATCTTTTGTATAAGAAACACCGTGATAACTTTCATCTGGTTCAACTAAACCAGGGAATTTACCATTGTCCCAATTAAATTTGCCACTATCTACAATAATACCACCAATAGACGTACCATGACCGCCAATAAATTTTGTAGCTGAATGTATCACGATGTCCGCACCAAATTCAAAAGGTCGGCATAAATATGGTGAGGCGAATGTATTATCAATAATTAGTGGGATGCCATGTTGGTGTGCGACATCAGCGACTGCTGTAATATCTAATGCATCAATTTTAGGATTACCCATCGTTTCAGCATATATTGCTTTTGTGTTGTCATTAATTTGTGCTGCAAAGTTTTCAGGGTGGTCAGGGTCAACAAAATGGACCGTAATGCCAAGCTTTTTAAAAGTGACATTTAATAAGTTGTATGAACCACCGTAAAGGTTAGATGAAGCAACGATTTCATCACCAGCATTGACAATATTTAATAATGCCAATGTAATTGCAGCTTGGCCTGACGATGTAGCCAGTGCGCCAATACCACCCTCAAGCGCTGCAACGCGTTCTTCGAATACATTTTGGGTTGGGTTCATAATACGTGTGTAAATATTGCCAGGTTGTGCTAATGCGAATAAATCTTGGGCATGTTGTGTATTATCAAAGACATAACTAGATGTTTGATAAATAGGTACTGCACGTGATTTTGAAAAATCGTCAATCTCTTGTCCGGCATGTATCGTTTGAGTTTCAAAATGCCAATTTTGGTTTGTCATAGAAGGACCTCCATTTATTATTAGAATATTCAGATAATTAAGAACATCATTATTATAACGCACACTTATACTAATTCCAACTTATTTTGTAAGAATTTAAAACTTATGTATAGATATAGAAAAATGTTTCGGACAAAAAAGAAACATCAAAATGCATATATCATTTGAATGTATTCAAATTGAGTTTTTATTAATAGTACATGTTGCGTCCTATTACAATCATTCATAAGGGTCTTCAGGGTCTTCGTTCATTTCGCTTAGTGGTATTTATTAAATTATACGAAAATGCCTTATTTTTTAAAAGTATGTTGATGTAAAATTACATATAAATATGACGTATTTTGGCGAGACTCCTGTGGGAACAGGACAAGCTGAAGCTGTCCCCTAAGAAGGTGAGCCAACAATTTTGACGTAGAGCCTAAAAATAAGGAGTATTAAATATAAAGAAAGCACAAAGATGATTTTTAATTTTAAACCATCTTTGTGCTATTACCTTGGAAATTATGTTCCAGCTTGATATGATCAATGTTTTAAGTTATACAATTCGTTTACGGATTGCGCCGGAGATTAAATCAACAATCGCAACCATTATCACTAAGCCAATTAAAATGATTCCAACACGATCCCAAGATCGTGTTTGTAAAGCAAAGATTAATGGTGTACCAATACCGCCTGCACCAATTAATCCTAAAATTGATGCTGAACGCAAATTAAGCTCAAAACGATACAGAATTAATGATAAAAATGACGGTAATATTTGTGGTATAACAGCAAATACTAATGTCTTTGTCTTATTAGCACCGCTTGCCTTTAATGACTCCACAGAAGTGAAATCTAAGCTTTCAATGTCTTCTACAAAGAGTTTTCCTAGCATTCCAACTGAGTGAATACCTAAAGCAAGAACCCCAGAGAAGGAGCCAGGCCCTACAGCTTTAATAAAGATGAGTGCCATGACAATTTCAGGGAAGACACGAATAACACTTAAAATAAATTTCGTTGTGCCTGTCACTGGTCGTAGTTTGACTAAGTTATTGGCTCCTAAAAATGCGAATGGAATACAAATAATTGCCGCAATAAAAGTACCAATGACAGCAATGGCAAAGGTTTCTAGCAGACCGCGTAATAAATCTTCTCCTTCAGGTATATAAATATATCCTAAATCTGGATGGAATAATCCTGAAAAAATTGCTTTTAAGATTTCTACAGATTTGCTTTTCAATTCAAGGGCTGGCATACCAGCAAATCCCCATATCACAATGAGGGCAACCACGATGGCGATAACCCAGCGTTTAATCACACGTTGCTTTTGTCTCTTAGTGCTTAAATTATATTTAGGTGATTGAAAAGTTTGTGGCTCGTGTGTCATGCGAGTTGTTCCCTCACTTTCGAACTCACATAGTCAATAATAACAACAATGACTAAAGTGAATAAAATAATCATAGCTGTACGAGGGTACTGGAATAAGCCGAGTGTTGAGTCATAGAACAAGCCAATACCACCTGCGCCAACCAGTCCTAATACAGCAGAAGCGCGAATATTAATTTCAAATGCAAATAATACATATGAAAAATATGTAGAAATAATTTGTGGCACGACGCCAAAAACAATCCATTTAGTTTTATTTGCGCCAACTGCAGTCATGGCTTCCATTGGGCCAGGTTCAATGGTTTCAATTGCTTCGTATAATAACTTAGCTATAACACAAATTGTTAAGATGAATAGGGCAAGTACCCCTGGAATTTGACCAATACCAAATACAGCAACAAAGATAGCAGCTAATAATAAATCAGGTATTGTTCGAACAATGTTCAAAATAAATCGTGCAGGAATGGTAATCCATTTTGTACGGATAATATTACTGGCACAAATTAATGCGATAGGAACAGAAACGATAGCACCTAAAAATGTCCCAACGATTGCCATGCGAATCGTATCTAACATTGGTTGCCAAATTGCTTTTAAATAACTCCATTCAGGAGGAAACATTTGTTTGAAAAAGTCTCCGATTTGAGGCACACCCACCATTAAATCCGAGAAGCTAAAGCCCGTATACACGAAACTCCAAATGACTAAGATGGCAACGATTAGTATAGAAAAGCTTGTCTTTAATGATAGTTTTTTATTTAAATATTTATCATATTTATTTGTAGATGTAGCTGGAGATGTCATTTTAATTCACTCCTAGCTTTTCGTCGGCTTTTAATTGACGACCATAGATTTCATTAAATACTTCTTCAGTGGCTTCTTCAGCGGGACCATCATATACGAGTTCACCATCGCGCAACCCTATAATTCTCGTACCATATTCTAGCGCTAAATCGACAAAGTGAAGATTAATTAAAATTGTAATACCTAATTCTTCATTGATTTTCTTTAAATCATCCATTACTTGCTTTGTTGTTAGTGGGTCAAGTGAAGCAACTGGTTCATCCGCTAGAATGATAGAAGGTTCTTGGGCGAGCGCGCGCGCAATCGAAATACGTTGTTGTTGACCACCTGATAGTTCATCCGAGCGTTGATCAAATTTATCCAAAATATTGACGCGTTCTAATGCATCCATTGCTTTTATTTTATCTTCTTTAGGAAATAGGCCTAAAATCATTTTCCAGGTAGGATGATAACCAACTCGGCCACTTAAGACGTTACGCAATACGGTAGAGCGTTTTACTAAGTTAAAATGTTGAAATATCATGCCGATATTACGACGCATCAACAGTAGTGATTTTCCTTTTGCTTGTGTAATTGATTTTCCTTCAATTGTAATATCCCCTGATGTGACATCATGTAGGCGATTGACAGAACGTAGTAGTGTAGATTTACCTGCGCCTGATAATCCAACGATGACTGCAAAATCTCCTTTTTCGATATTTAAATTAATATCTTTCAAGCCGACATGTCCATTCGGATAGACTTTGCTCACATCTTTAAACTCTATTTGACTCATGTTATAACACCTTTCTCTAATAAGGTTCACTTTGTATAAAGTTATAAAGAAAAGCTATGCCAAAATTTGGCTTAGCTTTTCAATTGACGTTCTTTATCTATGATTCAGTAGAAAATAACAACCAATTATTGCATATCTTTTACTTTTTTCTCGTATTCTCTAACAATATCGAAGTCAGAATCTTTCGCATCTGTATATCCTTCATGTGAATATACTTCACTGATGATTTTATGACCTTCTTTAGTTTTTGAGATATCTTTAAATGCTTTTTTCAATTTTTTTTGGAAATCTTTATCCATATCTGGTCTAACTGAAATTGTATCGTTTGGAATTGGTTTTGTTAATTCTAAAATCTTTGTATCTTTGAATACATTTGGTTGGTCTTTTTTAACGACATTACGTGCATCTTGGAATACTGCCGCAGCATCCACATCGCCATTTAATAATGAAATAATCGATTGGTCATGACCTTTCATATTGACGATTTTCATATCTTTTGTTGCGTCAATACCAGCTTTTTCTTTCAATGTAGCAATTGGGAAAGTATAACCAGCTGTAGATGTGACGTCTTGTAATGCAATTTTTTTCCCTTTTAAGTCTTTTAAGCTTTTAATGCCTGAATCTTTTTTAACTAAGATTTCTGATTTGTAGTCCTTAACAAGCTTTTTCGTAGGTGATCCATCTTTGTTCACACCAAAGCGTTGTGCTTGTAATAACAAGTTAGCAGCTTTCTGATCATGTGCTAATGTGTATGCTGTTGGTGGTAAGAAACCAACATCGACTTTTTTCGATTTCATCGCTTCAACAATCGTGTTGTAGTTTGTAGATACGGATACTTTTACTGGAATGTCTAATTCTTTGGATAGTAGCTTTTCAAGTGGTTTTGCTTTTGCTTCTAATTTATCCGCATTTTGAGATGGTACAAATTGGACCGTTAATTCTTTTGGTTTGTAGTTACCTTTGCCTGATTCTGAGTTGGAACTTTTGGAATTGTTATCTAAAGAACTGTTACCTCCACAAGCAGCTGCAAAGATAACCACCGATAACACGAGTAGTAGAAGATATTTAACGTGTTTCATATAATAACATTGCCCCCATTCACTATTTTGCAATATGTATCTATGTCTTTAATATCGACAATTATAGAGTAGCACACTATACTATATGTTATGTGTAGATTTCGTTAACTTTTTGTTAAAATTAAATAAAAATTATTTAAAATCGGTAAAGATATATAAAATATCATTAATAGTAACCCGTTTGTGTGTGATTTTTAATATACTGCTGGTATGTGAAAATAAGTTAATAAAAGGAGTTAGACAAGTATGAAAATGATAAAAGTTGTAAGCTCTACTATAGTTGCCTCAGCATTAGCATTATCCATGTTTCCATCTACACAAGCAGCTGAAACGAATACAGCTTCACGCACAGTTCTATTTGATAATTCTCATGGACAAACTGCTGGCGCGGCTGATTGGGTTATTGATGGTGGTTTTTCTGATTATGCGGATTCAATGAAGAAACAAGGTTTTGCTGTTAAATCACTAGATGGGGAAGCAAATATTAGCCAAGAGTCATTAAAAAATAGTGATATTTTAGTTATACCAGAAGCGAATATTCCATTTAAGACGACTGAACAACAAGCCATTGTGAATTTTGTAAATCATGGTGGAAGTATCATTTTTATCTCTGACCATTACAATGCAGATAGAAATTTAAACCGCATAGATTCTTCTGAAGCTATGAATGGCTATCGTCGTGGTGCCTATGCGGATATGACCAAGGATATGGATCAAGGAGAGAAACAATCTAAAGCAATGGCAGGTGTTTCAAGCTCAGACTGGTTAGCCCAAAATTTTGGTGTGCGTTTCCGTTATAATGCTTTAGGGGATTTGAATACATCTAATCTTGTCTCAAGCGATGAAAGTTTTGGCATTACTAAAGGCGTTAAATCTGTGTCTATGCATGCTGGTTCAACACTTGCTATTACAGATCCTAAAAAAGCAAAAGGAATTGTATACACACCTGATCACTTAGGTAACAATGCGAAATGGAGTCATGCAGTTGACCAAGGTGTTTATAATGGTGGAGGTAAAGCTGAAGGTGCCTATATTGCTATTGCAAAGGTAGGTAAAGGAAAAGCTGCCTTTATTGGAGACTCCTCATTGGTAGAAGACAGTTCTCCAAAATATTTACGTGAAGACACGGGTAAAACAAAGAAAACGTATGATGGTTTTAAAGAAGAAGATAACGCACAATTGTTGAATAACTTAACTTCTTGGTTAAGTAAGAAAGAAGCAACACCGAATTTAGCTAAAAGTGGTGTAAAATTAGATAAAGCGACTGTGTTACATGATTTTGAACAGCCACAAAATTCAACAGAACCGCAAAAAGAACCATGGTCACAACCACCTGAAGGTTATCATTGGTACGATCGATCAACGTTTGCGCCTGGTAGTTATGGCAGTACAAAATCTACTAAAGATGATGGTGATAAACAACCAGGAGACCAACCGGCTGTGCAAAATGTAGCCTTTGCTATTCCTAAAGATGTGCAAACTAACACGCCATTTAACATCACGATCAATTTGTCACAATTACCGGCTAACCAAGCATTAGATAATTTGAAATTAGGAATTTATCAAGATGGTGGTAAACAAATCGGTCAATTTTCAACGGATGGTAAATCATATAGTAATATCGGCTATGGTTCACTTCCAACCATTAAAGTCAATAAAGATGGCACAGCTTCAGTGACGATTTCAGCAAAGGTAACGGAGTCTTTAAAAGGGGCTAATATACGGTTAAAGCAAGGAGATAAAACCCTTAAAACTGAAAAATTGAAGTAATGGAGGACAACATGCGATGACACAACTTGCATTTTACATTTTAAGTGATATACATGGTTATATTTTCCCAACAGATTTTAAACAGACAAAAGGTTATAAACCGATGGGGCTATTATTGGCGAACCACATAATTGAACAAGATCGTCAGCGCTATGATGCTAGCTTTAAAATAGATAATGGTGATTTTTTACAAGGTTCACCTTTTTGTCATTACCTTGCTACACATATACATTCTAGCAAGCCATTGACGGATATCTATAATCGTATTGGTTTTGACTTTGGTACATTAGGAAACCATGAATTTAACTATGGTCTCAACTATTTAACTCAAAGTATCAATCGCTTAAATTATCCAATCCTTTGTGCCAATATTTTAAAAGATAATAAACCATTAACAGAACAAGGAATCATGTATATTAAGAAGCAAGGATACAATATTGGTATTATTGGTTTAACGACACAATATATTCCACATTGGGAACGACCAGAGTATATTCAACACTTAACATTTAATAGTGCAGTTCAAACGTTAGAGGACATATTACCTCAAGTACGTGAACAGGCTGATATCGTGGTTGTTAGTTATCATGGGGGCTTTGAACGTAACATTGACACGTATCAACCAACTGAAGTATTAACTGGAGAAAATGAAGCGTCTGAGATATTGCAGCGCTTTGGGTCGGACATTGACGTGCTTATTACGGGGCATCAACACCGTGAAATTGCTGCTATCAAGCACGATACAGTTATTCTACAACCAGGAACACGTGCGACACAAATTGGTAAAGTTACGCTAACATTCAATGATCGAAGACAATTGGTTCAGCGTACAAGTGAACTGTTGCCAGTGCACGATGACAGCGCTTTTAAATTAATCGATAAAGATAGTCAATTAATAAGTGATGTGGACACGTGGTTAGATACGCCGATTGCTGAAATTCAGCAGAATATGATTGTTGACGAGCCA
This sequence comes from Staphylococcus sp. HMSC059F04, assembly GCF_001812565.1. Classification (NCBI taxonomy): domain Bacteria; kingdom Bacillati; phylum Bacillota; class Bacilli; order Caryophanales; family Staphylococcaceae; genus Staphylococcus; species Staphylococcus sp. HMSC059F04. The sequence continues at coordinate 77,839 of NZ_KV809479.1, read as the reverse complement.
TTTACTGCAAGAATTGCACCGCACCCTTTTATTAATGTGTTACTACATGCATTATTACAAACAAGCGGCGCTCAAATAGCAAGTACGGCATTATTTGATTCTGCGACTGGCTTTGATAAGACCATTACAATGCGTGATATTATCAATAACTATCCGTTTCCAAATACGTTTAAAGTATTAGAGATGACGGGTAAGGGCATTCGTGAAGCATTAGAACAATCAGCACGCTATTTTGATCTTACGGACAGCGGGGATGTAGGTATTAATGACACGTTTTTAAATCCTAAACCGCAACATTATAACTATGACATATTTGGAGGCGTATCATATAATATTAAAGTGAGCGAGCCTATGGGGCATCGCGTGCATGATATTAAAGTGGAAGGACAGCCATTAGTCGAAGATAAGATCTATACCGTTTGTGTAAACAATTATCGTGCTGTAGGTGGCGGTGATTATAACATGTTTGCAGAAGCAAAGGTGGTTAAAGATATACAAGTGGAGGGTGCACAGCTATTAATCGATTATCTAACACACCACAATTTAAATAACATGCCACAAGTTGTGGATTTTAAAGTAGAAATATAATTCAGTAATAACTATGAGCCTGGGACATCATTATGTTTTAGGCTATGAACTCTATATTG
>NZ_KV809479.1:26271-77092 GCF_001812565.1 Staphylococcus sp. HMSC059F04 | reverse complement strand
GGGCGGGACTACGAATTTATAATGAATTCTGTCCTGCTCCTTTATTTTTGGCTTTGTTTATATTTTATTGTGAGACTTACTAACGCTTATTACATGTTGTAAAAAGAAATGTTTAACGCTTCTTAACTTATGGCTCCAGAAGTTTAAGTTTGTATGTGTCTATGCTTTGTAACGTGCCATTTTGTTGTTGATGTATGATGTGTTGTGCTGTGATATTTGTTGGATTGTTAACACCAACTGCTGCTGCGATGTTGTATAAGCCTTCATGTAGACTTGTGATGTAATTGGTTACGCGAAATGTTTTTTCTTCTACAATGAGCGCTTTTTCCTTTTTAGGATCTGTCGTAGCAACACCTACTGGACATGTGTTGAGGTGACATTGTTGACTCATAATGCAGCCGACACTAATCATCATGCCTCGAGCAATATTAACTAAATCAGCGCCTAATCCGAGTGCAATGGCGATTTTGTCGGGTGTGATTAGCTTGCCTGAAGCAAAAATCTTAATTTTATCCCGTATACCATAGCGTTCAAGCATGCCAGACACAATAGGAAGTGCTGTAAATAATGGTAGGCCAACGCCATCTTGTAATTCTTGAAAAGTAGCGCCCGTACCACCTTCGCCACCATCAACAGTAATAAAACTAGGATACTTATCTAAACGTATCATTTCTTTCACTAATATTTCAATTTCATCAACATGACTCACTACAATTTTAAAGCCAACTGGTTTTTGTCCAAGCTGTTTAAGTTCATCAACAAAAATGATTAATTCTGCTGCATTTGAAATAAAGTTAAAACGGTTTGGTGAATTAATTGTTTGAAACGGTTTGACATTGCGTATTTGTGCAATCTCTTCAGTCACTTTATTTCCTTCCATATGACCGCCACGGGTCTTGGCACCTTGTGCAAGTTTAAGCTCAAATGCTTTGATTGCCGATTGATTCACTAATTTTACAAATTCATCTTTACTAAAATTTCCCTCTTGATCACGGACACCAAAAAGGCCAGGTCCTATTTGAAAAATAATATCCCCACCACCGGACAAATGATAATCAGATAAGCCACCTTCACCTGTGTTCATCCATGTGCCAGCACGTGCTAACCCCTGAGATAGTGCTGTTATGGCACGTTGACCTAATGCACCATAACTCATGCCAGATTGTCCAACTAAACGTTTAACGATGAACGGATGTGCTAAATCATTGCCGATGACGACAGCATGCTGATCATCAAGTTGAAATGGTTTAATATCAGCTGGTTTGCGATGTTCGTCTCGTTTAAATAACCGCTCATTATCAACTTGATAAATAAATGTAGAAATCATATGTTGGTTATCAATAACTAGTTCAGTTGACTGTAATGGAAACATTGCATTTTGTATGTAAAACCCATGTTCATAGTGCTTCAACGTACCAAAACTGGTCATTCTTGAGTTATATTTTCCGGCAATAACAATATTTTTATAGTCGACACGTGAGAACGGCTTGCCTTCGGTATCATTAGCATATAAGTATTGACGCATTTCGGGACCAATTTTTTCTGAAAAATAACGAATTCTTCCTAATAAAGGGAAGTTCCTTAATACGCTATGTTGTTTCTGATGTTTGTCTTTAAAGAGTAACCACAGCCCTAATAAAACAACGAATAATAGACAGCTTACTATAATAACATTTACAATAAATTGCATTGTTGTTAATATCATTCTTTATCCCCCCGTTATCTCTGTAATGATTATTGTACATTATTTATATGGAAAAACAATGTAATGTTCCACTAATATAAGGATACAAGTTAATGATCATTAAGCATAAAAGTAGTACAACGTTTAAATATGACATATGAGAAATATAGTGACTGTCTATTTTTTAAAATTGATTTACTTATTTTTTAATGTCAAAATAATTAACATTTTCATAATTTAAGGAACATGGTAAAGTGAAATGTGAACAATACGCGGAGCATGGTATCAGCACGATGTTGGTAGCCATGTGATAGCTTCAAATGAATGAGGTGACCTATGCAGACATTAAATACATATAATACACGACAACCCATTGATGCGCACGTAAAGAAACGATTGTTTTGGGTAATTCCAGTTTATGTCTTCTTAAAGGTTCTCATGCCTATCATCATAGTATTTGGCGTCTATGGTATCTGGGCGGTATTAACACAAGATAAACCAACACAAGTTATTTATCCCATTGTATTAACATTGAGTTTCATTGTTGCGGAAATTGTGACGTTGAAATGCTTTTTCTTCTTGTATCAGCAGAAATTAAGAACAATTTATCAACGTTTAAGTAGTGATATCAAACCTATGCTATGGCCAATCGTCATTGTAAGTTGTTTAACATTATTGGCTTATTATGGCGGTCAATGTATAGCACATCATCTTAACCAACCTTGGGGGTTTCAACACAGTCAATCTGAGCAGTACTTATCTGGTATGTTTACGCATCCTCACGCATTACCATTTGTCTGGGTATCGATGGTTGTCTTAAGGCCGTTGGTTGAAGAACTGATTTTTCGCCATTTATTCATACACGAATTAGCGAAGTGCATACCCATGGTAGTTGCCATGATATTCAGCATCATTGCCGATGTTGTAGCTCATTCCTATCATTATCATTCTGTTCTGGAAATTGGAATTTACAGCCTTATTCCTATAGGTGCTGTTATCATATATAGATGGTCACAACAAAATTTATTAGCAGCATATGTATATCATAGTATGACGCAATGTATCATTTTTCTAGTGCTTAGCTACCAAAGTTATCTTTAAGCATAAATTAAAGGAGTTTATTATGAATCATAGAATGACAAAAAATAACAGAATTTCATCAATGACATATCATCAAAATCCTTGGCGACAGCCCCAGATGGTTAAACGTGATTTCTTACTGATACTTGTATACGTATTAGGTAATATGTATTTGCCATTTATATTAGCTGACGCAATCAATTGGTTATCATTTACTTTATTGCATCGGCCAAGTGGTTTAACTTATACTTCACAACTTTATGCTTTATTGGCACAATTATCTGTAGTTTTGATTTTTTGGGCCTTACATTATCGTGCACTTTTAAACACTGCAATCGCTCGTGTGAAGCAATTACAACGATATATTTATCTCATGATTATCGTCTTGTTGGTCATGTATGTAGCGAATATCGTCTATGCCAACGTAATGCAATTTTTACCAGAACATTGGCAATTTCATGATACGCAGAATGAACAAGAAATTAGAAAACTATTTAGTAATATCAAGGTATGGCCGTTATTATTTTTAAATATTGTAATTATTACACCAATAGTTGAAGAGCTGCTATTTCGTCATTTATTAATTCATGAATTAGGTAAGAAATTGTCATATCCAGTAATGTCGATTATTTCAATCCTGCTATTTGCTGGTATTCATGTCACTGACGCAACATCGCCATTTGAAATCGGACCTTATTTAATTATGGCAACCAGTTTTGTGGTGGCATATAACATGAGTGGTCGCAATTTAGCAGTAACAATAGCGTTACATAGTTTTAATAACTTACTTTCATTTATTTTGACACTATTACAATTTTTATAATTATTGTAAAGGCTAAGAAACATCATTATTACATGCTTAACCATAGTTTTTTGTTGTTAATTCGTCATTGATGATACCTGAAAATAAGGTACGATAGTAGTAAGACATAATAAGGAGCGATGTTACGTGTTATTAGAAATTAAACATCTATGTTATCAAGCAACACGTCGTACAATTTTAGACAATATCAATTTCCAATTGAAAAAAGGGGAAACTGTAGCCATTGTAGGACCTTCAGGAAGTGGGAAGAGCACTTTGTTAAAACAAATAGATAACTTAATCAGTCCGACAAGTGGCGAATTATTATTAAACGATAAACCGTTCGATGCATATGAACCAGAAGTATTGCGCTCGAAAATAAGTTATCTGATGCAACAAAGTGAACTTTTTGGCCAAAATATTGGTGATAATATGCGTTTTCCAGCGATGGCCCATTCTGATGAGTTTGATGAAACTAAAGCGCTACAATTACTTCAACATCTTAATTTAGGACATTATAATTTAAATACACGCATCGAACATTTATCAGGCGGTGAGCGACAACGTATTACCATAGCTAGACAGTTGATGTATCAACCCGAACTATTATTATTAGATGAAGCGACTAGTGCCTTGGATACCGCCAATAAGCGAATTGTAGAACAGCTCGTGTTCGATTTAGCCAAGACCGGTGTAGGTGTTATGTGGATTACACATAGTGATGATCAGAGCATGCGTCATTTCGACAGACGAATTACGATTGTTGATGGTCAAATTACTAAGCAAGAGGAGTTGAAGCACAATGAGTAATACAGCCATTTGCTTAACGGCATTATTGTTAATCATACCGATTGCCATTTCGTATAAAGAAGGCTTACATATTATTAAAGATTTAGTTGTAGCGTCACTACGTGCGACCATCCAATTGCTTATCCTAGGTTTTCTATTGCATTATATTTTTGAAATAGATGCCACGTGGTTACTCTTACTTGCAGTATTTATCATTATAATTAACGCTTCATGGAATACATTACATAGGGCTTCAAAAGTGATGCATCACGTCTTTTGGATTTCACTCATTGCGATTATCATTGGGACAGCTATTCCATTGACGGCTATTATTTTGACAGGTGCGATAGACTTTAAACCAAATGAAGTCATTCCAATCAGTGGTATGTTGGCAAACAATGGGCTTATAGCTATTAATTTGGCATATCAGCATTTAGACCGTGCCTTTGTTAAAGATGTAAATGATATTGAATCTAAGTTAACGTTAGCTGCATCGCCAAAACTTGCGTCTAAAGATGCTGTACGTGATAGCATTCGATTAGCGATTGTTCCAACCATTGATTCAGTTAAAACATATGGTTTAGTGTCAATTCCTGGGATGATGACAGGCTTAATTATAGGTGGCACACCGCCATTAGAAGCGGTCAAATTTCAATTGCTTGTTGTCTTTGTTCATACGACGTCTACCGTGATGTCAGCGTTAATTGCTACTTATTTAAGCTACGGTCAATTCTTTAATGCGCGTCATCAGTTGGTTGCACGTGATAATGACATTGTTGATGAAGCATAATGACATCGTCTATAGCATCTAGAAGCATTTTAATGATTGTTTTCACATATCTGAATAAATCATAAGTTAGGATGTATTCAGAAGATTCTTGTATCAGTGTAAGTTGAACAATGTAATCATTTTTGAAGAAAAGGTACCTCTTTAATTTAGTTAAGATGTCTATACTAAATTAAATGAAAGGGCCTTATTTTTAAAAAAAAATATTTAAACATATGTAAGCGAAGTGTTTTGGTTGGGTGCTTGCGAAAGCAGTATAAGATGAAAAAAGCGCAAAATTACAAATACTGTCGATTAAGGTGGGCTGAAGCTATTCTCAAAGAAAGCGAGTTAATAAAACGTTATATTAGCATAAAAGAAGCCAGGAAATGCATTTGTGACAACACATTTACTGGCTATGATGCTTCAGTTGTGATTTCCCAGATTTTATAATTTTGGCGTTGATGTTATAGGTCTATAATCCTAGGATGAATAATTTAGTCACTTCAATGATGTTAGCTTTTGTCTTGTAACATAATATGAAAGTGAACGCCTTGCGCTGTTGGTTGTAATTGTATTGTTCCATGGTGATAGTTGACGGCATCATTGATGATGGATAAACCGAAGCCATGGCTTTCGCGATCTTTCTTAGTTGTATATGTTTCCTGAACTAATGATTTAAAATCAGTATGTGGCAGTCCAATACCATCATCTAAATAATCGATAATGAGCTGTGTACCGTATACCTTCAACTGGATTTGAATATGTGGATTCTCATTATTATGTTCAAGACTATTATTGATTAAATTAATCATTAGACGTTCAAAATAAAGCTTATTGCCATAAAATGTCTTGTGTGATGCTGTGTGAAAGTATACGTCTATATTGTCATAGCCAATCACATTAATCACTTTATTCATCGTTGATTCAACGGGGAAAAGCTCTTTACTATACTGTATCTGGTTGGTTTCAATATCAAATGTTTGATTTAAACTTTCTAACAGTTCAGTCATAAATGAGGCTTTTTGTGTAATTAAATTTACATATTGTTGTGTTTCACTATCGGCATGTATTAATTTCGCATAACCATAAATGGTTGTTAAAGGTGATTTTAAATCATGGGAGACTTGGCTAATCCATTTAGATTTATAATAAGTCATTTGATTATGATAAAATTTATCATTTAATAATTGCTGTGTTAGATGTGACAAACTGTGATGTAATTCTGGATAAGTATTAATAAAACGCTTCAACTTACTTTTTGTGGTAGGTTGGTACAATTTACCATGTGCTAGATGGTTAATCCAATGAATATAATAAGACATTGGTTTTGTTACACGCTTTGTTACAAAGAATGTAGCAATAACAATTAATACAATACTGAGTAACACATAAATCATTAAAACAGTTAAATAGAACTTTCCACTATTTTCAAATCCTTTGCCCAATTCATCATCATCTAATATAGGTTTAGGGTTGGGATTCTTAATAAAGCTAAGATGATGCTGATTTAATTTATAGTCCCATTTATTATAATCTTGAGTAACAATGCTCTCTAATAGTTGATCTGTCTTAATTTGACGTGCATTGTTAACACGAGTTGTTGATTGATTTGGATAAAAATAGACCATATACGTGCCTTTCTTATTTGATACAGCATGTGCATAACGCAAATTTTTAAGAATTCGAGACTTCAAGTTTTGTCCTTTTTTTGTATGAGGATATAGTATATTTCCCGCAGTATCCGTAAAATAAAGCGAAACGTTGTGTTCGGCTGCCAAATCCTTTATATGTTGATTGGGTTCTTTGACAATATCATTTGCAATTAAATAATCAGGATCAATAGTATTGATATCACTATATATGCGGTCATAAGTTTCAATTAACAAATATACTACGAATACGACACCTAAAATAATATTCGCAAGCATAAATAATGTCATATATTTTGAAAATTTAAAATTAAAACGTTTATTCATAGGCATCTTCCTTATAAATATAACCTTTACCGCGTACGGTTTGAATAAAGGTAGGTTGATTAGGTTGGCGTTCTATCTTTTTACGTAATGTCCGAATGTGAACCATTAAAGTATTATCATCTACACCGGTATCATAGCCCCAGACATGCTCATATAATTGCTGTTTTGTCAGTACTTGATTTTTATGACGGATAAAATAAATAAGCAAATCATATTCGCGGGCAGTTAATGGTACAGAATGTCCATTTACTTGGACATCCATGCTGTTAAAGTCGATATCTAAATAATCATAGTGGTAAGTTGTGCAGGCATCTGAATGAAGATGTAATGAAACCCGATAATACAGCTCCATTGGATCAAAGGGTTTTTTAATGTAATCTACGGCTCCTTTTTCAAAGCCTTTATATACATCCAAATTGGTATCTTTGGCTGTAACTACGATAACATTAGTCACCGATAAATCAATATATTTGAGCAATTGGTAGCCATCCTCAGCGTGTAAATTTAAATCTAGTAATACAACTTGAAAGTTAAAGTCATGCAGTAAGGTCTTTGCATGGTCAATGTCATAAGCCACTTTTATTTGTTTAATTCCTTTAGTCGTAAGGGACAATTTCATCAGTTCATTAATATCTTTATCATCTTCAACAATTAGGACATCTATTGTCATATATAACACCTCACACTCTATCATATTAAACTTTAGCTAATTAAACTATATGCTTTTTACATATTTAAGGAAGAATTAAGCTGATAATAAATTGAAGTTAAAGTATCTTGATTATACTAAAGTTATTATTAAGCTTATTAGAAAAGGGGATATATAAATGAAAATAGTAGCTTATACTTCTGGTTTTATTGCTACGGTGTTATTTCTATTTAATATTTTACGGTTTGTCTTTGCATGGTTTGAAGCACGCTTTCATTTAAACTTTGGTATTGATTTATTATTACACAATTCATATGTCATCTATGGTGCGTTAATCGGTTTTGCGATTGCCATGATTACCATGACCATCACGGAGGACTATTTAGATGAGTCTGATCGTATATAAATGGGAGTTATATACAAAAAAGAATAATTTATTATATAATGAAACAGTTACGACATAAACAGTGTTAGACGTAGCTGTTTTTTTATTATGCAATACAAAATGAATGATAGAAAGGAGAGAAACAAAGTGTCAGTCATGCGTGTTGCAACATTTATTCTTAGTGTTTTTATTGTTGGAATGGTAGAAATGATGGTTGCGGGAATCATGAATCTAATGAGTGCTGATTTGCATGTGTCTGAAGCGGTTGTCGGGCAATTGGTCACGCTATATGCATTGACTTTTGCTATTTGTGGACCTATATTAGTTAAATTAACTCATCGCTTTAGTGCAAGATCGGTACTGTTATGGACGTTGCTTATATTCATTATAGGTAATGCTATGATTGCTTTGGCGCCTAATTTCACTATACTCGTTATAGGTCGCATCCTATCATCTGCTGCTGCTTCGCTTATTATTGTAAAAGTGTTAGCCTTAACCGCCATGTTAACCCTTCCTAAAAATCGTGGGAAAATGATTGGCGTTGTATACTCTGGATTTAGTGCGGCTAATGTTTTCGGTGTGCCACTTGGAACCATGATTGGGGATATAGTAGGTTGGCGTTACACCTTTCTATTTATTATTGTCGTTAGTGTGCTAGCAGGTATATTGATGCTGTATTACTTACCACATCAAAGAGAACTTCAACAGGTGGCTGGTACAGAGCAGTCAAATGGTACAGAAGCATCTGATGTGCCTTCAAAAATTATTAGACCGCAAGAAGTCGTCAAATTTATCACAATTACCTTTTTAATACTTGTGGCAAATTCAGCCACATTTGTTTATATTAATCCCTTGATATTATCACATGATTATACATTGCGCTTTGTCTCTGTTGCATTACTAATGAACGGTGTCGCTGGTGTTATAGGCACTTCACTTGGTGGGGTGTTTGCTGATAAATGGACAAGTAAGCGCTGGCTTACGATATCAATCGCAGTCTTTGTTGTTATGATGGTGCTATTGAATATAATATTACCTTATGCAGCTTTATTATTAATCGGTATTTTTGTATGGAATATTATGCAATGGAGCACTAATCCCGCCATTCAAAGTGGTTTGATTGAGCAAGTTGAAGGGGATACAAGCCAGGTTATGAGTTGGAATATGTCAGCATTGAATGCAGGTATTGGTATAGGAGGAATGATTGGCGGCTTAGTTGTATCGCAATGGGAGGTCTCATTTTTACCCTATGTCAGTGCTGCGATAGGACTTGCTGGACTTATCATTACTTTAGCTTTACGCAATCATTATATTAATAATTAGCAGTAAATGTCTGAGACATCATTATGTTTTAGGCTATGGAATCTATATCGGCAGTAGTTGACTGGATTGAAAATACGCGTATACCAAGCTTTTTCAATCTTAGTCAACCTTGCCGGGGCGGGACAGCGAATTCATAATGAATGCTGTCCCGCTCCTTTACTTATATACATATGGTTGCTGGTGTGTTGCAGAATAAGGTTGCCAATGACATGTTCCTGTGCGAGCAAATTGCGCTAAATCACGTATCATTTGCCTGCTTAGTCGTCGGACATGCGTTAATTGTGATACTTGGTGTGCAGCTAAGATGTCCATTTTACCGAACCAAAAGATAACATCTAAAATATGATACGCACTTCCGTAGTCATGATGAAGTGGTATGCACCAATCAAAACGTGCTAACCATGCCTGGTTAGTTGTGCTGAAATGCTTTAAAAAGTGCAATGCAGGTGCTAAAAAATAAGAATATGTAATGATTTGTGACTGTTGTACTGCACTTTGCACGTCATGTGGCTTAACATATATATCATATAAGGCCATCACTTCTGTAAAGCGTCTAGGCGTGAGCTTATGTTCTTCGCCAGTAATATAAATATCTCCTTCATCATGTGTGGTGCATACGAGCATAGGTTTACGATTTTTTTGGAGAGGTAGAGACATGTCACTTGTAGCTATTGGTGCGTAAATTAGTTCTAATCCTTTCGATTTACCACGCGCTTGTTCATCGTCATCCATAAGCTGTAATAGCTGGGAAGAATGTAATAACGTAATATCATGATGACCATAGCGCTGTTCCATTAATTGTTCAAAATGTCTTACTTTCGTCGTTCCTACATCAGCACTGTCTAATTTGAGCGTACCACTTAATAAGATGACTTGTTTAAAGTAGGTAACTGCGTGAGGCATTTGCATTAATGCCATAATAGACATACTGCCTGCAGATTGTCCCATTAAAGTCACATTATTTGGGTCTCCGCCAAAAGAGTCAATAAATGTATGCACCCATTTTAATGCGGCGAGTTGATCAGATAAACCGTTATTTTTATCATAATTTGCATTAAAATAGGACCAATCTAAATAACCTAAGGCGCCCAAGCGATAATTGAAGGTCACTACGATGACATCTTCTTGCGCTACGATATGTTCTGGTGTATAGAGTTCAGCAGTGCTATGTCCGTTGATAAATCCACCACCGTAAAAGTAAATAATTACTGGCTTAAGGTAATTGTCATTAGCTTGACGCCAAATGTTTAAATATAAACAATCTTCATCTTGAACAAAAGATCTAGGTGTCGAAGAAAAAAAGGTTTCAAGCTTATTTTGTGGTTGGGGTGGGATGGCTTGAACACGCATTGCTTGATATGGGGAGGACCATGATGTCTTAAGTTGTGCATGCTTAAAACGCATTGATCCGATTGGCGCATGCGCGTAAGGAATACCAAGAAAGCAATCTATCCCATCACTTGTTGTACCTTCAATAGCGCCGCCAGCTGTTTTGACGATGACCATGACTATACACGCTCCTAATATGATACTTACTGTTACTATAACATATCCTATAGTTGCAATTGCTCTGGTGTCAGGCTAATATGAACTTAAATTGATAAAAATAAAGAAAGGGGCGAAGTGATGGATAAAAAGCAGACCAACGCACAAGTTGAAGCGTTTTTGCGTAAAGATAGCCAATGGCAATCGGCATATCAATATTTAAGAACACTTATTTTTAATGAAACAGAATTAGAAGAACAGTATAAATGGATGCACCCATGTTATACATTAAATAATAAAAATGTCGTGCTCATTCACGGGTTTAAACACTATGTAGCATTATTATTTCATAAAGGCGCTTTACTCGAAGATCAATATGGTACATTGGTACAACAAACAGAAAAGGTCCAAGCAGCGAGACAGCTACGCTTTACTTCTTTAAAGGAAATAGAACAACGTCGTGATGAGATTCTATACTATGTTAAACAAGCAATCCAGGTTGAACAACAAGGTAAAACAGTGACGTTGAAAGAGACTGCAGACTATGAGATGCCTGAAGAATTAGCCTCTAAATTTGATGAGATGCCCGAATTAAAGACGGCATTTGAAAGTTTAACACCAGGTCGTCAACGCCAATATATGTACTATATTGGTCAAGCAAAACGTAGTCAAACTCGTCATAATAGAGTGGAAAAATATGTGAATCATATATTAGATGGTAAAGGCATGATGGATTAGTAAATATATTAGAAAGAAGATAGACAGTGAAGTTGAGATTTCTAATTGGTTGAACAACAAATTATGAGGGCAGTAAACAAGCTTAATTTGAAAAAAGCTTATAGGAAAAGACGGTTGAATATGCCATTCAACCGTCTTTTCCTATAAAATAAATACATTAGTATTATTTTTGGTCGCCATTTAATTTTACTAATATTTTAGCTTGTGATTTATCATTTACAAGTTGTTCGAAACCTGATTCAACAATGTCTTGTAATTCGATTTCATCCGTTACGACTGATTTAACATCCAAGCTACCGCTAGCGATTAAGTCAACGGTTTGTTGGAATGTCGTTGGTGTATAAGCAATAGTTGAAGTTAATTTCACTCCAGAGTTTGTTAATAACATTGGATCAAATTCAACCGGGTGCGCAAAGATAGAGATGATGACTACTGTCCCACGTGGGCGAGTGACTTCAACAGATTGTTGTAACGTAACGCCGACGCCAGCAACTTCAAAAGTGACATCAACACCGTTGTCAGTGTGTTCGTTGATGTATTCAACAGGATTAACTTTACCAGAATTAACGACGTGAGTTGCACCTACTTCTTTAGCTTTAGCTAAGCGTTCTTCAGATAAATCAAAGACATAGATTTTACTTGCGCCAGCTGCTTTAGCAGCGACAACTGTTAATAATCCAATTGGACCAGCACCAAAGACAGCTACTTTATCACCAAATAATAAGTTGCCTTCTTTGACAGCTTGTACTGCAACGGCTGTTGGTTCAACTAAAGCACCTTCTCTAGCTGAAACATTGTCAGGTAATGCGTAAACATTTTCTTCTGGTGCATTTGTAAACTCAGCAAATCCACCATCAGATCCCAACCCAATAAATGAATAACCATCATAAAGATCGATATTTTCTTCTTTTTCATGTCGAGACACGGTAGGGTTCACAACAACACGATCCCCTTTTTTGTATTTAGTTACGTCTTTACCTACTTCTTCAACTACGCCTGAAAATTCATGGCCTAACGTCACTGGTGCAGTTTGACCTAATAAAGGGTCAGGTTGTTCTGTAGAAATAAAGACAGGACCTTCTAAATACTCGTGTAAGTCCGTACCACAAATCCCCGTCCATGATACTTTAACCTTCACTTCATTATCTTTTAATACTTTTGGTTCACGATCTTCCACGCGAACATCTTTTTGACCATACCATACTGCTGCTTTCATAATTAGACATCTCCTCAATTTTGAATCCTTAGTATACATATAGAGTAATACTAATTTATGAAATATTCAAACTATTTTGGCGAATAATAATAAATTTATATTTTATCTAAGCTGGAGCGAATTTTTTTCACAAAATAGGCAAACTCTATAAAAATTTAATTTTTCGCAAGTTTAATATGTTTATTTTTAATAATTAGGGTATATGTATGAAGTAACCATAAAAATATATGCGAAGAAAATGGATTAACAATCACAATTAAATGAGATTTAAAGTAAAAGCCGTCATGCGCTTGTTAACTTATTACTATATTTGTTAAACCAAGGGAATGACGGTTTTTATAATGTTAATCATTTTCTGATATGTATTGAAGAAAGGGAGTACATAGATGTTAAGTATTAAAAATTTAACAAAGATATACTCAGGTAACAAAAAGGCAGTAGATCGCATATCTTTGGATATAGAGTCAGGGGAATTTATTGCATTTATTGGTACCAGTGGAAGTGGTAAGACGACAGCGTTAAGAATGATTAATCGTATGATTGAACCAACAGAAGGACAAATTACTATTAATGGTAAAAATATTGGGGATATGAATCCGGTTGAATTGCGACGAAGTATTGGTTATGTCATCCAACAAATTGGATTAATGCCACATATGACAATTCGAGAAAATATTGTATTAGTACCTAAACTATTAAAATGGTCAAAAGAGAAAAAGGATGCTAGAGCGAAAGAATTGATTAAGTTGGTTGACTTACCAGAGGATTATTTAGATCGTTATCCAGCAGAACTCTCAGGTGGTCAACAGCAACGTATTGGGGTGGTACGTGCATTAGCAGCAGATCAAGATGTTATCTTAATGGATGAACCATTTGGTGCACTAGATCCTATTACACGTGATACATTGCAAGATTTAGTAAAAACGTTACAACAAAAATTAGGTAAAACCTTTATTTTTGTAACGCATGATATGGATGAAGCGATTAAATTAGCAGACCGCATTTGTATTATGTCAAAAGGAAAGATTGTTCAATTTGATACGCCAGATAATATTTTAAGACATCCTGCTAATGATTTTGTTGTTGATTTTATTGGTCAAAATAGATTGATCCAAGATAGACCAAATATGAAAACTGTAGAAGGTGCAATGATTACACCTGTGACGGTGCACGCAGATGATTCGCTTAATGATGCAGTTAATATTATGAGAGAACGTCGTGTTGATACCATATTTGTTGTGAATAATCAAAATCGACTATTGGGCTTTTTAGATATTGAAGATATTAATCAAGGTTTACGTAGAGGTGAAGAATTAATTGATATGATGCAGCGTGATGTTTATAAAGTACATATCGATACGAAATTACAAGATTCTGTGCGTACCATTTTAAAGCGAAATGTACGTAATGTGCCAGTTGTCGATGATGATAATACTTTAATAGGACTTATCACACGCGCAAACCTTGTAGACATTGTTTATGATTCATTATGGGGAGACGAAAATGATGATGCCGCCCCATTGGACAGTGATAACAAAGATAAACAGTCAACATCACAACAAGATGCACCACCTCGAGAACAAGATGTAATGAATGGTTTAGACCATAAAACAAACGAAATGGGAGATGATCGTTAATGCGTGAATTTCTCCAAGAATATGGAAGTCAACTCGTATCAAAGACAATTGAACACTTCCAAATATCAATTATTGCATTACTATTAGCCATTGTGATAGCAGTTCCGCTTGGAATTTTATTATCTAAAACTAAAAAAACAGCAAATATCGTATTAACGATTGCAGGGGTGCTTCAAACCATTCCAACACTTGCGATTTTGGCGTTAATGATTCCTATTTTTGGTGTGGGTAAAACGCCTGCCATTGTGGCATTATTCGTATATGTATTACTACCTATATTAAACAATACCATTCTCGGTGTGAAAAATATTGATAAAAATGTTATTCAAGCCGGTACAAGCATGGGAATGACTAGACTTCAACTTATGAAAGACGTTCAACTCCCGCTTGCATTGCCAATGATTATTAGTGGCATACGCTTATCAAGCGTGTATGTAATTAGTTGGGCAACATTAGCAAGTTATGTCGGCGCTGGTGGTTTAGGTGATTTAGTATTTAATGGGTTAAATTTATACCAACCACCAATGATTATTACTGCTGCGATACTTGTTACAGCAATAGCACTTATTGTTGATTTCTTATTATCATTAGTTGAAAAATGGGTCGTCCCAAAAGGCTTAAAAGTATCTAGATAATAGAGGGAGGAAGAACATTATAATGAATAAAGTGAAAACAAGCTTAATCATCATGGTCCTATCTCTACTCGTGTTATCTGGATGTAGTTTACCAGGCCTTGGTGATGGCAATTCAAAAGATGATGTCAAAATTACAACAACCGAAACAAGTGAAACAAAAATTATGGGCTACATTGAAAAATATATGATTGAACATGAGACCAAAGGTAAAATCAAACCAACAATTATTGGTAATCTTGGTTCAAGTATTATTCAACATAACGCCTTACAACGTGGGGATGTCAATATGTCAGCCGTGCGATATACAGGGACAGAATTAACAAGTGTCCTTGCTGCACCACCAACGAAAGATACAGACAAAGCAATGTCTGAATCACAACGCTTATTTAAAAAGAAATTTAATCAGAAATATTATAATTCATTTGGCTTTGAAAATACCTATGCATTTATGGTGACCAAAGAAGTTGCCGACAAATACCATTTAAAGAAAGTATCGGACTTAAAGAAATACAAAGATGAGCTGCGTTTAGGGATGGATACCCAATGGATGAATCGCCAAGGTGATGGTTATCCAGCATTCCAAAAAGACTACGGCTTCAAATTTGATAGTGCACGACCAATGCAGATTGGTTTAGTATATGATGCTTTAAAGAACAAAAAATTAGATGTTGCCGTAGGTTATTCAACAGATGGACGTATTGCCGCATATAACTTAAAAGTTTTAAAAGATGATCGCAAATTTTTCCCACCGTATGATGGTAGTCCATTAGCAACCGAAAAATTAATTAAAGATCATCCAGAGATAGATAAAGCATTGAAAAAATTAGAAGGTACCGTCACTACTAAAGAGATGCAGAAATTAAATTACGAAGCGGATGGTCAAGGTAAAGAACCAGCAGTCATAGCCAAAGAATTTCTAGAAAAACATCATTTCTTTGATGATAAGAAAGAAGGTAGTAAATAATGGATGGTAATTTATTACAACAATTAGCACACTACTATTCGACCAATTTCGGCTATTTAATGGGATTATTCTTTAAACATTTACTAATGTCTGTGTATGGCGTGCTATTTGCAAGTATTGTGGGTATCCCTATTGGTATTTTTATTGCTAGATTTAAAAAATTAGCTTGGCCTGTGATTACGATTGCCAACGTGATTCAAACGGTTCCAGCTATCGCTATGTTAGCCATTTTAATGTTAGCATTAGGTCTTGGACCAACCACCGTTGTAGTGACCGTATTTTTGTATGGGCTATTACCAATTATAAAAAATACGTATACGGGAATTGTCGAAGTTGATGCCAATATTAAAGATGCAGGTAAAGGAATGGGAATGACAAGTAACCAAGTATTACGTATGATTGAACTACCATTATCCTTATCCGTGATTATCGGTGGGATACGGATTGCACTTGTTGTTGCGGTTGGCATCGTAGCTATTGGTTCGTTTATTGGAGCACCAACATTGGGTGATATTATCATACGTGGTACAAACTCAACAGACGGTACAGCCTTTATTCTTGCAGGAGCGATACCAATTGCGCTCATTGCCATTTTAATCGATATTGGACTGAGAATGTTAGAACGCAAGCTTGATCCAACACAAAAGAAAAAAGGTCCACAACCTCAAACAATTAATTAAAAATACACCAGCCAGCAAATATATCAATTTGTTGGCTGGTTTTTTGTATAGCTGTAACTGATAAATCTTACAAAGGAGTCAAAAATTAAAAAAGGAAAATAAGGTTTAAAAACAAATATTGATATATACATTTTCACAATATTTAGATAGAATAAACATATGTAAATAATCTATTATTATTCTATAATAATTCTAATTTAACAATTGTTTAGTCATCTTACGAACTTTTATTCAAATAGAGTGAAACTTTTAAGAATAAGACATAGCAATGATTAATATAACTTTAATTGTTGAAAGGTGGAATATTAATGAGTGAAATTAAAAGCGATATGAGTAAAACATATTAATTTTCATTAGCTATTTTTAACCAAAAGATAAAAATAAAGATGTCGGTTATTAGACACTATTGTTTCAATAAAATGGAAGTGATTAACGTGCTATGTGAATCAAAAATTATAAATATGAATCCAAAATATCGAATTATAAAATACAATGATGACTATCTCATGGTTGATACCATCAGTCACTGGATTACATTTCTATTTCCAATGATTAATTGGTTTATCCCAAAAAGATACGCCAAATTGAGTGAAGAAGAATATAACAATTTAGATATCGTGAAACCTGTTAAAAATAGTGGGGCAAGTATAGGTGCTGGACTAGCAATTTTGATTAGTGCACTTTTGCGTAATTACGTCAATATTTTTAATATTCAAATACAAAAAAGTGTTGCTGTATTGAGTTGTGTTATTGGATTTTTAGGTGTATTTATCTTTTTCTTATACATCAATAAAAAAGTAACGCTAGATATATATAAGAGAAATAAAACTCATTCAAAAATTATACTTATACCAACATTTAAAAATTTTGGGTTCACAATATTTTTTTATATTTTATTCGGTGGGTTTTCATGGATGACTTTCTATGGTCTAGTAATAGAAAACTTATATAATATATTTATTTTTATTGCATGGATAGGCATAATATCGGGTTTCTTTTTTTTCAATATGTTTGCGATTATGGATAAAAAAGTACATGTCATATTAAAAAACAAAGAGGTGAAGATATGATTACAATAGGTAGCATTGTCTATTTAAAAGGTGGATCACAAAAAATGATGATATTGAATCGAGGTCCAATTATAGAACAAGACGATAAAAAAGTAATGTTTGACTATTCTGCTTGTAAATATCCATTAGGTTTAGTGGAAAATCAAATATATTATTTTAATACTGAAAATGTCGATCGCGTTATATTTGAAGGATACTCAGATGATGATGAAATAAGATTTCAAGAGTTGTATCAAGAAATGCTAAATGAATTAAGCGATGATATAACTCGTGGAGAAGTAGAAGAAAAACAATTTGGTTTAGAATAAAGCTATAGTTGTGAATTTTATAAAATAGCTGATGAAACATATCAATTTTCATTAGCTATTTTTAACCAAAAGAAAAAAATAAAGATGTCGGTTATTAGACACTATTGTTTCAATAAAATGGAAGTGATTAACGTTCTATGTGAATCAAAAATTATAAATATGAATCCCAAATATCGAATTATAAAATACAATAATGACTATTTTATGGTTGATACCATCAGTCACTGGATTACATTTCTATTTCCAATGATTAATTGGTTTATCCCAAAAAGATACGCCAAATTGAGTGAAGAAGAATATAACAATTTAGATATCGTGAAACCTGTCAAAAATAGTGGATCAAGTATAGGTGTGGGGATTATTATAATTTCAAACGTACTATTTAGGAAATATATCGACGTATTTAATGTTCAAGTGCAAGAAAGTGTGGCTATATTGAGTTGTGTTATTGGATTTTTAGGTATATTTATCTTTTTCTTATACATCAATAAAAAAGTAACACTAGATATATATAAGAGAAATAAAACTAAATCAAAAATTATACTCATACCAACATTAAAAAATTTTGGTTTTACACTATTTTCTTATCTTTTACTTGGAGGAATTTCATGGGTGACTATGGAGATGCTTACAATAGATCACTTATATAATATATTTATGTTTATTGCATGGATAGGTATAATAGCAGGTTTCTTTTTTATCAATATGTTTGCGATTATGGATAAAAAAGTTCATATCATATTAAAAAACAAAGAAATGAATTGCCATGGTTGAACCACAAAAATAGTGCCATGGAATTAGGAACACTTAATAAATAAGATTATAAAAAACACACTTCAAGGTTTTCATTTTTTCAATATTTGCTTTGGTAGGAGCATATCATTACGTTTTAGGTTATGAACTTTATATTGGCAGTAGTTGAAAAAATTGAAAATACGCTGATACATTGCTTTTTTAATCCTAGTCAATCTTTTGGAGCGGGACTATGAATTCATAGTCCCGCTCCCATTTCTGCTATATTGAATCAACCGTTTATGAGTTTTTGTTTAGAATAAAATAGAAGCTAGCGGTGGAACAATTGCTACTATAATGACCCCAACGATAACGACTGCAATACTGCCCATAGATTCTTCTGTTTCACCTAAATCTTTGGCTGCTGCAACACCTAGTGTATGTCCGCTTGTGCCTAATGCTAAACCGCGTGCAATTGGATTGGAGATTTTAAACCATTTGACAATTTTAGTACCTAAGGCAGAGATAACCACCGCATTAAGAATAACCGCTAATGATGTAAGTTCTTTGACACCACCAATACCTGTTGATACTGGCAATGCAATCGCTGTTGTAGCTGCTTGTGGAAGCATAGAAGCACTTACAGTATTTCCTAATTGGAATAATGTAGAGACTAAGTAAATTAAAATCAATGCAGCAAGTGTACCTAGAGTGATTCCACCAAAAATTTGTAACCAATATTTTTTTAAGACATCACGTTTTTTGTATAGTGGAATGGCGAAGCTAATTGTTGCTGGTTCTAAGAAGAAGTATATAATATCTCCACCGACTTTGTACTGAGCATAGCTTATGCCTGTTAGCTTTAAGAAAACTATGCCAGCAACCATGGCTACAAATAACGGTGCTAGTAAGAAGAAACCATTTGTCTTTTTATAAAAATATTGTGCGATTACAAATGGTATTAATGAAACTAATATTCCAAAATAAGGTGTATTGATTCCTAAATGTTCAATCATTAGTGATTATCCCCCTCAACATGTCTAGATTTTTCATTTTGTTCAGCCGTTGGGAACAATGATTTTGTTACCAAGAATTGCGATGCAAAACCAACGCATACAAGTAATAGTAATGTTGAAATAATAATTAATAAGATAATTAGAATTGGATTTTTGCTTAAAATTGGTAAAGAATTAATAACTGAAACACCTGCAGGTACGAATAAGAAACTGATGTTATTCGTTAACGCTGTACCAACACTTTCAACTTGTCCCAGCTTCACAATACCAGTACACAATGCAATAAACAGTAATACTAGCCCTATTACTGAAGCTGGCATTGGAAACGGTATAAAACTTTCAATGATTTTCGAAATAAGTAAAATCACTGCTATTGTTAATGCTTGCTGGAAAAAGTTATACGTTTTAGACACAACAGACTGACCATGAGCCTTTGCTTTATTCACATTTTCATTTGCCATAATATCAATTTCCCCCTGGTTATTAATCTTGATCACATTTTAATATGAAAACGCTTCACTGTGACAAAAACATCCCCGACATACAAAAAACACACCCCCACATACAAAAAAACACACCCCAGATACAGGGGCCCCAGCAAAAAGAAATGCAAAACGCATTTCTACGGACAACGCAAGCTGGGGTGGACCCAACAAAGTGAAGTGCATTTCAACGTGATAGAGTCCACTGGTATACCTGCCAATCAAAAAAGTATTGTATATAAAAGAAGCACAAAGAGGATTTTTAATTTCTAATCATCTTTGTGCAATTATTTTGGAATTTATGTCTTATCCTGTTCATAGACTGTAAATCTTCACTAAAACAATGTAAAAATATTAACTAAATTAATCCTGTAAATAAGAAAAAACACGAATCAGCGTCTTGCATTTGATTCGTGTGTTAGATTTATGCTTTAATCTATACCTATTTCTTGTTTAAATGTTTTCATATATGATCGGCTAACTTGTAGCTTGATATCAGACGTCATGGTAAGTTGATAAGTATAATTAAACCAATGTTCTACAGTCTTAATATGCAGTTTATTAATAATGGTTGAACGATGTATTTTAAGAAATTGTGTTGTGGGTAATTTCTTTTCATAATAATTGAGCTTTTCAGAAGTTTGGTAATCTTGGTTTACTGAATGAATGGTTGTAATGCCATTATTGACGGTTACGGCTACAATATCTTCTACATTAAGCACATGAATGCGTTCATCCACCTCAATCGGCAGTACGGTTTGCTTCGTATGCGTGTTTATATTTTGATGATTTTGTGGTTCTAATTTATTTTGATCTGCCGCTGAATTTACATACTGTTTGGTGCGGGCAATTTTTTCTATCGTCTGTTCAATGCGTTGTTGCTCGAATGGTTTTAATATATAGTCTGTAGCATTTAACTCAAAGGCTTTAACTGCAAAGGTGTCATGTGCCGTTGCAAAAATAATGTAAGGTGCATGTTGCATCTTTTTTATTTTTTCTGCAAGATCAATACCACTTTCGTCCATGAGATTAATATCTAAAAAAACAGCATCAAAAGACGCATATAGTAAATGTTCTAAAGTCTCTGATATATTTTCAGCTTCTTCCACATGTTTTACTGTTGGAATATTATCTAATAAATAATGTAATTCATTACGTGCTAAAGGTTCATCATCTACGATTAATATGTTCACTTAAATATCCTCCTTTTGTTCATGATAAGGAATCATACAACTGACACGAGTTCCTTTATTTGTAGAAGTAATAGAGAGTTGTGAAGTTGGGCCATATAAGCCGATTAATCGACGATTTAAATTTTCTAAACCACTGCCAGTGCCTGTTTCAGAGTTGACGCTTATTTGACCTAACAATGGTATGCGTTCTTTTGGAATACCTTGACCATTGTCAGTTACAGTTAATTGAATCGCATCGTCGTGTTGACTAGCAGTGACGATAATATGATTATTTGCTTTTCTATTTTTAAACGCATGTTTAATCGCATTCTCCACTAATATTTGAATAATAAATGGCGGTATCAAAATGTGGTGGTATTGTTTATCGATGTGATAATCGATATGAAATCGATTAGGAAAACGCGCTTGTTCGAGTGACAAATATGCTTCAACTTGTTGCAATTCCTTTTCTAATGTGATGGTATTATTGCGCGCACCTTGTAAATTTGAACGAAAGAATTGGCTTAGTTGTAACAGTAATTTACGTGCTTTTTCACTATCAATGCGTACTAATGCTGATATTGTATTGATAGCATTGAAAAAGAAATGCGGATTAACTTGCGCTTGTAATGATTTAATTTCTGCATCACGTAATAATTTACTTTGTGTTTCTGCTTTACCCAGTTCTAACTGACTTGAAAAAATCTCGGCTAAGCCTCGTGCTAACTGCTTTGTCGAATTTGTAACATCGTGTTTGTCTTTAAAGTAGAATTTTAATGTGCCAACGACATTATGATTGGTATAAAGTGGAATAACAATTGCGGCTTCAAGTGGACAATTGTCATGATTGCAACCAATGCCTTCTTTAGATTCGGCTTCTTTTAATTGTCCACTTCTAATCACTTCTTTGGACAAATTTGTAATGATTTCTTTTTTGGCAATATGATGATCACTTCCTGCGCCCACATGTGTTAAGATATCTTTTTTATTAGTGATTGCTACGGCAGAGACATTCATAAGCGGTAAAATCACCTCTGCCACACGTTTAGCAGAAGCTTCATTAAGCCCTGCTCTAAAATAAGGCAGTGTTTCATTAGCTATTTGTAATACATCGTGAGTTTGAACGGCACGTGCTTGTTCTTCTTGTTTCAATGTGGATAAAATAATACTTAAGAAAATTGCGGTGCCAATACTATTAATTAAAATCATGGGTAAAGATATTAATTGTACGAGTTCAATAGCAGCAGTGGTATCTTCTGAAAATATTAATATACATAGCATTTGAATCGCTTCATTGATAATACCGATAACTGCCCCTTGTAGAACCGTTGGATAACGATGATTTTTAATGGCTAAATGTCCGATAAACCCTGATGTTAAACCTATAATAATAGATGAAATTAAATAGGTGTAGGCATCCGCGCCTCCGATATACATGCGTGATAAACCAGATATGATACCTACAAAAAGGGCAACATATGGACCCCCAATTAATCCGGATGCACCTATCGTTAACACGCGTGTATTTGCCATGGAAGCTTCAGAATTTAAATGATAATAAATATTGCTTGAAATAATTTGACCATCTTTAATTTCAATGCCTGTAAAATTTGAAGTAATCGCAAATAGGCCAAAAATAATTAACAATTGCCACTGTGAACGCCATTTTTCTCGCTCTCCCATCATTGTTTTAAAATGACTTGTGTTCATCAATAAATAAGCAATGATAATAATGAGCCCTACACGTTCTAATAATAAAATAAAAAGGTTGAACATTGTGCCATACTCCCAAAAAAATATTTTCCACTTCTAAATAACTGAAAAGTTTTATATAACAGTATTTTAACAGGTTTTTATGCTCATGTGTTAAACAGTCATCGTTTTGTTAACTGTGGAAAATTGAAAATGAATAGAGTAAAATATTTATCTATAAACATATATTCCGACTATTTAGAGAAATAATAGTTAACATGCTTTTATAATATAATTAAGTATGTAATTCCATTTAAGCTTTAGATATGATAACGTTTTCAATATACAATCATTCATCTCAGTTTGAAATTTTAGGAGGCAATTTTTTATTATGAACACTTCACAAGAATTTAGGGGAGATAATCGACTGCTAGCAGGTATTATTATTGGGGTCCTCACGTTTTGGTTGTTTGCGCAATCAGTAGTGAGTGTTATACCAGCGCTGCAGTCTTCATTTAATGCCAATATAGGGACAATTAACATTGCTGTTAGTTTAACTTCCCTGTTTGCTGGCTTGTTTGTCGTAGGTGCTGGAGACATCGCTGATAAGTTTGGCCGTGTCAAGATGACCTATTTAGGGCTAGCATTAAATATCGTGGGTTCATTATTAATTATTATTGCACCATTTCCTTGGCTACTTATTACAGGACGTGCTTTACAAGGACTTGCTGGAGCATGTATCATGCCTGCAACACTGGCTATTGTTAACACATACTTTTTAGGTAAAGAACGCCAACGTGCATTAAGCTATTGGTCTATTGGATCATGGGGAGGCAGTGGTATTTGTTCTTTATTTGGCGGTTGGGTCGCATCTACAATTGGATGGCACTGGATATTTATTATTTCAATAGCGCTGTCATTTGTTGCATTCTTTTTAATTAAACATACACCGGAAACGAAAGCTGAAACAACTGGCTCAGAAGTTAAAAAATTTGACGTTATTGGACTAATTTTATTAGTGATCACATTGTTAAGTGTCAATGTTGTAGTGACGCAAGCATCAGATAAAGGACTATTCTCACCAATGATTCTCACATTATTTGTTGTGTTCTTTATAGCGGGCTTTACTTTTCTTATCTATGAAAATAAAGCTGATAATCCATTGGTAGATTTTCATTTATTCAGAAATAAAGGATATAGTGGTGCTACAGTATCAAACTTTATGTTAAATGGCGTTGCTGGTGGTACGATTGTAGTTATTAATACGTTTTATCAACAAAAATTAGGTTTTACATCAGGACAAGCTGGTATGATTTCTATTACTTATTTAATATCAGTATTAATCATGATTCGTGTAGGAGAAAAGATTTTACAAGCACAAGGTGCTAAACGACCATTGTTATTTGGTAGTGCGTTTACATTTATAGGTTTATTATTACTGTCATTAACGTTCTTGCCAGATATATGGTATATCATTTCTAGCGTTGTAGGGTATCTGCTTTTTGGTACTGGACTTGGAATGTATGCGACACCATCAACTGATACGGCAGTTGCCGAAGCGCCGGATGAGAAAGTAGGAGTCGCTTCTGGCGTCTATAAAATGGCATCGTCATTAGGGAATGCCTTTGGTGTTGCTATGTCCAGCACAATTTATGGCCTATTTGCATCAGCAATGAATTTACAGTGGGGCGGTGCTGCAGGTGTGCTCTTTAACGCTGGAATTGCAGTATTAGCATTCTTTATGATCTTATTACTTGTACCAAAACGCACCAATATGACACCGTAAAAATATTAGTATGGAGCATTTTTATGAACATCATTGAGGCAACGACTTATAAAATAAGTGTTGTCTCAAAATTTTTAGTCCATTTTATCTAAAAATTAAGAATATTATGTTAATGTTGTTGACGCTAACATAGTTAAGTAGTATTTTAAAATTAATTAAGGTGAAAGAAGGAGCATACAAACATGAAGATAGCAATTGCAGGATCTGGTGCTTTAGGTAGTGGCTTTGGCGCTATGATGTATAAACAAAATTATGATGTGACATTTATTGACGGCTGGGAACCACAAGCGCAAGCTGTCAAACAAGATGGTTTACATATCGATATTAATGGGGAAGCAAATCATTTAAATATCCCAATGTATCACGATACAGAAATTCCTAAAGGTGATCAGTATGATGTCATCTTTCTATTTACTAAATCAATGCAACTAAGTGACATGTTAGAACAGATTAAGCCACATATTCATGAACACACGATTATGGTTTGTACGATGAACGGATTAAAACATGAAGATGTCATCGTTAATTATGTAGATGAAGCACGCATTGTACGTGGTGTGACGGTGTGGACAGCAGGCCTTGAATCACCAGGACATACACATTTAATGGGTGCTGGACCAGTTGAAATTGGCGCATTAATACCTGAAGGACAGGCAAATGTTGATGTTGTTTTTGATATTTTGAAACATTCAGGATTAAATCCATTGAAAAGCGAAAATTTACAACAATCGATTTGGAAAAAGATTTGCGTAAATGGAACAGCAAATGCACTATGTACAGTCTTAGAATGTCGTTTGTCAACATTAAATGCGAGTGAATATGCACTAAATTTAGTTTATAAATTAACGCAAGAAATATTAGCAGTGGCAACCATTGACGGGGTACATTTAAACGTAGATGATATTTATGACTACTTAGTGGATTTAAACCATAAAGTAGGACCACATTTTCCTTCGATGTATCAAGATTTAATCAATAATCAACGTCTTACAGAAATAGATTACATCAATGGGGCGGTTGCACGATTAGGACAGGAACATGGTATCGATGCACCTGTGAACCAATTTGTAACGAACTTAATCCATGCTAAAGAGAGCCAACGACAAGCGAAATAAAATCACTAATGAAAGACTGAGACCAAGCATTATAATTAATTACCAATTGATAATGTGTATGCTCAGTCTTTTTTTACAAAAGGAATAGACGATGGAAGAACTGATATATTGAGTGATAACTAAGAATCCTGAACGATAAGCTATACTGCGTTATCTTTATGATCCATATGATTCATACGTCGTGGGTTATTTAGAGGGAGAAACGTTTATCACCATTGCAGTGATTGCCATGCGAAATACGCATTTCTATGAAATTAAAAATATTGCTGTTGACATCAATTACCAGTGCCAAGGGCTTGATAGACGTTTAATGGAACAAAATTTTACTGACTATCGTGGTACGACAATGTATGGTGGTACAAGTGATAGTCCTGTAACACAATCATTTTATCGTAGTCTTGGTTTTAAGTATGTTGAAACAAAGAAAGTTTTTTA
This sequence comes from Staphylococcus sp. HMSC059F04, assembly GCF_001812565.1. Classification (NCBI taxonomy): domain Bacteria; kingdom Bacillati; phylum Bacillota; class Bacilli; order Caryophanales; family Staphylococcaceae; genus Staphylococcus; species Staphylococcus sp. HMSC059F04. The sequence continues at coordinate 50,472 of NZ_KV809479.1, read as the reverse complement.
TTACCAATTATGACTATCCAGTTTGTGATAATGGAGTTCAGCTGTTTGATATGTTACTATTTAAAAATCAACTTTAATGTATGCATATTACATTATTAATTTTAAAAAATGTTTTTAAACACAATGTGCACATGTGAAATGTAACTAGTGTTAACTTTAATACTGCAACATATTGTTGAGTGCTACGATGATAAAATAAGGACGAGGTGACGTCATATGGTAAAAATATTTGTAACAGGTGCGACAGGACTAATTGGTACAAAATTAACGCAACGTCTATTAGAAGAAGGGTACGATGTAGCTGGCTTTACGACTTCTGAGCAAGGCAAGCAAAGATTAGAAGCTGCAAATGTTAAAGCATACATTGGAGATATATTAAAAGCTGACACGATTGAAGCAGCGATTGCTGACTTTCAACCCGAAATAATTATTAATCAAATTACAGATTTGAAAAAGGTTGATATGGCAGCAAATACAAAAGTACGTATTGATGGCTCTAAAAATTTAATTGATGCTGCATTAAAACATCATGTGAAAAAAGTCATTGCCCAAAGTATCGCATTTACTTATGAACCTGGAGAAGGTTTAGCTACAGAAGAGACACCATTAGATGATCATTCTACTGGTGATCGTAAAATTACGGTTGAAGGTTTAGAGGAACAAACAGCACGTATGGATAATTATGTAGTTTTACGCTTTGGTTGGTTATATGGTCCAGGAACATGGTATGGCAAGGATGGCATGATTTATAATCAATTTATTGATGGTGAGGTAACATTATCAGATGGTGTGACGTCATTTGTTCATTTAGATGATGCTGTAGAAACTTCTATCCAAGCAATTAACTTTGCTAACGGTATTTATAATGTTGCAGATGATGAACCGGTCAAAGGTTCTGACTTTGCACAATGGTATAAACAACAACTAAAGGTTAATCCTAAAGTGAATATTACACCTGCAGAGCCATTCGAACGTGGCGTATCAAATGAGAAATTTAAGTCACAAGGTGGCACGCTACAATATAAATCATGGAAAGATGGCATGAATCCAATTCAATAATTAAGCGAGATAATAGAAAGCACGCGCGTCTTCGGTGGAGGACTTGCGTGCTTTTTACATATGTCAGTGTTGTGAAGATGTTTGATCACGTTGGGCGATGTAATTTTCAAGTTGTATTGCTGCCGCCTGAGCTTGTTTCTTATATCGACGATGGCCAAAATGAGTCTGTACAATTAAGAATGAAGCACTAACAACCCAATAGAGACTAATAGCTGCAGCTGAATGCAGCGAAGCATAAATGATGAATAAAGGAGAAAGCACCATCATAGTATAATAAGTTTTGCGTTGTCCTTTAGGATAATGGATTGCATTGACCAGTGGTTGAATGAAGTAAAGTAAACCAGCTAACAATGCCAACCAAATATCTGGATGCATGAGGTTAAACCATAAAAAATGTGGATGTTGTGCCAATGCATCAGAGGTTGGATGCTTAATGCAAGCTAACAATCCTAAAATGATTGGAATTTGAATAAAGATTGGAAGAGATCCTAAAATACTTTTAAATGGACTAATACCATATTCTTTATATTTAGCTAACAACAATTGATTCGCTTCTTTACGAATCTCTGGCGTTGAAGCTTGGCGCATTTGTGTTTGAATGTCACTTATTTCATCTTGTACGATGGCACGTTTTTCTCGTAATGTATGCATTTGTTTCATTTGATTTAACATTAACGGTAACAGAATGGAACGAATAATGATGACAATGAGAATAATTGCAATACCATAGCTGTGAAAGAGTTGACCTATGCTGTGTAACAGCCAATCAATAGGTTTAACAAATACATAAAAAAAGAATCCCGTTTGATGTTGTTTTTTTGAATAATTACAGCCAGCTAGTAGCAGTATGCAGCTAAAGAATAAGAGTCGTGTATGTTTATTCATTGCTAAGCTCCTTCAACAAATAATTGTTAAACATAGCATAACACAAAGATTAAAAAAATAACTAAACCTAATTAATTTTTATTTCAAATTAATTAGGTTTAACGATAAAATTTATCTTTTTTTCTTAGAAAAGAGCATCGTTACTAATGTGATAGTAGCGCATAAGATAGTGAGCATAACAGACCACAATGCCAGTTTGGCATGCAGTGGTAACCATACCATGATAAAGTCCCAGTTGGTGTTGCCCATAACTAAATCTGGTAGCAAATAGATAGCTGTCATGAGACTAATAAAGACAGCCATAATAATTAAAAAGCAACCTAAAAGTTTCCCTTGAACATGAATTACAAATGTACCGTGATAGATATTGATTATTCGACGTAACATGTAGAAAGCAATGGCAATTGTAATGAACAGACTTAACGTGATAATGACGTAAGAAACTAATGAACTTTGATTAATTGCATTTTCAATTGTTGTGTAATTTTTGTTATTTAAAATTTGACTGTTCAAATCTTCAGCTATGTCAGGTGTTTTATCTGAATAGGCATTGGCCAGCACAACAATGCCATAGTTTTTCTTTTTATTTAGCAAGATATACGATGAGAAGTTCTCAAGGGTACCAGGATGATATACAATTGTATTTGCTTCTGAGTCATCAACGAACCAGCCAGTTGCATAACTAGGCGCTTTATTATCGTCTGCCGTTTTAACTTTCGGCTTATGTGAAGACTGAACTAAAGATTGCGTGGCTTGTGTTGGGTTAAGTTGACGGCTCATCCATGATTCTAAATCTTTTGTACTAGATACCATATAAGCGGCTGGGCCATCACCAACATTATATTTAGGATTATCTTTTACGGCTTTGCCATGCTTGATTTCATAACCTTGAGCTGTTGAACCTTTTTTCTCGGTATCACCTTTAACATAGGTTTGATGCATATTGAGTGGTGAGAAAATTTGGTTTTCAAGGTAACTAGAATAAGATTGGCCTGAAACCTTTTGCACAATTAATCCCAAAATGTCGTAATTCATATTTGAATATTCAAATTGATCACCTGGTTTATTATTGAGTTCACGTCCTTTTATGCTATCAACGATACCACTTAGACTATCATTTTTACTGGTAATGGTGTCATTATCTGTAATATCTCCAGGAATGCCACTCGTTTGTGCAATCAACTGATTTATCGTGATATCATCTATTCTCTTATCTTTATATTTCATATAAAAACCAGGAACATATTTAGAAACTTTATCTGATAGATGCAGTTTGCCTTCATTTTCTAATTGTAAAATTGCATAGCCTGTAAAAGCTTTTGTATTTGAAGCAATTTCATAACGTGTTTTCGGTGTGGCTTTTACCTTAGTACTGGTATTTGCATAGCCATATCCTTTATTTAAATAGACTTTATTATCTTTCATAATCAACACAGATAGTCCGGGAATATGTCCACTATCCATTTCACTTGTGATAATTTTATCTATATAATGTTGTGATGACTTAGATAACATCGTTTCTGTCTTCTTCTGATTAATATGGTGATTGATTATCATGGCGATCGTAAGTATAGTGACCACAAAGATGGTTCCGCCTAAAAAGGCAAATATTTTCTTCTTCAACGTGATTTACCCCTAATTTTGCTAAATTATTGCACTCAACTCATTTTAAAATATATGCTCATTATAACAATTTTAATTATAAAACGCGCAATAAAGGGCTTCATATATTGTTGGCAATTATTTTATAATATAAAAACAATAGTAAAGCAGTTAAATATTTATGGCAATTTGTAACAAATTGGGCAAAAATATTTATTAAATTTCTATGACAGCGGTATACTTTTCTTAGAGATGGGAGTATAGTTTATCCATCGAAATGTAATAAATAAGGAAGAGTAGTTATGTTCAATCAATTTAAAAGACTAATTATTGGCAAACCTAAAAGAAATAGAGAATTAAAGAATGAAAAGATTAGTAAATTTAAAGCATTAGCGATTTTATCTTCGGATGCCTTGTCATCCGTGGCTTATGGTCCAGAACAAATTCTGCTTACCTTGTCTATTGTAGGTGCTGCAGCAGCATGGTATACCTTACCAATTGCAGTTGCAGTGCTTATCTTGTTAGCAGCATTGACACTATCATATAGACAAATCATTTATGCTTACCCTAAAGGTGGCGGTGCCTATATGGTATCGAAATCTAATTTGGGAGAAAAATGGGGCTTACTCGCAGGTGGCTCTTTGCTTGTCGATTATATATTGACGGTAGCGGTAAGTATTTCATCAGGTGCAGATGCACTTGTTGCTGCAATTCCAACACTTTATTCACATAAAGTGTTAATTGCATGTTTATTAGTATTGTTTATTTTATTGTTAAATTTACGTGGTTTAACAGAATCTGCTACGGTGTTATCTTATCCGGTGTATTTATTTATCGTGGGCCTTATTGTGATGATTATTATAGGAACATTTAAAGTAGCTACAGGTCAGGCAGAACCACACATGCAATCAGCTGTAGGAACGGCTGTGCCAGGAGTAAGCTTATTCTTGCTATTAAAAGCATTTTCTTCTGGGGCATCGTCATTAACTGGGGTAGAAGCGATTTCTAATGCTGTAACAAACTTTAAAGAACCAGGACCTAATAACGCAGTTAAAACACTTATCGCTATGGGTAGTATTTTGGGCTTCTTATTAGTGGGCATCGTAGGCTTATCATATTGGTATGGCATTTTACCACAAGAAGAAACAACGGTACTATCACAATTAGCTAAACATGTATTAGGCCAGAATGTGGCATATTATTTTGTACAGGCTACGACAGTAATGATTCTAGTTCTTGCTGCAAATACAGGTTTTACGGCCTTTCCAATGCTAGCTGCAAGCATGGCTAAAGATAAATATATGCCAGTCATGTTTACGGCGAGAGGTGATAGATTAGGTTATTCTAACTCTATCATCGTCTTAGGAGTACTTGCGATTATTTTAATTATCTTATTTGATGGTAAGACTGAAAATCTCATTCCATTATATGCCACAGGTGTATTTATTCCATTTACATTAGCCCAGTTTGGTATGGTCATTAAATGGATAAAGGGTCGAGAAAAAGGATGGGCTGTCAAACTGATTGCGAATGCAGTTGGTGGTACCATTACTTTTGTCGTATTTATGATATTCTTAATTACGAAATTTAATCAGGTTTGGCCAATTCTCATTTTCTTGCCAATCGTCGTTATTGGCTTCTTAAAAATACGAATGCATTATAGAGATATTGCCGAACAATTACGTTCAAATGCGATGATTCAAGACATGCCAATCGTGGATAAAAATTTAGCATTAGTACCGATTAGTAGTATTACATCTGCCGTTGATAAATCTATTTATTACGCGCAAATGATTGCAGATGACGTCATTGCTGTGCATGTGTCATTTGGAGATAAAGATGAAACATGTTTGCAAAATAAATGGAAAGCTCATTTTCCAGATATACGTTTGGTTATTTTACGTTCAGAATATCGTAGTGTGATACGTCCAATATCACGCTTTATTGATAAAATTAATAAAAAAGCTAATGATAAGAACTATGTCATCACCGTGGTTGTACCTCAATTTGTAACTAAAAAGCCATGGCATAACTTTTTACACAATCAAACGAGTATTCGCTTGAAAATGCATTTATTCTATCAAAAAAATGTTATTCTTGCGACGATTCCGTATAAGTTAAAAAAATAATTAAACCCTGTTGTACAGATGATAGAGGTTAGACGGGGATATAAATCCAAAAATAAAAGCATAAAAAGTCTGGGACATTATTATGTTTTAGGCTATGAATGCCATATATTGGCAGTCGTTGACTGGATTGAAAATATGCGTATACCAAGCTTTTTCAATCCGAGTTAATCTTGCCGGGGCGGGACTACGAATTCATAATGAATTCTGTTCCGCTCCTTTTTTAACATGTCATAGAAATTTATGTGCTATACGGATTTCTTTTTTATTTTGCTTAAAATATTAAAAAAGTTATTTAAATAGTAAGTCAACTATTGTAAAATTTAAATATAACATCGTTTTTGAATTGTATGACGCTAGTATTAAATACGAATAGAGAAGAGGAACAAATATGCGTAAAGGTATAGTTATGATTTTACTTGCATTAGGACTTACATTAGCTGGTTGCTCACACCATGATAATGATAACAAAGAGTCATCAACCAAATCGGATAAATCATCTAAAACAGATACTGAAACAGTTAAAATTAAAGATGACGATAAGATGACTGACAAAGAAAAAGAATATAAAGAATTAGAAAAGAAAGCAAGTAAAAAAGAAAAAGTAGACATCATGGGCAAGTTGGATCCACTTGTTACTGAAAAGTCATTAACAAATAAAACAGGTATGCAAGGTTGGAAAGATTATAAAGAACTTATGAAAAAGGTTGAACTTGCAGATTATAACTATGTTAAAGAATCAAAAGGGGCATCTATGAAAGAAGTTGATGACTTCTTTAAAGATAAAAAAGGTGTTAAACGTAAAGAAATAAAAAATCCAGGTGGTCTGAAACAAATTGACTATTGGTATGTTGATCCAAGTGGTAAGAAAATAGGAAAGAGCAATATCCCAGAGTTTTATGCTGAGATTTTAACTAAATATAAAGATGGTAAACTCGTTTATGCGTCAATCGAACCAGGATTCTATACAGCTGATTTTGAAAAAGCTTTAGATGGTGACAAAATGAAAGACATTAAAACATTAAATCAATTGGTAGCTCCTAAACCAGTGTCTTACGGTATAGGACAAATGAAATATTCTGGTATTCCATTAGTCAATGTATCAGTCATCGCTAAAGCACCAGCGAAAAAGAAAGAAGATCAAGTGCCAGTACTTGCTTTCTATACTTTCTCACCGTTTAATTATAATAGTGATAAAGAACCACAAGTTGCTTATTTAAGTGGTATTGAATTTATGAGTGGTTCTAGGGATTTTGGTAACAGTAATTATCTATCTATGATGAAATTCATTAAAGAGCAAAAAGAAGTATTAGACCAAGGTGTACATGATTCTTAAATTCATTAAAAAGGTACGACTTCCATAGTTAAGGAGGTCGTACCTTTATATTCGTACAATTAATGTGTTGATTCACTGGCTAACACAATTTCATTATAGTTGATATTTTCACGAATTTGTTTCGCGATATCATTCGTTATTTTATTGTTGGCAATCAGTTTATCGAGTACGTCACGTTGTGTATATAGTGCTTGTAATTTTAATGATTGTTGGGTTTCATTGCTAACAATTAATTCGTTTTTTTGGCGTGCTTTTATTTTTGAAGCACTTTGACGTAAGGTTTGAGTAAGGTTCGTATAGCGATTAATGACCAAGCTTACTTCAAGTACGTTACCACTATGTTGTTCTTCACGCATTTTTAAGATGATATTATGGTTGACGATACGCATAATTTTTTGCACATGCTTAAAGCCATCTTGATATTTTTGACGTATATCATTACGCTCAGATTTGTCACTGCTTTTAAGTGCTTTAAGGCGTAGATAGAATAATTTGATGAAGCGTGAGAGCTTTTTGATGAAAGATGCTTCTCTAAAAAATTGAGAATATTCAATTACACCTCGATAATTCGAAATATCTTGCTTAGTGATACTTCCTTTAGCAATTAAACGTTCTAACGTTTCTGTCTCTATTTTTTCTGCAATATCTTCTAAACGACGCAATTCCTTTGTATTTTTATTATCAGGCTCTATATTTAATAAGAAAGATAATTCATTAAAGTATTGGTTTAAAATTGGTCGATAGTCAATGTCTGGCTGTGAGGTTGACTTTTCTTTAAAAGAGTCAATGACTTGCTGTACAATGAAAATCTTTGCCGATTGATAGCTCATTCCTTGGAAATCTGTCTCATGTGCTGATGGTGTGATGAGCGGCAGTATAATTTGCGCTAAGATCAGGCTAATTAACACCATTAAGGCTGCGATAAATAATAAATCATTACGATATTCAAAATGTTGCTGTTGACCTACTAATTCTGGAAGTGTTAAAGCCATTGATAATGAAATGGTACCGTGAATACCGCACATCGTCATGATAAATGCATAACGACTACGTGTTGGAATAGAACCACTGTCATCATCCAAATAAGACTGCACATTTTTAGGGGCATAAAAGTCCTTAAACCAAATATACACCCATATATAACGAAAAACATAAATGGCTACGGCAATACTAAGCGTAATGCCAATTAAAAACATAATATTTTCTGGCTCTACGCGAATAATTTCATCCACAACTTCAGGAACGATAAAGCCAAGTACTACGAAAACGAAGCCATTTAATGCATAACTCAGTGTAGTCCAAATCTGGTTGTAGTTCATTTGTAATTCCGTTTGGGCACGAATGAGACGGTCACGCTCTAAGCCATGAATGAGACCAGCAATGACGACGGCAATAATTCCAGATGCATGTAGTTCTTCGGCAATAAAATAAACAACAAAAGGTGTCAAAAGTTGGATAAATGTTAATGTATTGTTATCTTTTAAACCTTTATTTGCTGTAAGATAAATACGTAAACGAACTACCAAAGTGCCAATGATAATGCCAATTAAAATACCTAAAATAGTGGACACAATAAATTGTCCTATGGCATGAAAGGCAGAAAATGACCCTGTAACTAAGGCTGTTACTGCAATTTTAAAGGAAATGATACCTGCAGCATCATTGAGTAATGATTCGCCTTCTAAGATAGCCATTGAGCCTTTGGGTAACATTTTTCCTTTTGTAATAGCGGATACTGCTACAGCGTCAGTCGGACATAAAATCGCTGCAATAGCAAAAGCTGCTGGCATAGGTAAATCAGGCCAAATCCAATGAATAAAATAGCCGACACCAATAACTGTTGCGAATACTAACGCCATGGCCATTAAGACGATGGGCTTTTTGTACTCCATCAGCTTTGTACGCGACACGTGAGTGCCTTCAACAAATAATAACGGTGCAATGACCGCAAACATGAAGACTTCAGAATCAAATTTAAAGTGAATCGGAATGGGGAGTATGAATAAACAGACACCCAAGGCAATTTGTATAAAAGCAGCAGGAATTTTAGGAAAGCGATTATAAATAATCGAACTGATAATCACTGCAGTAATAAATAATAAGAAAGCTTCAAGTAATTCCATAACGCACTCCTTCTAGTATAGATAATATAGTTATTTTATCATGAAGTACCTAGAATGAAATAAAGAAGTGTTAAAAAGTATCCCTCAGTCACGATATTAAAGTGATTGAGGGATGAATATTTTTGATATTTATTCTTTAATCTTTGTTGCAAGGCGACGCCGATAGAAAAGAAATAAAAAGATAAACCAAATTGGTGAGATAAATAGAGCCATTCTTGTTTCTTTACTAAAGAATAATAAAATGAAAATCAAAGCAAAGACACCTAAAATAACATAGGCCATCCACTGTCCGCCTAATAATTTAAATGTATTTTGTTTATGTTGTTGGGGATGCTGACGTACATATTTGATATAAGACACAACAATCATGGACCATACCACTATAAAGAGCACAGTAGATAGCGTTGTTACATAGATAAATAATTGTATCGCGTTAGGAAATATATAATTGAGTAATACGGCTACTAATAAGATGACTGACGATATTAGCATGGCAATAAAAGGCACACCATGATGATTTGTTTTTGTTAACGGTTGAGGGCCTAAGCCTCTTTTAGCCAATCCAAATAAAATACGACTATTGGAATAGATGCCACTATTTGTTGCAGAAGCGGCAGCAGTTAACACAACGAAATTGACAATACCAGCCGCAAATGGAATACCGATTAATTTAAACATTGTTACGAAAGGACTACTGTTTGTACCAATTTTATCCCATGGAATCACAGACATGATGACCAGTAAACTACCAATATAAAATAATAATATGCGAACAGGTACATTATTAATAGCCTGTGGAATCGTTTTTTCTGGATGCTTCGTTTCCCCAGCAGTGACACCAATTAATTCGATACCAACAAATGAGTATAGTGCAATTTGAAATGACATTAAAAAGCCAAATGAACCATGAGGAAACAGCCCTTGATACTGTGCCAAATTAGTAAAAGAAGCTTGTCCATAATAAGTGTGTATTCCAAATAAAATAATCACCAAACCTATAAGGATAATGGCGACAATTGTTATAATTTTAATAATCGCGAACCAAAACTCGATTTCCCCAAATAATTTCGCCCCTAATAAATTAAATAAAGTTAGCATAAATACGATAGATAAAACCGTAATCCAGTGGGGAAAATTGGGAAACCAAAAGCTAAAATACTGTCCCATAGCTGTCAAGTCTGACATGCTGGAAATAATCCAACTAATCCAATACGTCCATCCAATTACAAAGCCGCCAAAAGGACCGAGAAAGTCATTGGCAATGTCTACAAAGGAATTGTATTGCGTATTACTTAGCAACAACTCTCCTAAAGCACGCATAAAAGCAAATAACACCATGCCAATAATCATATATGCCAATAATATGGAAGGGCCAGTTAACGAAATGGTTTGGCCTGAACCTAAAAAGAGACCAGTGCCAATAGCGCCACCAATGGCTATTAATTGGATATGACGATTGCTTAATTCTCTTTGTAATTGCTGTGCCATAAAGTCATCCTCCATATAAACGATAAGCTTGTCGAAATCATAGCTAAATATGCTATTTAAACTTTGAGGTCAAATATTTTTTATAGGTCATAATAATGTATATTTATGTGTAATTATGATGAAATATGGTTTTATTATACAGTTAATTATAGAAATTACAATTATCTTTAGGTATATGTAAGTTTCAAAATTTTAAAATGTGTAGTGCTTGTGACATAATGATTATAAGTAACAAGCAAAGTAGGAAGTTTTATGAAAATAGGCACTATTTCAGATTTACATATCGATCGACATACTTATATAAATAGTGAAGGTTACATGCAGGCTTTGGTTGACTGTGCCATCAAGCGGCAAGTGGATTTATTAATTATAGCCGGTGATATTTCTAACAATTATCAAATGACGTGTGCGTTTATCTCTCAAGTTAAAGCCCAAATAAATATTCCTGTGCTATTTGTACCTGGCAATCATGACTATTGGTCAGATCAATTAGATCATAGCTCAACTGATATTGTCACATCTTTTCGTCAACAACCAGAGTGTCTCATGACACAGCCTTATATTATCAATGACAATTGGGCAATTATAGGCTCAACGGCTTGGTATGATTATAGCTATGCACATGAACGTTTTTCAGAAGAACAGTTACAAAGCGGCAAGCATTATGGGGCGACCTGGCAAGATAAAGTCCGTATTGATTGGACAGTGGATGATCGGCAATTATCAAAACAGTTTGCTGATGAATTACGAGCGCATGCTTCACAAGTAGCACCAAGAAAACTTATTATAGTAACGCATATTGTGACTTACCCTGCATTTATGGTTCCGACACCACATCGTCTATTTGATTTTTTTAATGCTTATATTGGGACGACAGACATTGACAGTATCTATCAGGATTATCCTGTACGTTATAGCATTATGGGGCATGTGCATTTTAGAAAAGAACTGACAGAAAATGGCATAACGTATCTTTGCCCATGTCTTGGCTATCAACGGCAATGGCGAACGTATGATATCATATCAGAAGTCAATCATGCATTAATGGATTTTACAATTAATGATTAACAAGAAACATAGGTTGCTAAATGATTAAAAATGATAAGTATCATACATTAATTACATGGTAAGAGGTTCTAAAAACGAATTAAAATAAGAGAGCGAATATAAATGAAATACTTATAGACAAATACAAACAGAGCATGCTCTGTTTGTATTTAATATGCATTTCGAAGTTACCTATTACTTGAGAGGTTATTAGGTTGTTCACTGTTAGGATTGATATAAATGCATTTTTGACCAGGTGCATTATAACTCGTAGCCATTTTTTGTTTACTAATTTTAATGATTTGAAATTTATTTGGTAATATAGCTGGAAAGACAATTTTCCAACCTAGGTGACTCCATAGTGGATCTATGTAGTAATAATGGGTATCGTCGTAGCCAATTAATAATGTCACATGAATATTTGCGACGGTCGGCGTAGGTTTTTGATCGAAATGATAGATTTTGTGTAATGGCTTTTGTCCTAAACTTGTGTGATAAATAATGACAGGTTGGCCTTGATCAATAATCTGTTCAAGTTCGGATAATGCATGTCCTGTACCATTGCTGACGCGTGCATCAAATTGTTGAAGATGTGGGACAAACGCTTCAGGAAAAATCGTTTGGTGATGTCCAAACTTAATAAATAATTGATGACCAACATAACCTTTATACGGATTATTTTTATGTGTCGGCCAGTTTTTCATAATATCTGTGGCTTTCGTAGTATGATGATTATATTGCAGCAACATTGCTGCAGAAACGCCTTCGCATCCCATAACTAAGGGTAAAGGGAAAAGTTGGCTGATTGGTTTAACGTTTAAGATTGTTTTACTCATGACATCGTTCTCCTCGGTACGTGTAAACACACTGTCCAAAAATAATACAACTTATTATATAACGCAATGCCAAATTCGTATATTAAAAAGTTTTGACTACTAGATTAAATGATTCATTTTGTGGCTATAATAATTATAGAAAAATAAAAAGGGGATAGATTTATGCAATATAGATTAGAACAGCTAGAAGAAATACAAGTTGTTGGTTTTCATCGAAGTTATCGAAGTGGTACACAAGCTCAAAAACATATTGCATCATTTTGGGAGGATGTGATAAGTGCACATATCGATGAAGAATTAGCACGCCACAGTGATGGCACACTAAATGGCTTATTAGGCGTGTGTATTTCACACGAAGACGGGCGAATGGATTATTTAATAGGTGTCACAAATCAATCTATACCACATGAGGGATATTCAAAGGTTCAATTAGTCAAAGGTGATTATTTAGTTGTGACGACAAGTGGACCTTTTCCAGATTCTATACAACGCACAATGCGCCATATTCATGTAAACTTGTTGCCACGCGAAGGTTTTCGTATCAAAGATGCCAATTTCTTTGAACTTTACCTGCCAGGAGATATTGAAAGTGATGATTATGTAGCTGAAATATGGCTTCCGATAGAGTCGGAATAAGGTAAGCAAGTTAACAACGAAACGGTAATGTTATAAAAATATAGAAGCGGAACAGCATTCATTATGAATTCATAGTCCCGCTTCGACAAGGTTGACTAGGATTGAAACAAGCTTGATATAAGTGTATTTTCATTCCAGTCAACTACTGCCAATATTTAGTTCATAGCTTAAAATATAATGATGTCCCAAACTGATATATTTTATTTAATATACGGCTTATTAATTTTAAAATAAGTAAATTGTAAAATAATGAACACGGCAGCTGTAGTACTAATGATAATTAAGTAGGGCATTGGATTAAATTGACCTGCTAAGCCTACAAGTGGTGAAATCATGCCGCCAAGAATAAATTGGAACAAACCTAGTAAACTTGATGCGTTGCCACTACCACCAGTACGTTCTTCCATTGCCATTGAAAAACCCAAAGGCCCAATAGAGGAAACTGGACAAATATTAATAAAGAACGAAATCATCAATACAGATATAGGTAGATGATATGTTAAAGTTATAACAATTAGAATTACGCCAATAATTTGTATGATACTTAAATAAACTAATAAGGTGTGTCTATGGATATATTCAACTAATGTCGCCACAATTTGACTGACAACTATTAACCCAATGCCATTAATTGCAAACATCAGACTAAATTGTTGCGGGGTAAGTGTATATATTTTTTGTGTAATAAAAGGTGATGCAGATGAGTAACTAAATAACATCACATATGTCAATCCTTGTAATAGCATAGGAATGACAAATTTGGGTTTACGCAACAGTTGTCCAAAGTCTGAAAAAATGTGGCTAAAGTTTAATTTGGAATGTGTATCTTTTGCTGTTTCTGGCATTTGCGATAATACACCTATAATAAGTATAAATGTGACAATTGTTAGCACAATAAAGATGACATGCCATGACCCTAGTTTAAGTGACCAACCACCAATCAGTGGTGCGATAATTGTAATTATTCCATTGACACCCATTAGCGCCGCCAAAAACTTAGCCAACGCATTGCCATGGAGTTTATCACCAGCTGAAGCTTTGGCTATAACGATGGCACCACCACCAGTTAAGCCTTGAACAAAACGTAAAATTAAAAATAGAGGTAAGTGGTCCGTTAGCGTTGCCACGAATGAAGCAATTAAAAATATCGTTAAAATCATTAATAAAACTTTTTTACGACCAAATGCATCTGATAACGGACCAAATAAAAATTGACCAATGGCTAAGCCTATCATAGTAAAGGATAGCGTTAATTGAACTTTTGATGTGGATGACCCGAAATGATGTTGTACATTAGGTAATGAAGGAACATACATATCAATGGTCATAGGGCCAAAGGCAGTAATAACACCTAATATGATTAACAAAGTAATAGGAAACGTACGAAATGACTGAGACATAAAAGACTCCTCGAATGTTAAATTCATGTTTTATTTTAAATATTTTAATTTTTTAATTATACCAACATTTTGCCATAATATAAATAGCTGTGATAGTGCATTAAGCAAAAAAGAAAAAGAGCAGGACTGAAATCTAACGTCATTATAATGATTTCAGTCCTGCTCATATATTAAAATGTTACCTAATGGTCTTCAAATTTAATAAGTAACTTATTTCCCACTAAAACTATTGATAAAATTTTCTATTTTGTCTTTAAGACTATCAAATTTAGTATTGATATCATCAAGCATACCTTCAACTTTACTTTGGTCTGCATTGTTTTGTTGTGCTTGGTTGGCATTTTTTAATTTATCTAACTGATCTTAATAAAATTTAGTGAATTTTGAATCTGCATTATTTTGTTCATTTTGTTTTAAGCTATTGATTTCTTGTTGTAGTTTTTGAATCGTATTGTCTGTGTTGACTTTGTCTTTGATATCATTTTTAGCCGCTTCAATTTGACTTGTAATACTATCGTCTTTATCTTTGACTTGTTTTTGGTAGTTCTGTGATACGTTGGGATCGTTACTTACTTTATCGCTATTGCTATCTCCACCCATAAATGCAAGTGTCACAAACACGGCAACGACAATTAAAAGCAGGGCGATGATAATATATAACCATTTTTTAGACTTTTTCTGTCTTATATTATCTTCTTCTAACTGTTGTTCTCTACGAAAATCACGATCATTGTAATAACGATTGCCATTTTCATCATAACGTGCTTGCTGTTGACGATATCTATCTCCGTTATTTTGATATTGTGCTTGCTGTTGGTTTGTATAACGTTGTTGTTGATAACGCGCGTGCTGCTGACGTTGTTGCTGATTTTGATATTCTTTATCTTGTTCATAACTGTCTCTATATTTTTCTGTTCGTTTCATGTAACATCACCTCTAATATTTTCTGGGAAATACTTAATCAGTTGTTTTGTTTCTTTAAGAGCTGAAAAGACGATGAGAGTTTAATCAAGCGTGCAATATTTTCAGCAGTTTTTACCATATTATCATATCCATGCTCTAATAAGTGATCTAATGTCTCAGGCTGTTCAATGATGCTAAAGACACTATCGATGCCGTGATGATACACTGCCTCATAGTTGTCACCTAATGAGCCACAAATAGCGATGACTGGACAATGAAATTGTTTAGCTGCTTTAGCTACTCCAATAGGTGTTTTTCCATAAATTGTTTGTCCATCTATCTTTCCTTCACCAGTAATGACTAAATTTGCTTGCGCGGCATAAGATTTAAATTGAGTTTCTTCTAATACAAGATCGATGCCTTTCATCATTGTGACTTGGCAAAAGGCAAGTAGACCAGTCCCTAAGCCACCAGCTGCACCAGCCCCTGGGATATCTTTTACATCTTTGTTTAAAGCTATTTTTATTTTATCATGATAGTTTGCCAAGGCGGAATCCAACTTTGGTATCATTTTTTCGGTTGCACCTTTTTGTGGACCATAAACAACACTGGCACCTTG
Source organism: Staphylococcus sp. HMSC059F04 (assembly GCF_001812565.1). Classification (NCBI taxonomy): domain Bacteria; kingdom Bacillati; phylum Bacillota; class Bacilli; order Caryophanales; family Staphylococcaceae; genus Staphylococcus; species Staphylococcus sp. HMSC059F04. The sequence goes on along the minus strand of NZ_KV809479.1, from coordinate 34,412 downwards.
TAATCCCAATAATGGATTAGTTACATCACAGGCAACTTTAAACGTTACTTTTGCTAAACGTTTATCAAGGTTTGTGCTGTCAATTTTCGATAATTGAGCAAGCGCACCGCCACCTTGTGGTAAGATTTGATGATTGTTGTCGAGAAATTGAACCCCAAGTGCAGTTAACATGCCTGCACCACCATCATTTGTTGCACTACCTCCAATACCAAGAATGATACGTTTAACACCTTGATTCAATGCATCAAGAATGATATCGCCAGTACCAATCGTGGACGTTATTAATGGATTACGTTCACTAGCTTGAACAAGATGGAGTCCAGAAGCTGCTGCCATTTCAATGATTGCTGTATCTTTATTCGGTGTAATGGCATATCCAGCCATAATTGGTCGTGATAATGGATCTCGTACACGAATATATCGCCAATCAGCATTTAATGCTTCCACTAACGCTGCTGTTGTTCCTTCGCCACCGTCTGCCATAGGAATGAGTTCATAATGAACAGTATTATTAAAAACACGTTCAAAGCCTTCTTTGATGGCAATGCTTGCTTGTTTAGCAGACATGCTTTCTTTAAATGAATCTGGTGCGATAACAATATGTTTTATGGACATAAAGCCACTCCTTGTCTATGACATTTATTGCTATACTATTATTATAGTAGAAATAGCTTGAAAAATAATACACTAATAGCATATTATTTGTACGAGAAACGATAATATAGGCGCTGTCTTAATAAAGAAGATGAAGGGTAATGAGGAATCAATCATGAAATTAAATGCAACACATTATGAAATTTTAAGATTTATTATAGTAGGTGGCATCAATACGCTAAACTATTATATTGTTTATTTATTACTGTTAAAGGTCTTCGACATAAACTATATGGTAAGCCACATTACCGGTTTTGTAGTTAGTTTTGTTATTTCATACTATTTAAATTGTTATTTTGTTTATAAAGTTAAACCGACGCTAGTTAAATTTTTAAGTTTTCCATTTACACAAGTTGTTAATATGGGAATGCAAACGGCGTTATTATATATATTTGTCCGCTGGCTACATTTTCCATCAGAAATAGCACCATTTGCCGGTTTAATCATAACTATACCGATTACATTTGTTATGTCTAAATGGATACTTAGAGACAAATTTTAACGTGTTATAAAGTGTATGTGATTATAACTAAAATTTTAGGTGCTTCTAATAAAATAGTTATGTTATTATTACAAAAAATATCGAAATTAATAATTATTGTAAAACAATTAAAATTCATTCATACTAGCTTTAATAAAGGATGTTAAGGTGGTTAGTTGAATGTCGCAAAGTGAAAATTTAAAACTGGCACAGCGTGGCGCGTATCTCAGTTTGATTGTTTATATTATTTTATCTGTTACGAAATATCTTACAGGTTTTATTTATGATTCTGCGGCAGTAAGAGCGGATGCCTTAAATAATATGACAGATATTGTAGTATCATTGGCAGTGATTGTAGGCTTGAAAATATCGATTAAACCTGCAGATAAAAATCATCCTTATGGTCACTTAAAATCAGAGAATATATCAACATTATTAGTATCATTTATAATCATGTTCGTAGGTATTCAAGTTGTTATTGAAAATGTACCTAGATTAATTACAAGAGACCACCACACACCAAGTGCGATAACAATTGTGATTAGTGCAATTAGCGGTATAATCATGTTCGCTGTTTATATAGTTAATCGACAACTCGCTAAGAAAACAAATAGCAGCTCACTAAACTCAGCAGCGAAAGATAATTTATCGGATAGTTTAGTGAGTATAGGAACGGCGATAGGGCTAGTGTTTACACAATTTGGTTTACCAATTGTCGATATTATTTTAGCTACAATTTTAGGTTTTTTAATTATCTATACAGGGTTTGGCATTTTTAAAGAATCGATATTTGCCTTAAGTGACGGCTTTAATGAGGAAGAGTTACAACAATATCGTGATGATGTGTTGGAAGTAGCTGATGTGATTAAAGTGAATAGTTTAAAAGGACGTTATCATGGTAGCAGTATATTTTTAGATGTAACAATTGCTGTTGATGCTAAACTATCGCTTAAAGAGGCACATGATATTTGTGATCGGGTTGAAAGCCATTTGCATGGTAAGGGAATTTCATCTGTTTATGTCCATCCGGAACCATATTACCAATAGATTTTGAATTAAAAAATTTTAAGTTATGAGTAAATAGCCTAGAACGTAATTATGTTCTAGGCTATTTACTATATATTGGCAGTAGTTGAAGGGATTGAAAATAGGCTTATACCAAGTTTTTTTCCATCCTAGTCAACCTTGCCGGGGCGGGACTACGAATTCATAATAAATTTTTCCCGCTTCTGTTATATTCAATACACTGTAATGTATGGCTGTCTGTTCCTAGTGTGCTTTCTTACCACCATCCATGCGTTGTCCGAAATCTAACTGCTGCATTGATTGAACCATAGCGCGACTGAGCATATTCAATCATGCCACGCGTTTGTTGTTCAACGGTTCCATAGCCCCAAGATAACTTAGTTTGTGCTAAGCCAAAATATTCTCCATTTTTAGCATGCGGATTGCCTCCTGATTCAGGTAACACAATTTTTTCCCAAAGTTCTTCAGTCCCACCTGCAGCCATAAAGCGGTCATATACAGCATCTACATCGTTATCACTTTCAGGAGAAGAGGTTGTTTGTATAGACTGTGTGGTAGGTGGTGTTGATTTTTGTTGTTCATTTGTTAAGTCATTTGCATGTGCCGTATGTGTATAAGTTTCAGCACTTGCTGCCCCAATTGATACCGTAGCGATAAATGCTAATATTGATTTTCTCATAATAAAAACTCCTTTAATAAACAGGATAATATGAAGAAAAACGGTTCCCTTATTTACGTTATCAAAATCAATTACGGAAACTTAATTATAGCAAAGATTAAGTCATTGGTGGTTACTAACAGCTCATAATTTAATAACAACTTTTGCAATTTTGCGACAAATATCACTGCTAGATCACAATTTCAGGTAATTTATTACAAAAATAGCATGTCAATGATAGTAATCTTGTGCAAGTCGTTTTATAATATAAGTAACAAAAAAATACATTGTTCACTGCAACAAGAAAATCTCAGTTATAGGAAGGTGTTTTACATGCCTAAATTAATTTTATGTAGACATGGACAAAGTGAATGGAACGCAAAAAACTTATTTACAGGATGGACTGATGTCGATTTATCTGAACAAGGTATTAACGAAGCAGTCACAGCTGGACGTAAGGTTAAAGAGAACAACATCGAAATTGATGTAGCCTATACATCACTGTTAAAAAGAGCGCTAGAAACTACAAATTATATCCTTAAAGAATCAGATCAGTTATGGATTCCAGTGCATAAAAGCTGGCGTTTAAATGAAAGACATTATGGTAAGCTTCAAGGATTAAATAAAGATGATGCGCGAAAAGAATTTGGTGAAGAACAAGTTCATAAATGGCGTCGTTCATATGATATTGAACCACCAGCTGAAACAGAAGCACAACGTGAAGAATATCTACAAAGCAGAAAATATCGTCACTTAGATAAACGTATGATGCCATACTCTGAAAGTTTAAAAACTACATTAGATCGTGTTGTACCAATTTGGACAGACCATATTTCACAACATTTATTAGATGGTCAAACAGTATTAGTTTCTGCACATGGTAACTCTATTCGCGCCTTAATTAAATACTTAGAAGATGTTTCAGATGAAGACATTATCGGTTACGAAATTAAAACAGGTGCGCCACTTGTTTATGAATTAGATGATAACTTAAACGTTACAAATAAATATTATCTTTAATAAATCAAAGCCATTACGTTGCGTGAAATGCGACGTAATGGCTTTTATGTCATTCAATGTAAGTGCTTAAGAAATAAAGATAAATATAAAGTATAAGTGTGAATAAAGATAAGTATGAATAATGAAATATTAAAATAATATGCAACAATTTGTTTTCTATTTATTAAGTGAGTGATAGGGTTACTTGCGTTTATGTTGCTTGATAATTTTTAATGCACGTTTTCTAGTTTTAATATTAGGGCTTTTTAAGTTTCGACGTGCAGTTTGTACATCTTGCTTCATATTATCGCCTCCCTTATTCATATAGTATGACGGATTAATAGTATTTTGTAAATAGGAATTATTACGATTTATTTTTATTTTAAGCAAAAAATTAGGGGAGTGTTGAATTTATTAGTAAAATAGCTATTATTTATGAAATGTATGATGTTATTTTAGTGGGAGGAACATATGTCACTACAACAAAAACTTACAATGATTATCACGATGTTATTTGGCGGATTCTTTGGATTGCTTAATGAAACACTGCTAACAACCGCGTTACCTAGTATTATGGCAGATTTTCATATTACGTATTCACAAGTGCAGTGGTTAACAACAGCATTCTTATTAACAAACGGTGTTGTTATTCCTTTGTCTGCCTTTATAATTCAGCGTTATACGACACGACAAGTGTTTCTAGTCGGAATTGCTGTCTTTTTTATTGGGACGATAATTGGCGGATTTAGTCCTCATTTTTCTGTTTTATTAATCGCACGTATTATTCAAGCATTAGGATCTGGCATTATGATGCCACTGATGATGACAACGATTTTAGATATTTTCGAGCCACATGAACGCGGCAAATATATGGGGACCTTTGGCTTAGTAATTGGACTAGCACCGGCGATTGGGCCGACATTATCTGGCTATTTAGTTGAATATTTAGATTGGAGAGCGTTGTTTCACGTAGTAGCACCTATTGCAGCATTCACATTCTTAATTGCTTTAAAAACGGTTAAAAATGTTGGCACAAAAGTGTATGCTCCAATCGATACTTTATCCATAACAATGTCAGTATTAGGATTTGGTGGCTTGCTTTATGGAGTGAGCTCTATTGCAACAGACGGATGGAATAATCCTATTGTGCTGACAACTATAATTGTTGGTGTGATTTTTATTGCTTTATTTGTGTGGCGACAATATCAACTTGACGTACCATTATTGAATTTTGAAGTTTTTAAAAATAAGCAATTTGCCGTTGGACTAGCGATTATGTCAGTAACAATGATCTCAATGATAGGTTCAGAAACTGTGCTTCCGATGTTTGTACAAAATGTCTTACACCGCTCAGCATTAGATTCTGGATTAATGTTGTTACCTGGTGCAATAGTGATGGCAATAATGTCAATGATATCTGGCGTATTATATGAACGCTTTGGCGTGAAATTGTTAGCATTTATAGGTGTCATTATTGTTATTGTGACAACATGTTATTTCATTTTTATGGATGAGCATACGTCGGCACTTATTTTAACAACAATTTATGGTATACGAATGATTGGTATCGCTCTGAGCTTAATGCCTATTATGACACATACTATGAATCAATTACCGCATGCGTTAAATGCACATGGCTCTTCCATGACGAATACAGCGCAACAAATCTCTGGATCAATTGGGACGGCGGCTTTAATCACTATTCTTTCCCAAGCAAGTCAAGCATTTTCGCCAGATATACAACAATATAGTGGAATGACCAAAGCTGAGATGACAGCTCAAATAAAAATTGATGCGGTGTTACATGGCTATCATGCTGGATTTTTATTTGCTGTTATCATTACAGTTATTAGTTTATTGCTTACTTTTATGTTAAAAAATCAGCGTCAATAGGCTTATGTAAAGGCATGAAAAATGATTGTAATGAGTAACTCCTTATTGACTAATAGTAAGGATAGGATTAAAATTATTCTATTCTGATAGAAATAATAGGAATATGGAGGGACAATTCAGATGAAAAGACTTTTATTTACAGTAATTGCGCTTGTTTTTGTATTAGCAGCATGTGGAAATGGTGGATCATCTAAAGATGATAAAGCGAGTAGTGATAAAACCTTAAAGGTTGGAACAGAAGGAACTTATGCACCATTTACGTATCATGATAAACAAGATAAATTAACTGGTTACGATATAGATGTGATTAAAGCAGTCGCAAAAGCAGAAGGTTATAAACTTAAATTTAATGAAACATCTTGGGATTCAATGTTTGCTGGTTTAGATGCGGGCCGTTTTGACGTCATTGCAAACCAAGTAGGCATCAATAAAGAAAGAGAACAAAAATATCAATTTTCAACGCCTTACACATATTCAAATGCTGTGTTAGTTGTGCGTGACAATGAAAAGGATATTAAATCATTTGACGATGTTAAAGGGAAAAAATTAGCGCAAACCTTTACATCTAACTATGGTAAATTAGCTAAAGATAAAGGCGCTGATATTACTAAAGTGGATGGATTTAACCAATCTATGGACTTATTATTATCTAATCGTGTTGATGGTACTTTTAACGATAGTTTATCTTATTTAGACTACACAAAACAAAAACCGAACGCTAAGATTAAAGCTATTAAAGGTCAGGCAGAACAAAGTAAATCTGGCTTTGCTTTTTCTAAAAAGGTTGACAGTAAAGTCGTTAAAGACTTTAATGAAGGCTTGAAAAAAATAAAAGATAGTGGCGAATTAGCTAAAATAGGTAAGAAATGGTTTGGTGAAGATGTTTCTAAACCTCAATAATGAACAGCAACATGCTTTAGACGCAGCTGGACAAGCCTTCGGACCTATGTTAGAAGGATTAGTTAAATATTCTATTCCGATTACAATTGTGACTTTTATTCTTGGGTTAATTCTTGCATTATTTACTGCTTTAATGCGAATATCAACCAGTAGAATATTAAGAGCCATTGCACGTATATATGTTTCAATTATTCGAGGCACACCAATGATTGTACAATTATTTATTATCTTCTATGGTATACCAGAATTAGGAAGATTAATCACAGGTGATGCAGATAATCAATGGACACTTGCACCAGTTATTGCTGCAATTATAGGTTTATCTCTAAATGTAGGTGCGTATGCATCCGAAATTATTCGTGGTGGTATTATTTCCATTCCGAAAGGACAAACTGAAGCAGCATATTCCATTGGGATGACTTATCGTCAAACGGTGCAACGTATCATTTTACCTCAGGCTATTCGTGTGTCTATCCCTGCTTTAGGAAACACATTTTTAAGCTTGATAAAGGATACATCGCTATTAGGCTTTATTTTAGTAGCGGAAATGTTCCGTAAAGCACAAGAGGTGGCTTCAACAACGTATGAATATTTTACAATATATATTTTAGTAGCCATCATGTATTGGGTTGTCTGCTTTATTATTTCAGTGCTCCAAGGATTATATGAATCTAAAATTGAAAGAGGGTATCGTTCATGATAGAACTTAACAATATTCATAAATCCTTCAATGATAAAGAAGTGATTAAAGGCGTCAATTTGACGGTAGAAAAAGGAGAAGTCATCACATTTATTGGGCGCTCTGGTTCTGGTAAAACAACATTATTAAGAATGATGAATGCATTGGAAATTCCAACTGAAGGAACGGTTTCAGTTAACGGTGTTACTTACACGGCAGATGATAAGAAGTCACAAATTAATGTGCGTAAACAATCAGGTATGGTATTTCAAAGCTATAATCTTTTTCCTCATAAAACAGCGTTAGAGAATGTGATGGAAGGATTAGTTACCGTTAAGAAAATGAAAAAGTCTGAAGCGGAACGTATAGCATTAGCTTTATTAGAAAAGGTAGGTTTAATAAGTGTCAAAGACCAGCGTCCCCACGCTTTATCAGGTGGACAACAACAACGTGTGGCTATTGCGCGTGCATTAGCCATGAATCCTAAGGTCATGCTCTTTGATGAACCTACATCTGCGCTAGATCCTGAGCTAGTTACAGATGTATTGAAAGTGATTAGAGAGCTTGCAGATGAGGGAATGACGATGGTTATTGTGACCCATGAAATGCGCTTTGCGAAAGAAGTGTCTAACCGTATCGTGTTTATTCATGACGGCATTATCGGGGAACAAGGTCCACCAGAACAACTATTTAATCAACCAAAAACAGATGAGCTAAGACGCTTTTTGAATGTCATTAATGAAGAATAACAACATAGAATGATTAGGAGTCTGGGGCATAAAGTTCTTGGACAAATAAAAAAGGGAGCGGGACTGAATTCATAATGAATTCTTAGTCCCGCCCCGGCAAGG
>NZ_KV809479.1:0-26171 GCF_001812565.1 Staphylococcus sp. HMSC059F04 | reverse complement strand
TATAGAGTTCATAACTTAAAACATAATTATGTCCCAGACTGTTTTTAAGTATGTTGATATAAAATTACATATAAATGCGCCGTATTTTGGTGAGACACTTTGGAGTACAAGACAAGGTGAAGCTGTCCCCTAAGAAAGCGAGCCAACAATACGAGTAAATAAAGAAGCCAGTAAATGAATTTATAAAAGTTATTTACTGGATATTTTTATATGAATTTTGTCCTGCTTCTTAATTTTTTAGGTAACCTGACCCAACTAATTATTTTCTATGTGCGATAAATTGTTGTAGTTTATAAAATACCGGTTTAATTGGTTTAATAAAATCTCCAATGTATTCATATACTTGAGCGTTAAAGCCTTCTTTAAATTTTTGTACGCCAGCATCTTCGGCATCTTCACTAAAGTCTCCAGTAACACCGTAGAAATTGTAACGGTCGAGATGATGTTCTTTCGCAAATTTAATCATTTCCCATTGTAAACGATATGCACCCATGTAAGCATTGTATTTTGGATTTGAACCACTGGATAAATAATACATTTCATGGTCGTTATAGATATATAATGCAGCCGCTAAATTTAAGATATGACCTTCTTTATCCATTTGAGTTTCAGTTTCTTTAATTTTGCGTTGATTACTTGCAACTTGTTGCGTTACTTGTGTATGTTTATTTTTATTTTTCTTAGAGTTTGGACTCTCTTGTAAAGCAGTTTCTATGTCTGAAAGCTGTTGCTTCAATTTATCACGATCTGCCTTTAACGTAGCCAAGTAATCATTTAAATCGATATAAGCCAATTTTAGCATTGCATGATCTTGGTATATTTTTTGCATTTCTATAAAGTAAGGTTCATCTCTAAATGAAAAACCATGCTTTTCTTCAGCCATTTGGAATAACTCGAAAAACGTATGCGTGTCTTCAATCGGCAATGTTTTAACTTTGACACCCATTTCATAGGTTTTTTTAATATTGCGACGCGTTTGATAATCCATTTCTTTCATCAATTGATCTTCGTTCTTGTCTTTTAAATCCAGTACAGAAAGCCAACGAATTTGACTCATCATATCGTAGCCAACTGACCAGCCTTGATGTTTATAACCTAAATCTTCTAATGTTTTTATTACTGCACGATTGTCGTAAGATTTTAAAATCTCACCATCTGCGTTATGTAAGTTCTCTAAAATATATGGATCAACAAGGACATAAAGACAATTGCGTTGTTTTAAAAAGTTTGTGAGAGATTTAAAGAAATAATGAACTAATTCAATATTGCTGTAATCCATGACTGGACCGCGATGGGTGTAAAAGTATTTAAAGAAGCGTAAGGCAGGTGCTTCCGTTAATAGACAAGCAGCAATTACTTCATTCTGGTCATCTTTTACGCCAACCAAATGAACATCATGTTTCATTTCTGAGCGAGTGAGGTAATGCATACTTGATTGGGTATAATGTGAAAAATGTGTTTTTGTAAATTGATCGAATTCTTCTGCAGTGATAGTCATGAACTTCATATTAAATCTACTCCTCTATTTTACTGAATAGGTATAGTGTAACAAAATTACATTATAAATACACATATTATTCCATCATACTTTAGTTGTATAAGTTCGAAAATGGAATAAAAGTAATATTATATTATTTAACATTTATTAACTTGTTATTTCAACTGGCACGTTTGCCCGTATCGTTGTATGATTAGACATGTATTAAAGGATGATAGGGAATCCTAGATTAAATAAATTAAAAGCTTAGGAGTGAATAACTTGAAAAAGTTAGCAATGGCCTTAACATTAATCGTTCTACTGCTGACAGCTTGCAGCAGTGGTAAATATACCGAAAAGATAGATAAGGCGGTTAAAATGCAAGATGATAAGCAAGAACGTTTAGCAAAACATGATCAAGGCGACGTCGTTAAGCATTTTGATAAAAAGGATGCTAACATTTATGTCTTTGAACATGGCAAATATGTCATTTTAGGATATAAACCGCTTAGTGATAATGATGAGATTCACTATTATGCGTATCAATTTAGTGGTAAAACGATAAGTTTTAAAGAAAATTTCGATGCAAAGGGATATATTCAAAAGCACGATCCAGATTATAAAGAAGAAAATATGAACTAACCTAAACGTTAAGGAGCACATATGAAAAAACGATTACCCATCATATTATTATTGACTTTTTTAGTTATTTTAAGTGCATGTGCACAACAAAAGAAAGACGCTCCAAGTGCACCACAAGCTACTAAACATAATAAACCCCTTATCGTTGAGTATGGCGATTACAAGTGCCCATATTGTAAAAAAGTAGAAACACAAGTCATGCCAACAATTAAAAAGAAATATATTGATACAGGTAAAGCAGACTATCAATTCATCAACATGGCTTTTTTAGGTAAAGATTCCATTATTGGTGCGCGTGCAGGCCATGCAGTTAATGCTATTGCCCCACAAGCATATTTAGATTTTCAACAAAAAATATACGCTGCACAAGAAAAAAATGATGACAAAGAATGGATTACACCAAAATTAATCGACAAACAAATAGATCAACTTAATATTAGTCAACAACAAAAGCACAAAATCAAAGCAGATTATAAACAAGAAAATAGTCAGTCATGGAAAGCGGCTGATAAAGATAAACAATTATATAAGAAGCATCATATATCCAAAGCACCAACTGTATTTATTAATGGTAAAAAAGTAAAAGACCCATATGATATAAAAAGCTGGGAACAACAACTTGATAAATAAGCACTTCGTAAAAAACATATTGATCAACTAACATATAAAGGAGGATAGGTCATATGCACATTGAACGCCAATTAAATCAAATCATTGCGCATATAACATTTCATGCTCCTATCATTGAAGTGTTCAAGGCTTATACAATACAATCACTATTTGAACAATGGTTTCATCCACCAGGTGCTAAAATTAAGGTCTATCATTTTGAAGCGGTGACTGGTGGAAAAGCATTTTATGCTATTACAACACCAGAAGCGACTAGTTATACATTAACCGAATACCATATGGTTCAAGCACCGTATCAGATTGTTTACTTTGATTTCTTTGCTACAAAAGACGGTGATAAAGATACACGATTACCAGGGATGAAAGTGGTATTAGAATTCAAACAATTGAATAAGCAACAAACAGAAGTGACGTCTACGACTATTTTTCCAACTGCGACAGCTGCTGAACAAGCGTTATCCATGGGTGTTGAAACTGGTATGCGAAAGACTTTAACTCAGCTTGAACGACTACTAAAAAAAGAATTGTCATGAAAATGACACGCTTTAATTAATGCGATTACGTTAAAATAATCTTGAAAAGAGGTTGATAACAATGAAATCAAGATATTTAAAAGTTTTAGTCTTATATGCATATAGTACATTGGTACCGACATTAATATTTAATTCTAAGTGGATTAAAAGTCCTTCATTAAAATATCTCTTAAGACTAGCGCTTGGCTATGGCTACTTTGCTTTAGGATTAAAAATTTTATCAAAACTCAAACGTCAATAGGTATGTTGAACAACTTAACCTATTATTATAAGAATATATTGGGAAATGCTATTAATGAATGAACTATTTCAATTCGTTAATAGCATTTTTCCTTATACTGTAAGTTTTGATAAATATTGCTTATATGAGCCTCATAATCAATACGATGTACCTTATAAATTAATCATTAATTTTTCTACCTGACCATTTCTTAATGGTTAGCATTAAAAAGCCACAAATAATGATTAAACTCATAACATATAGGATTAACGTTAAAACATAAGGTACACTATTTTGGATATACATAGGAATATAGCGTGCAGCATATGTGATTGGCATGTAATACCATGACTGGTCGCCTAAAACTTCCATACCAAAATAGATGTTAAATATTACACTAAATATACCTCCAACAATTGCAAGCACGCTTTTGATAAAGAGACCGATCATAAATATGATGACTGTTATTAAAATATTAAATAGCAGACTAGTCAATAAGTAAAATAAGCTAATATTTAAGTTTTCACTCATGATGATTAAATTTAAAGTAGAAATGATTAACGATAGGACGTAGTTTATATAAATATACATGAGTGTGGCTAGAGCCCATGATAAACGGCTAGTCTTACTTAAAATATGGTTGAAATGTCCTATGCCCTCTTCAAATTTAATTGTCTGAAACACTGTGATGGACAATATTAATGGCGTAATCGCATTAAAGCAACCAGTATATATTTGAATAGCTGTTTTATGCCATGAGGGACCTAAATAGAGATCAATACATAAAATATAAAAAAGTGTAAACATGAGTGGTATATAGGTTAAAATGTCTGATATAAATTTTAATTTTATGATTTTAAATTCATTTATCATTTTATCCTCCAAGATTTATTATTATTTAAGAAGAAAAATGCAACGAAATAAATGGTACTTACGATTAAAACGATTAATAAAGCATGTAAATCATTAAAAAATGGGCTCGACTTAGATAATAAAGTACCATTTGGATGTAATGATAAAGTGATTAATGGAATTCTACCGATATAAGACCAAGGGAGAATCCAAAATATTTTTGTCATAGTTATAGTAATTATGCTTAATATTGATAAAAAAAGATTTAGAAATATCGCAAGAAAAACACCTGTATTTCTTACTAAAATAAAGTTTATAGGTATCAACGATAAACTAGAAATTAAAATAAGTGTTATCGTCACGAATATTAGTAATGGGTTTATTGGAGCGCCAGAAGTTAATGCGTTACCAATCATTGAAACGATAAATATCAAGATAGCATGAATGATAAAGCCTATGATGGTTACAATGATTTTGTTTTTAATCATGCTGTTAATAGACCAATTGTTGCTTTTGTAATAAGAAAAATGATTGTTTTTTATTTCCATATTGAGGAGAGAGTTAGCAATGATACATGTAAGTATAGGTATCACGAAAAACGGCCATAAATTAAACGTCAAAGATAAATATGGAGAAAGTTCATTCTTATCAGGTTGACCTTGAGCAAATAACGCCGTAAATATTGCAAAAGCTAAAAATATTAATGGCGATGAAATGAGCATATACATAGCTGAGGAACTTTTTAATTTAAGTAATTCAGTCTTTAAATTTTTCATCATAATTTACTCCTTTGTAATATCGAAAAATATTTTTTCTAGATTTTCATTAGTATTATTTTCTTTTTGATACTTTAATTTACCGTTGTGAATAATACCGATATGATCAGCTAATATTTGTATTTCGGAAAGTATATGACTTGATACGATGATGCTTGTACCTTGCTGAGTTAAATCTTTCAATAATGTTCTTAAATCTTGTATACCATAAGGGTCAAGGCCATTTGATGGCTCATCGAGTATTAATAACTTTGGTTTTTTTATTAGCGCCATTGCAATGCCTAAACGTTGTTTCATTCCCAGTGAAAAATCTTTAACTTTTTTCTGTTTATCTACTTTCAGTTTGACCTTTTTTAATACTTGTGGAATATTGTCAAAAGGTATATTTTCATTTAAAGCTACGATTTTTAGATTATCATAAGCATTTAGATGGTTATAAGTGGGCGGGGACTCTATTAACGAGCCAATATTTGATAAATCATTTCTGACCATCTGTGCGCCATCTAAAAATATTTCGCCATGTGAGCTGGATAATATACCACAAATGATTTTAAGTAATGTTGATTTTCCAGCGCCATTAATACCTAATAAGCCATAGACTTCGTTTGGAGCAACTTTTAAATTAATATCATTTAAGACTACATTGTTTTTGAACTTTTTGGATAAATTTTTGGTTTCTATTTTGTAAGTGTTCATTAAGATACCTCCTCTGTGATTAATTTCATCGTAGCACGAGAAAAAAATATTACTACTTACACTTTTGTAAGTAACAAAATAAGTAATCATTTAAACATTGTTGTGTTATAGTGAATTTAATTAAAGGAGGAAAAATGTATATATTATTATTGGTTGTTTTCATTCTTTTAGGTATAGCATATTTACTGTTTAAAGCAAATAGTCGACTTAATATTTACTGTACGTCTATTATCATTGTTTTAATGTATATTTTAGTATCTTATTATTTGAATAGATTATTTGATTTTAACTTAATGGTTTTAAGTAGTTATTTATTATTGTCAATGCTCGTGATTATCGCCTTTATTCTCTATTTATTTTGGGATAGTAAAAAATTATTGAAAAATGAAGGCAGTCGTCTTACAAACTTTTTGAGTTTATCGTTAGCGATGTGGATTGTAATTTTGATTGCTTTATTTCCAGTATCGTTTATCGTTAACAATGATGTGTCAAAATATATATTTGTAACATATTTATTCACTACGTTAATATTTACGTATTTTTTTGGCTTAATATTGAGCTGCTGGCTTTTAGCTATATTTTATTCAACATTAAATAGCAATAAGTCTATTGATATTTTTTTAGTGCTAGGATCCGGTTTAATAAATAATAAAGTTACACCACTTTTAGCTAGTAGAATTAATGCAGGCTTAGAAATTTATCAAAAGCAAAATAATAAGCAGCATTTGTTTTTAGTGAGTGGTGGCCAGGGTGATGATGAGCTGCGACCTGAGTCAGTTGCTATGAAGGAATATCTAGTAGATAAAGGTATCGTTGAGGATGAGATTATTTGTGAACAACAATCGAAAACGACATATGAAAATTTATATTTTTCTAAGGAAATGATAGAAAATTTACCATTAAATAAACCTAATATTTTAATATGCACAAATGATTTTCATATTCTAAGAGCGATGTTTTTAGCGAAAAAATTGCATTTTAAAAATTTTTACAGCGTTGGCAGTAAAACGAAAAGCTATTTTTTCACCAATGCTTTTATTAGAGAAGTGATTGCCATTATTAAAATGGATTGGTGGTTTCATCTTGTAATTATGTTGGCTAGTATCGCATGGTATATTCTTACAATGGTAAATATTTAAAAGATTTAATATAGTAATATAAGGATCTTCCATTAGGGAGGGCGTTGAGCTCAATCTTTAATGGAAGCTTTTTATATGTTTTAGTTTCAAATATAGAATGTCGATTTATTTAGAATTTGTGTGATACATAAGCTGCTTTTCATAGAAAATACATGTATTATTTCAAAAGCGATAAATTTATAGTATGTTACATTTTAATTTTTAAAATTTTCATATATTATGTGTATTTTTTAAAGCTTTATAGTTTTATTATGTCTTTATGGATATAATAGGTCTATATTAAATGATGACATACATAGGAGGAAGTTTAGATGTTAAAAAATGCAAAGACACTTGATGACACACATGCGACACGTGCACAAATTGAAAGTGCAGCTGGTCAAGTGCAAATGAAGGAAGTCATGCTTGATAAGACGCCAGGGAGATATATGGTAAAAGCGATCATGGCTGGCTTTTTATTGGCGATTGTAACAGTATTTATGTTTGCTGTTAAGACACAGTTTGCCGGAACTAATGACGGGCTGGTTAATTTGCTTGGTGCAATCGCATTTAGCTTAGCCTTAGTATTGATCGTATTAACTAATTCAGAACTATTGACGAGTAATTTTATGTACTTGACTGTGGGCTGGTATTATAAAGTGATTTCTATGTCTAAAATAATGAAAGTGATTACTTTTTGTTTTATTGGTAATATTATTGGTGGGATTTTTTTATTTTTCTTGATGAAATTTGCTCATATTATGACACCTGAAATGATTCAAAGTTTAACGGCATTGGTACATAAGAAAACGATTGATTCGACATGGTACAATATTTTAGTTAAAGCTATTTTTTGTAACTTCTTTATCAATATTGGTATTTTTGTCTCTATGAAGTTTAAAGAAGGTTTAGCCAAAGCATTCTTCATTGCGTGTGGCGTGATTGTCTTTGTCTTTATGGGTTATGAACACGTTGTCTTTAATACAGGATTATATGCAGGTATGGCTTTCTTTAATTTGGATGCTTTGTCATGGTTAGGTGTATTGAAAAATGTTGTTTTTGCATTTATTGGTAACTATATAGGTGGCGGTATCTTTATTGGTTTCGTATATGCATACCTGAATGGTACACGAGATAGTTTAGTTAAATAATTAAAATGATGTAGATGCTATAATGAAATATATAGATTATATTTTAGAAATTCTAAATACATCTTTGGAGTGTAACAGACTTTTATGTAGGACGTTACGCTCCTTTTTTAGAAAAATATTGACTTATAATACATTAAATCTTATTATTTTAATCAACATTATTAATCATGTATCGGGGGGATACGATGGTAGCGAATATTTTAGTCGCGCATGGCATGCGTCAAGGAGATCAAAATGAGGCATTAACAGGCTTTGTGGCTCAATTGTTAGAGCATGAAAGCTATCCATATGATTTGGCGTTTATTGAAAGTGAAGAAAAAAGTATTTCACGCATCATGACGCATTATTTGAATCAAGGAGAAACAGAATTTAAAATTGTGCCACTACTCATCTTTTCTGCCATGCATTATTTAGTGGATATTCCAGAAATATTAGCACAAATAAAGGGGCAACATCCAAATATTAACTATCGCTTAAGTCAGCCTTTAGGAACGCATGCATTAATGCAGGAAATTATTCAACAACGCATTGAACAAGTTCATATCGACAAAGATGACAAAGGTAAAGTAGCAGTTGTTTTAATCGCACATGGTAGCCGCTCTTATACACAAGCACATGATGAATTAGAAACCTTTAATCATCAGCTAGCTACAGATTATCCTGTATTCTCCAGAACATTGTATGGCGATATAAGCTTTAAAAATGATTTGGATAAGTTAGCTAAGCGTTTTTCCAAGTTAATTATCGTGCCGATGTTTTTATATGATGGACGCTTAGTGAATAAAGTAAAAAAACTAATCGCGCAAATGGACATACAATCAGAATTGCTTATTACACCATCTCTGAATTTCGATCCGCTTTTGAAAGATATTATTAGCGCACGTCTTGAGGAATTATCATTTTAAAGAAAATAATTAAAGATGATATCAGTAACAATCAGTAAAGTTTCGCACTTTATTGGTTGTTTTTTTATGTTAGGGAATTCCCTAATTTTGTGATTTTATTCACAAAAATGGCCTGTATTGGTCTACAATAAAATTGAAAAGTGATAGCTGGAATATTATTAATCAAGTTAATGAACCTTTAAGGGCATAGGTATTTCCAGCAATCTTTAAAAGATTAAAAGGGGCGACATTATGGCTAAGCAAAAATTAGTGTTGATAGGTAATGGTATGGCAGGTATACGCACGATAGAAGAAATACTAGAGCGTTCCGATTCAACCTTTGACATTACAGTGATTGGTAAAGAACCTTATCCTAACTATAATCGCATCATGCTATCCAATATTTTACAAAATAAAATGACGATTGACGACACAATTATGAATCCATTTGATTGGTACAAAGCGCATGATATTAACTTAATTATCGATGACCCAGTTGAGCACGTTAATCGCGAAGGACAATATGTTGTAACATCAAAAGGGCTAACGGTTTCTTATGATATTTGTATCTTTGCCACAGGCTCATCTGCTTTTGTATTACCTATTCCAGGGGCTGATTTGCCAAGTGTAATCGGTTGGAGAACGATTAAAGATACTGAACAAATGATGACAATTGCACAAACGAAAAAACGTGCCGTCGTTATTGGAGGCGGTCTTCTTGGATTAGAATGTGCGCGTGGATTATTAGATCAAGGCATGGAAGTTACTGTCTTACATCTAGCAGATTGGTTGATGGAAATGCAATTAGATGCAAAGGCGGGCGCATTACTCAAAGCGGATTTGGAACAACAAGGTATGAAGATTGAGTTACAAGCGAACTCACAAGAAATTATTGGTCAAGATGATGTTGAAGCTATTAAATTAGCAGATGGTCGTGTGATAGAAACAGACCTTATTGTGATGGCAGTGGGTATCAGACCTTATGTGCAAGTTGCCCGTGATGCTGGACTAGAGGTCAACAGAGGTATTGTCGTTAATGATTATTTACAAACGAGTGATGCACATATTTATGCTGTTGGAGAGTGTGCTGAGCATCAAGGACACGTATATGGACTTGTTGCACCTTTATATGAACAAGGCAAAGTGTTAGCCGATTATTTAACTGGTAGAAAAACAGAGGGCTATCATGGCTCTACAACATTCACATCCTTAAAAGTATCTGGGTGCGATTTATACAGTGCTGGACAAATTGTTGAAGATGAAGACGTACACGGTATAGAAGCATTTAATAGCGTAGATAACGTTTATAAAAAAGTGTTTTTAAAAGACCAAGCGGTTGTGGGAGCTGTACTATACGGTGATACGGACGATGGCTCTAGGTTTTATAGCATGATGAAAAAGCATGAATCACTTGAAGATTATACGTTAATGGCACTATTACAGAAAAAAGGTGACGATGCTGGTTTATCAATTGCTGATATGAGCGATGACGAAACGATATGTGGTTGTAATGGTGTAGATAAAGGCACCATTGTAAATGCAATTAAATCTAAAGGTTTAACGTCTGTGGCAGAAGTGACTAAAATGACTAAAGCGGGTAATTCATGCGGAAAATGCAAAGGGCAAATCAGCCAAATTCTAGAATATACGCTTGGTGATGGCTTTTACGCTGCTAAGCCAACAGGAATCTGTGCCTGTACAGAACTGACTAGAGATCAAATCGTCACACAAATTAGAGCTAAAGGCTTAAAGACATCTAAAGAAGTGAGACATGTCTTGAACTTTAAAGATAAAAATGGTTGTCCTAAATGTCGACCAGCTATTAATTACTATTTAAATATGGTCTATCCTCATGAACATGCAGATGAACGTGAGTCACGTTTTGCTAATGAACGCTATCATGCCAATATTCAAAATGATGGTACGTTTTCAGTCATACCTCAAATGCGTGGAGGCGTCACAGATGCAGATCAATTGATACGTCTTGGACAAGTAGCCAAAAAATATGATGTACCGCTAGTTAAAGTTACTGGTTCACAACGTATCGGATTATATGGATTGAAAAAAGAACAATTACCACAAGTATGGCAAGATTTAGGCATGCGTTCTGCATCTGCCTATGGAAAGAAAACTCGTTCTGTTAAAAGCTGTGTTGGTAAAGAGTTTTGTCGATTTGGGACACAATATACGACGCGTTTAGGAATTCGTTTAGAAAAAACATTTGAATATATCGACACACCACATAAATTTAAAATGGGTGTGTCAGGTTGTCCAAGAAGTTGTGTAGAATCAGGGGTTAAAGACTTTGGTGTTATTTCTGTTGAAAATGGCTTCCAGATTTATATTGGTGGTAACGGTGGTACAGAAGTAACCAAAGGTCAATTCTTAACGACTGTAGCTACAGAAGATGAAGTGATTAAACTTTGCGGTGCATTGATGCAATATTACCGTGAAACAGGTGTGTATGCAGAGCGTACAGCTCCTTGGTTAGAGCGTTTAGGTTTCGATAATGTTAAAGCAGTGTTGTTGGATCCTGAAAGACAAGATGCATTATATACACGTATCATGGATGCGAAACAAGCAGTTTCAGAAGAACCTTGGCAAGCAATTGTTCACAATAAACATGCACAAAAAATCTTTGAAGTTGAGAAGGTGTAAACGATGAGAACAGGAGAAAAAGTAAAAGTATTAACAATCGATGATTTAACACCTTTAATTGGGAAAAAGGTCATTGTTGATGGTAATGAAATAGGTATATTTCTAACTGAAAGTGGTCATATTCATGCTATTCATAATGTTTGTCCGCACAAACAAGGTCCTTTGTCAGAAGGAACGGTCAGTGGTGAATATGTATACTGTCCCCTGCATGATCAAAAAATTGATTTAGCATCTGGTGAAGTTCAAGAACCTGATGAAGGTTGTGTAACCGTATATCCAGTAGAAGTTATTGACGGAGATGTCTACGTATGTCTATAGCCAATGGTGGCAAGGTATATCTTGTAGGCGCTGGTCCAGGAAATCCTAATTTATTAACGAAACAAGCAGAACGTTTAATTAGAGAAGCGGATATTATATTGTATGACCGTTTAGTCAATCCACTTATTTTACAGTATGCGTCAGAGAAAGCAGTCTTCGTTAATGTCGGTAAAAAGCCATACCATAAACACATTCAACAAGTACAGATTAATCATAAAATGATTGCTGCGGCACATCAATATAAACATGTTGTTAGATTAAAAGGTGGTGATCCTGCGATATTTGGTCGTGTTTATGAAGAGCTTGAGGCATTAAAACAACAAGCGATAGAAGTAGAAATTGTCCCAGGCATTACGTCTGCGAGTGCTGCAGCAGCAACTATGAATGTCGGACTAACGATGCGTCAAGTTGCACCAAGTGTCACTTTTTCAACAGGGCATTTCAAAGATGATGTCAGCAATGAAACAGATATTAGAAATTTACGCAATGGTGGTACACTTGCCATTTATATGGGAGTTAAGCGTTTAGGGCATATTATTCAACAAATTACTGCGGTATCAACTGAAGATTATCCAATTGCAGTGATTTTTAATGCTTCTTGGTATAACGAAACAACCGTAATAGGGCGTTTATCAACCATCGAAGCGCAATTAACTAAGATAAATTTAGAAGGACAACCTGGCATTTGTTTGGTTGGTCCTATCGTAGAACATATGTCACAAATACCTAAGGCTAACAGCAGAGATAGCATATTAAAGATACTCGTAGGTGAAAAAGAACAGGCGCTAATACAAGCTGAACATTTAGCAGATATAGGAACACCATGTCTGATACAACCAAGTGAGACAGCACATCAAAGTCAGCACGATTTATTTCAACATATCATCGCACAACATCAGTGTGATTATATCTATATGGAGTAAGTGTGAGTCTGGGACATCACTATGTTTTAGGCTATAAACTATATATTGGCAGTTAAACTCGCCGGGGCGGGACAGAAGTCATTATGAATTCTGTCTCGCTTCTTTTTATTTTTGAAAATTTAGGGTTTCAACTAAGGCAATTAGGCAATTCCCTAATATTAGAACTTTGTGAAAAAATATACAATGTAACTAAGACAATGATATGAATGTTGAATGTAGCACTCGTGTTAAACCTTTTACGGGAGGACATATAGATGGGGAAATTTGGATTGAACTTTTTTAAGCCAACTGAAAAATTTAACGGTAATTGGTCCATTTTAGAAAGTAAAAGCAGAGAATGGGAGAAAATGTATCGTGAACGTTGGAGCCATGACAAAGTCGTTCGTACTACGCATGGGGTCAATTGTACAGGATCATGTTCCTGGAAAGTTTTTGTGAAGAATGGCGTGATTACTTGGGAAAATCAACAAACTGACTATCCAAGTTGTGGTCCGGATATGCCTGAATTTGAACCAAGAGGTTGTCCTCGTGGTGCATCATTTTCTTGGTATGAGTATAGTCCGTTGCGTGTTAAATATCCTTATATTAGAGGTAAACTATTGGATTTATGGACTACAGCACTTGAAGAAAACAACGGTAATCGCATTGCAGCATGGGCCTCAATAGTTGAAGATGAAGAAAAAGCTAAGCAATATAAATCAGCAAGAGGTATGGGTGGACACGTCAGAGCTAGTTGGAAAGATGTCACAGATATCATTGCGGCGCAGCTTTTATATACGATAAAAAAAGACGGACCAGACCGAATTGCTGGATTTACACCTATTCCAGCTATGTCGATGATTAGTTATGCTGCTGGAGCTAGATTTATTAGTTTATTAGGTGGAGAAATGTTGAGTTTTTATGATTGGTATGCTGACCTACCACCTGCATCACCACAAATATGGGGTGAACAAACAGATGTACCAGAATCAAGTGATTGGTTCAATGCAGCTTACATTATTATGTGGGGATCAAATGTACCTCTTACACGTACACCGGACGCGCATTTTATGACCGAAGTACGTTATAAAGGAACTAAAGTTATTTCGGTCGCTCCGGATTATGCTGAAAACGTAAAGTTTGCCGACAACTGGCTGGCACCGCATCCAGGTACTGATGCTGCAATTGCTCAGGCGATGACACACGTGATTTTACAAGAATTTTACCAAAATGAGCCGAATGAAATGTTTATTAATTATGCCAAACAGTATACGGATATGCCGTTTGTTATTATGTTAGACCAAGATAAGCAAGTCTATAAAGCAGGGCGATTTTTACGTGCAAGTGACTTAGGTATTGACAGTGACAATAATGAATGGAAGCCAATGATTTATGATCTAGAGAGCCAACAGTTTGTGGTACCTAATGGCACGATGGGACAACGTTGGGAAGAAGGTAAACAATGGAATCTTAAATTGGAAACTGATGATGGTCAAACAATCAATCCAACACTGACGATGGCGAATACTGAATATGACATCAAAACCATTCAATTTCCATATTTTGATAGCGATGGTGATGGAATCTTTAAGCGACCAATTCCAACATACACGTTACAGTTAGCCAATGGTCAAAACGTTCAAGTGACGACAGTTTATGATTTGATGGCCAGTCAGTATGGTATACAGCGTTTCAATCATGCCATGGAGGCAACATCCTATGATGACCAGCAATCCAAGTATACACCAGCTTGGCAGGAATCAATTACTGGTGTTAAAGCATCGACTGTGACTCAAATTGCACGAGAGTTTGCGCAAAATGCGATAGAAACTGGTGGTCGCTCGATGATTATTATGGGTGCAGGTATTAATCATTGGTTTAATTCTGACACCATTTATCGCTCAATTCTAAATTTGGTCATGTTATGTGGCTGTCAAGGTGTAAATGGTGGAGGCTGGGCACATTATGTTGGACAAGAAAAATGTCGTCCTATTGAAGGATGGAATACGGTTGCCTTTGCCAAAGATTGGCAAGCACCACCACGCTTACAAAATGGTACAAGTTGGTTTTATTTTGCGACTGATCAATGGAAATATGAAGAATCCAATGTAGCTAGTTTAACTTCACCTCTTGCACAACATGTTAAGCACCAGCATCCTGCTGATTACAATGTGACTGCTGCTCGCTTAGGCTGGTTACCATCTTATCCACAGTTTAATAAAAACAGCTTACTCTTTGGAGAAGAGGCGAAAGAAGCTGGCGATGCGTCAAACGAAGCAATTATTCAACGTGCAGTTGATGCCGTGAAAAATAAAGAAACACAGTTTGCAATTGAAGATCCTGATTTGAAGAAGAATCATCCTAAAACATTATTTGTTTGGCGTTCAAATTTAATTTCAAGCTCTGCAAAAGGGCAAGAATATTTTATGAAGCATTTATTAGGTACTAAATCTGGCTTGATGGCTGAACCTAATGAGCATGATAAGCCTGAAGAAATTACTTGGCGAGACGATACAATAGGCAAACTTGATTTATTAGTATCATTAGATTTTAGAATGACAGCTACACCACTCTATTCAGATATTGTGTTGCCAGCTGCAACTTGGTATGAAAAGCATGATATCTCATCAACGGATATGCATCCTTTCGTACATCCATTCAATCCAGCAATAGATCCACTATGGGAATCGCGCTCAGATTGGGATATCTATAAGACATTAAGTAAAGCAGTTTCAGAAATGGCAAAAGATTATTTGCCAGGTACTTATAAGGATGTTGTGACTACACCATTAGGTCATGATTCTAAGCAAGAGATTTCAACACCATTAGGTCAAGTCAAAGATTGGTCTAAAGGAGAAATAGAAGCAGTTCCCGGACGCACAATGCCTAATTTTACTGTAGTTGAACGGGATTACACTCAAATATATAACAAATTTGTTACGTTAGGACCTTTGTTGGAAAACGGGAAAATAGGTGCGCATGGTGTGAGTTATCATGCGGGTGAACAATATGAGGAACTAAAAAGTATGATAGGAACTTGGAATGATGACGACATAACATCAATCAGAAATCAACGTCCACGTATCGATACAGCAAGGAAAGTGGCTGATGCGATTTTAAATGTTTCATCTGCGACGAATGGTAAGTTATCTCAAAAATCATATACCGATTTAGAACAACAAACCGGTATGCCATTGAAAGATATTTCTAGCGCACGTGAAGCCGAAAAGCTATCATTTTTAAATATTACTGCACAACCTAGAGAAGTGATTCCAACTGCCGTTTTTCCTGGATCAAATAAAAATGGCCGTCGCTATTCACCGTTTACAACAAATATCGAACGACTTGTTCCTTTCAGAACATTAACAGGAAGACAAAGCTACTATATTGATCATGAAATATTTCAGCAATTTGGTGAAAGTTTACCAGTATACAAACCGACATTACCGCCGATGGTCTTTGGCACACGAGATAAACAAGTAAAAGGCGGACAAGATGCCCTAGTATTACGATACTTAACACCACATGGTAAATGGAATATCCACTCGACTTATCAAGACAATCAGCACATGCTGACATTATTTAGAGGTGGACCTGTTGTTTGGTTATCAAATGAAGATGCCGAGGCGCATGGCATTAGTGATAATGATTGGCTCGAAGTATATAACAGAAACGGTGTTGTGACTGCGCGTGCCGTCACATCTCATCGAATGCCTAGAGGAACAATGTTTATGTATCACGCACAGGATAAGCATATTGAAACACCTGGCTCAGAAATCACAGATACGCGAGGCGGTTCTCATAATGCACCAACTCGTATTCATTTAAAACCGACACAGCTGGTTGGTGGATATGCACAAATAAGCTATCACTTTAACTACTATGGACCGATTGGCAATCAAAGAGATATCTATGTGGCCGTGAGAAAAATGAAGGAGGTCAATTGGCTTGAAGATTAAAGCACAAATTGCAATGGTATTGAACTTAGACAAATGTATTGGTTGTCATACGTGCAGTGTGACATGTAAAAATACATGGACGAATAGACCGGGTGCGGAGTATGTGTGGTTTAATAATGTAGAAACAAAGCCAGGTGTTGGATATCCAAAACGTTGGGAAGACCAAGAGCAATATAAAGGCGGTTGGGTGCGCAACAATAAAGGCAAACTTCAACTTAAATCAGGGAGTCGCTGGTCAAAAATTGCTTTAGGAAAAATCTTCTATAATCCTGATATGCCAGTAATTAAAGATTACTATGAACCATGGTTTTACAATTATGAACATTTGACAACAGCTAAACAAGGGCAACATTCTCCTGTAGCAAAAGCACATTCAGTTATTTCAGGTGATAAGTTGGATTTACAATGGGGTCCTAACTGGGAAGATGATCTTGCAGGTGCACATGTTACTGGACCAGAAGATCCTAATATACAACGAATTGAAGAAGATATCAAGTTTCAATTTGATGAAACATTTATGATGTATTTGCCACGTTTGTGTGAACATTGTTTAAATCCAAGTTGTGTGGCATCATGCCCATCTGGTGCAATGTACAAACGGGATGAAGATGGTATTGTACTTGTTGACCAAGAAGCCTGCCGTGGTTGGCGTTATTGCATGACTGGCTGTCCATATAAAAAAGTTTATTTTAACTGGAAGACAAATAAAGCAGAAAAATGTACATTCTGCTTTCCAAGAATTGAAGCCGGGCTTCCTACAGTTTGTTCTGAAACATGTACGGGTCGTATGCGTTATTTAGGTGTGCTTTTATATGATGCAGATCGTGTGCATGAAGCGGCATCTGCTGAAAATGAACAAGCGTTGTACGAAAAGCAACTTGATATTTTTCTAAATCCATTTGATGAAGATGTGATTGCACAGGCTGAAAAGGACGGCATTAACCATGAGTGGATCGAAGCAGCTCAACATTCTCCGGTATATAAGTTGGCTATAGAGTATAAGTTGGCCTTTCCGCTACATCCCGAATATAGAACGATGCCTATGGTATGGTATTGTCCGCCGCTTAGTCCAATCATGAGTTATTTTGAAGGTAAAGGTGCTAAGCAAGATCCAGATATGATCTTCCCAGCAATTGATGAAATGCGTTTACCTGTTGAGTATTTAGCAAGCTTGTTTACAGCTGGAGATACGAAACCAGTGAAAGAAGCTTTGCAACGCATGGCAATGATGCGAAGTTATATGCGTGCTCAAGTAACGAATCAACCATTTGCGATGCATAAATTAGAAAGATTAGGCTTATCTGAGCAGCAGTTAAAAGATATGTATCGCTTGTTAGGTATAGCTAAATATGAAGAGCGATTTGTAGTGCCTACATCACACAAAGAAACTTACTTAGATACGTATCGTGCACAAGGTAGCCAAGGGTATGGTGGAGAATATTTTGGAGAAAATTGTGAAGGTTGTGGCGTAGCAGTAGGTTCTGGAAAGACAGGACAAGAAGTTTATAATGATCATTTCTATGGAGGTATTTTCCGTGATTAATCTTGCAAATTTTAGACAATATCAAGATAGTTTTGGCTATATTGCACAGCAACTGAATTTTCCAGAAAAAATCACTTTCAATCAAAATATCTTTCAAGAGACCATAGCGCCTTCACATCCTGCATATGCCGACCTTGTTGCTTATCGCACAATGATGGAACAGTACACTTTATCAGAAATTAAGGCAATATACACGGATACCTTTGATTTTAGTAAGAAGGCACCATTATATATGACATATAATAAATTTGATACACAAAAAGAACGCGGGCAGATGTTGGCTAAATTAAAGGTCTTATATGAGATGTTTGGCTTGAAAATGGTTGATAATGAACTGTCTGATTATTTACCGCTAATGTTGCAGTTTTTACATGTGGCACAATGGCATGATGATCCACGTGCGGAAGATAATATTCAGTTAGTCATTATGATTATTGAAGATGGCACGTATACGATGGCAAACTTGTTGGCTGAGGATCACAATCCGTATGCCTATGTGGTCCGTGCTTTGCGTCAGACATTAAAAGAATGTCTTGAAGCACCAAAAGGGGTGACAACACATGCTTAATCAATTTTTATGGGTGATTTATCCCTATCTTTGTGTTGCTATTTTTGTAATTGGTCATATCGCGCGGTATAAATATGATCAATTTTCATGGACAGCTAAATCAAGCGAATTAATTGAGAAGAAACAATTGAAATGGGGAAGTTTATTATTTCATTTAGGTATCATTCCTGTGTTTTTGGGGCATGTTGTTGGTTTAGCCATTCCAGCACACTGGATAGAGTTTTTAGGTGTTAGCAATCATTTGTATCACTTTGGCGCTGTGTATATTGGTAGTATCTTTGGTATAATGACGTTGATTGGCATGTTGTTGTTAACAAGTAGACGCTTAACACTTAAGAATGTTAGACGCTTAAGTTCAGCATCAGATATATTTGTTAATCTCTTATTACTCATTATTATCTTTATGGGATGTTATTCGACGTTAGTTACAAATGCGGTTACGCCAGATTTTGATTATCGCCAAACGATATCAATTTGGTTTAGACATCTATTTACATTTTCACCGGATGCCATGTTGATGAATCATGTCCCACTATCATTTAAGTGTCATATCTTATTAGGATTTACAATTCTGGCATGTTGGCCATTTACAAGGTTAGTCCATGTATGGAGCGTACCATTATCATATGTGAATCGTCGGTATATCATTTATCGTAAACATAAATAACATTAAAGAAAGGGTTAATATATTGTCTCCTCGATCTTATATTGAAACGAACAGTTTGCAAGCAGATTTAGAAACTTTAAGACAATGTGAAGGCTATGATTTTGCTGCGATAGCGACACCAGAACGCTTTCGCTCAGGCGCACCAATTAAATGGCAATTTGTTTCTGGCAATACCAACGATAGATATAAGCTAATTGTTTTAAAAAAAGGGTGTGGCCTCGCTGGTATGGTAATGAAAACAGGTAAAAGAATGATCATTGAGCAGGTTGATCAAGAGATTGGCTTTGAAGAGCGCTTAAAGTACCCCATTTTACTAAGTGAAAATTTAACGAGTTTGATTGCGATTCCACTATGGTTTGAAAATGAGTTATGGGGCGTATTATTGCTTGGTCAACGTCAAAATAAGCCATTGCCAGACAATTTTGATAAGGTTAATATTCAAGGTAAACTAAGCGTATTTTCAGAAGGATGATAGGTGATAGGAGTGCTCAATATTAATGAAGAACAATTAGAGCAGTTATTACAACAATATTATAAAACAACACAGGAAAAGATTGTCTTTGTAGACAAATACGGTAAAGTTATCGCAATGAATGATGCAGCAAAGGAAATTATTTCAGAAGACAACAATTACAGTACCATGACCAATGCAATTTGTCGTCAGTGTGAGGGCTATTCCAACGAATTTGCATTAAAAAGCTGTATGAATTGTTTTATGGATACGACTCAACCAACAAATGCAAACTTCCAAGTGTTTATGAAAACTGTAGATCAACAGGTACAACCTTTTACTGCGACATATCAATGTATCGATGACGTAAAAGGTATTTATGCGTTTACTTTGCAAAATATCTCTCCACAAATTGAGCGTCAAGAAAAAATGTATCAACGTCAAATGATTCGAAAAGTAATTGCCGCTCAAGAGAACGAACGTAAACGTATTTCTCGAGAATTACATGACAGTGTTGTGCAAGAATTATTAAATATTAATATTGAATTGAGATTATTAAAATATCAACAAGATAAAGTATTAATTACCGATAAAGCCCAACAAGTTGAAAGCTTGATGGCCAATTTAATCGACGATATTAGAAATATTTCTGTCGAATTACGGCCATCATCCTTAGATGATTTAGGTTTAGAAGCAGCTTTTAAATCTTATTTTAAACACTTTGAACAAACCTATGGATTAGCCATTAGTTATCAGGCGAATATTCAGGGTAAGCGCTATGATAGCGACATTGAAACCGTTGTGTATCGAGTTGTGCAAGAAAGTATTTTAAATGCCTTGAAATACGCTAGCGTGAATCACATTGATGTGAGTATCCAAGATACAGGTGATCACATCATTGCAGAAGTGATTGATCAAGGTGTGGGCTTTAACCCTCAGTCACAGCCTAAAGGAACAGGTCTAGGTTTATATGGCATGAATGAACGTGCAGAGCTAGTCAATGGTAATGTAAATATTGATACTCAAATTGGCAAAGGAACAATTATTACATTAGAAATACCAATTTAATGTAGGTTAGGGGAATTCAATTGAAAATAGTTATAGCAGACGACCATGCAGTAGTGCGCACAGGGTTTTCAATGATTCTGAATTTTCAAGACGATATGGAAGTTGTAGATACTGCTGCTGATGGCGTAGAGGCATATCAAAAGGTTATGGAGCATAAGCCTGACGTGTTAATTATGGATTTAAGTATGCCTCCTGGCGAATCAGGCTTAATTGCTACAAGTAAAATTGCAGACAGTTTTCCAGAAACAAAAATCTTAATATTAACGATGTATGATGACGAAGAATATTTATTCCATGTTCTAAGAAATGGTGCTAAAGGTTATATACTAAAAAATGCACCAGATGAACAGCTAATCTTAGCAGTAAGGACTGTTTATCAAGGTGAGATGTATGTGGATATGAAGCTGACAACATCTCTCGTTAATGAGTTTGTCAATCAGCCACAATATGATACTGGCACTACAAATGATCCTTTTAAAATATTATCGAAACGAGAATTGGAAATCTTACCATTAATTGCTAAAGGTTATGGCAATAAAGAAATTGCAGAAAAGCTCTTTGTTTCCGTTAAAACGGTAGAAGCACATAAGACGCATATTATGTCAAAATTAGGCTTAAAATCTAAGCCAGAACTTGTAGAATATGCACTCAAGAAAAAGTTATTAGATTTTTGATCTTATTTAAATTGATGGTGTATAACAAGAAAATAAAAAGTGAAATAACATACACAGGTTGGACATCAATCTCAAAATAATAGCACAAAGATGATTTGAAATTAAAAATTGTCTTTGTGCATTTTTTATATCAGAACTAAAATGACATAAATAGCGACCGATAACAAATAGGGAAATTGCCTATAAACATCAGGGATTATCCTTATGTTCAATTTTTCACAAGGATTATAAACTTTAATTATAGTTGGTATGTGTTATAGAAATATGTCTCAAGTAGGGTGTGTGATGTCATATAGTTGATTGCTATCCTCATGCATGTACTAACACTAATTACATAAATAATGAAGGTGAAAAAATGTTTAGGACAAAAGGTGCCTTTCAACTTGGTTTACAAACATTGAGTCTAGTTGTTGGATTTATGGCGTGGAGTATTATATCTCCATTAATGCCATTCATGTCGCAAGATATTAAAGTAAGTGATGTGCAAATATCAATTATTGTAGCAATTCCAGTAATTTTAGGCTCAATATTGCGTGTTCCATTTGGTTATTTAACCAATGTGGTTGGCGCAAAATGGGTGTTTTTCAGTAGTTTTATTGTGCTATTATTTCCAATTTACTTCTTGAGTCTTGCACAAACACCTGGCATGCTTATGACATCTGGTTTCTTTCTAGGTGTTGGTGGTGCCATCTTTTCTGTGGGTGTAACGTCAATACCGAAGTATTTTTCTAAAGATAAAGTTGGTTTAGCAAATGGTATTTATGGTGTAGGTAATATTGGTACAGCAGTATCTTCCTTTTTAGCACCACCTATTGCAGGGATTATTGGCTGGCAAACAACTGTACGCTTTTATCTTATATTTATAGCTGTCTTTGCATTGATTATGTTTTTATGTGGAGATGGAAAAGAGCCGAAGGTTAAAATTCCTTTAATCGCACAAATGAAGGATTTATTTGGTAATTATAGAACATATTATTTAAGTTTATGGTACTTTATCACATTTGGTGCTTTTGTGGCATTTGGTTTGTTTTTACCGAATTATTTAGTGCATCATTTCACTATAGATAAAGTAGATGCGGGTATTCGGTCGGGTGTATTTATTGCTTTAGCTACATTTTTACGTCCAATTGGAGGTATGATAGGTGATAAATTTAATGCCGTAAAAGGATTAATGATGGACTTTATATTTTTAATTATTGGTGCAATTATTTTGGGGGTATCAGATCATATCGCACTCTTTACCATTGGTTGTTTAATGATAAGTGTATGTGCAGGAATTGGAAATGGTCTTGTATTCAAACTTGTACCATCATACTTTTCTAAAGAATCAGGTACAGCGAATGGCATCGTTTCTATGATGGGAGGCCTCGGGGGCTTTTTCCCACCTTTGATTATTTCGTTGGCAAAGTCTCTAACTGGCACAAGTCATTTAGCATTTATTTTACTTGCATTATTTGGGGTCGTGGCTTTTGCTACAATGTTTCACTTATATAAAAAGGAATATGTATAAAATCAAGTTAGTATAAGCCTATGACTAGTTGCTTGCTCAACGTTTTAGAAGCCCTTATTCTTTGCGATGTTAAACGTGCGCAATGAACAAGGGCTTTTTATAAGTATAATCATTAGTATATAACAATAAAATGTTGCATCAAGTGATTGAAATGAGCAGCCAAGAAGTATCATCTAATAATGAGTTAATGAATAGTCACTTTAATCGCTTGTAATCATCATTGTTAAAAATTATCTACAACAAATTGATGCATAATTTTGATGAGCTTTTGTGCTTCCTCTTTGCTAACGCCTGCATCACAAAATACATTTTTTGAAATAGAAGCTAATTCAGGTTTTAATGCTACACCTTGCTCAGTTAGTGAAATTTGCAAGTTGCGTTCATCATTTGTTTCACGTATGCGTGTGACAATACCTTTTTTTCGAGTTTTTTTAATAAAGGCGTAAGTGTACCTGAATCAAGATAAACTCGATTACCTAATGTCTTAATATTCAGTTTTTCTTTGTCTTCTATAGCCATGATAACGATGTAAGCTGTATAAGTAAGGTCATGTTCTTTTAAATACGTGGTGTATTTTTTGATGATTTCCTTTGATGATACATATAGTAAAAAGCATAGCTGATTGTCTAAATAGCTTTCTTTATGCTGCATTTAATCACTCCTTATCCCATAACAATAGTAGGAATAGTTAGGGATGTCAAGGTTTTATGCAATTAGTTTATAATTATAAAATCTATAGTTGATATACAATATATTTGTAAACAATTTCACATATTTTAAGAAAAATTTGTTACAAGTGAAGTGATATACTTTAAAAATCGTGCTGTTTCATTCATAATAGTTTGAATAGTACCTTAATTTAACGGACATGTTAAAGATTTTAGTAAAGGGAGATTTACAATGACCAAAAAGCAGGTTATCACCAGAATTATCATCATATTAGTGATTTCTTTAGTAGTCGCAATTGCTTTCTTTTTTGGAATGAAAATGTATCAAAGTCATAAAAATATTCAGCTTGTGGATAGTTACATAGAAGATAAGCATCTTAAAGGATTAATTAAAAAAGAGGAAACAAAATATAGTGCCAAAAAAGGTGTATACTATAAAGAAATCGTGTTTAAAGATGAGCCAAAATTAACTTATGTTGTTCAGCCAATTAGCACACGAAAAGGTATTTTCTTAGAAGGTTTCGATACTGAAACAAAGAAAAATATTAAGGGTGCGAAACATAATACATTTGACCAAAACTATAAACCATAAGTTAAAAAACACTATCAGATGCGCTACAATATACGCGTATCTGATATGTTAATACGGTTAAATAACAGAATATTTAAACATTATCGCTGTAATATTTTAAAAATTTATATCCAATTTTATTTATAAATGATATAATGAAGCGATGTCAGATGAGGGGGTTGCAGTATGGCTCTATTCAAGAGAAAAATAAGTTTACCAATGCAAGTATTAATTGCATTAGTATTAGGGGTTATCGTCGGACTTTTACTTTATGGACAAGACCAAGTTGCGAATTACATTAAACCATTTGGAGATGTATTTCTTAATCTCATAAAAATGATTGTAATTCCAGTGGTGTTCTGTTCACTTGCTTTATCCATTTCCGGTGTAGGTGAGTCTAAAACAGTTGGACGATATGGTTGGAAGACAATTCTTTATTTTGAAATTATAACAACAATCGCAATTGCATTAGGTATTATCCTTGCGAACTTGTTTAAACCAGGTCAAGGATTAGATCGTTCTAAATTACCTTCTGGCGATATCTCAAAATATCAAACAACAGCACAAGCAGCTGAACATTCTACATATGGTAATCATTTCATTGATACAATTGTAAATATTGTACCTACTAACTTTTTCGAAGCTTTAACAAAAGGTGAATTATTACCGATTATCTTCTTTGCTGTATTCTTTGGTTTAGCATTGGCAGCAATCGGAGAAAAGGGTGAACCTGTTAAGGCATTCTTAAGTGGGACACTAGATGCTGTATTCTGGATGATTAATAAAATCTTAAAATTAGCACCATTAGGTGTATTTGCCTTTATTTGTACAACAATTATTACATTTGGTGCATCAGCACTTTTACCTTTATTGAAATTAGTATTATTAGTAGTATTTGCAATGGTATTCTTTATACTTGTTGTTTTAGGTATTGTAGCTAAAATGTGCGGAGTTAGTATTTTATCTATTATTAAAATACTGAAAAGTGAACTTTTATTAGCCTTTTCAACATCTAGTTCTGAGGCAGTATTGCCTAGTATGATGAAGAAAATGGAAGAATTTGGTTCACCAAAAGATATTGTATCTTTTGTTATACCTATTGGATATACCTTTAACTTAGATGGTTCAGCATTGTATCAATCGATTGCCGCATTATTTGTGGCGCAAATGTATGGCCATCATCTTACATTGTCCCAACAAATTATGTTGATGGTGACATTAATGGTAACATCTAAAGGTATGGCGGCTGTTCCTGGTACGTCCATCGTTGTACTATTAACAACGTTAGGTGCGATGAATATACCGGCAGCAGGACTAGCACTAATCATTGGTGTTGACCGTATTCTTGATATGGTACGTACATGTGTCAATGTTTGTGGTAATGCATTATCAACAGTAGTTATTGCAAAATGGGAAAATGTTTACGACAAAGAAAAAGGACAAAAATACTTAGAATCAATTTAAAAAATAAATCTGACATTTTTATACCGAGCCATTGAGCTCGGTTTTTTTATGGTAACAAGTAAAAATAATCAAATTTTAACAAAGGGGTCTGGGATATAAATGTCAGAAAGGGTCTGGGACATAAATCTCAGAAAAATAGCGCTCAGATGAGTTGAATTCAACTCATCTGAG
>NZ_KV809478.1:1061-58647 GCF_001812565.1 Staphylococcus sp. HMSC059F04 | reverse complement strand
TGAGCCGCATTGAGACCGAGAGGTCTCTTTTTTTTATGCCAAAAATTGAAAAACAAGTCGATAAATAACGGCTTTGCGAAGAGAAAGCGATTGAAGCTGACGTATTCTGACCTATAGAAAATACAAATTAAATGCGATACTTCAAAAATGAAAAAGTTATTGCTTTTTTAAATGATTAAAATTATTTTAAAACATTTGCACTGAAACTTAGTTTTTAAGTCTACAAAATTCTCACTCATAGTCGTTTATGACGAGTGCGCTTATTAGTGCTTGGACATGATTAGACAAATCCTCATTTGAAATGCCACCAAACCCTAAAATAAAAGTAGGATAGCGCTCATTGGCATCATCGAAGTAATAGGGTTCCAGTTTAAGAGATATATTTGATGCGTTTTCTAGACATTGTTCCATTGTTAGCCCATTTATAACCCGAATGGTAAAATGCATGCCAGTTAATGCGCCATCAATCTTTAATTGGTTAGAGTAAGGTGCAAGTTGATTTAAAATATAAGTAAGTTTGTCGCGATAAATTTTTCTCATTTTATTTAGATGGCGTTCAAAACTGCCTGATGCCATAAATCTTTCGACGATATGTTGAATATGAACGGGAACTGTATTTCCTTCTTTATATGGATGATGATTATATATGTTTAATATTGGATAAGGTAAAACGATATACGCTATACGACAACTTGGAAATAGAGACTTAGAAAATGTACTAATATAAATAACTTTTCCTTTCGTGTCTAAACTTTGTAAAGCGGGTATCGGTTTGCCATAATATCTAAACTCAGAGTCGTAATCATCTTCAATAATATAACGTTTTTCTTGCTGCTGTGCCCATTGAATTAATTGGGTGCGTTTTTTTAAATTCATGATATGCCCCGTTGGAAATTGATGTGAAGGGGTAATATACAAAATATCATTATTGTATTCAAAGATGGGATCGACTTGGATGCCATCTTTTTCTACTATAACTTGTTTATAAGGCATCTGTTTCTTGTCTAATGTTTGTTTAATTGGTGGATAGCTTGGTTGTTCGATAATAAAGGAGCTATCTGATAGTACATCTGTAATCATATCGAGTAATTGTTCTGTAGAAGAACCGATAATAATTTGATTTGGATGACAAGTAACCCCTCTGCTGTTAAATAAATAATGGGCAATTTGTTGTCTTAATGCCAATTCACCCTGTGGATCTCCATGTTGTAAAAGGTCTATATTACTATCATCAAAAACATCTCGAGCATATTTTCTTAATGTATGCAATGGAAAGTTTTCAGCATCTATTTCAGCCAAGTTGAAGGCATAGCGGTAATGTGATTTTGGCGTTGACTTCTGAATGAAGTTGATTTCATGAAACCCTGATGTTTGTGGTACGACAGGCAGTGATTCGATATCTGATACATAATAGCCTGAACGTGGTTTGGCATAAATAAATCCTTCATCTAGTAAAAGTTGATAGGCATGTTCGATTGTTGTATGACTAAGTGATAAATGTTCACTTAATTGTCGCTTTGAAGGAAACTTTTCATTTGCCTGATAATGACCTTCAATAATTTGGGCTTTTAATTTTTCATAGAGTGATTGGTATAGTGCAGTTTTCTTCTTCATATCATCTGGCCTCTTTATTTATTATAAAATTGAACCTTTTTCAATATCAGTTTATCGTTTAGAATGGATTTAATCAATTAGAAAAGGGGCAATTTACATGTCTAAAATTGTAGGATCTGAAAGAGTTAAACGAGGTATGGCTGAAATGCAAAAAGGCGGCGTCATTATGGACGTTGTTAATGCAGAACAAGCTAGAATCGCGGAGGAAGCTGGAGCGGTTGCTGTTATGGCATTAGAGCGTGTGCCTTCTGATATTAGAGCGGCAGGAGGGGTAGCACGTAGCGCTAACCCTAAAATTGTTGAAGAAGTAATGAACGCTGTTTCTATACCGGTTATGGCTAAAGCACGTATTGGACACATTACTGAAGCGCGTGTGCTCGAAGCTATGGGGGTCGATTATATTGATGAATCTGAAGTATTAACACCAGCTGATGAAGAATATCATTTAAGAAAAGACCAGTTTACTGTACCGTTTGTTTGTGGGTGTCGTGATTTAGGTGAAGCCGCACGTCGTATTGGTGAAGGTGCAGCAATGTTACGTACGAAAGGTGAACCTGGAACTGGAAACATTGTTGAAGCAGTACGTCATATGAGAAAAGTAAATGCTGAAGTTAGTCGTTTAGTAGTAATGAACGACGATGAAATTATGACGTATGCTAAAGAATTAGGTGCGCCATATGAAATCTTGAAACAAATCAAGGATAGCGGTCGCCTACCAGTTGTTAACTTTGCTGCTGGAGGTGTAGCAACACCTCAGGATGCTGCTTTAATGATGGAATTGGGTGCAGATGGCGTCTTTGTAGGTTCAGGTATTTTCAAATCAGAAGATCCTGAAAAATTTGCGAAAGCGATTGTACAAGCGACGACACATTATCAAGATTATGAGTTAATTGGTAAATTGGCTGCAGAATTAGGAACAGCAGTGAAAGGCTTAGATATAAATAAAATTTCATTAGAAGAACGTATGCAAGAGCGTGGTTGGTAAGATATGAAGATAGGTGTATTGGCATTGCAAGGCGCTGTGCGTGAACATATTCGTCATATTGAATTAAGTGGTCACGAAGGCATAGCAATTAAAAGAGTAGAACAACTAGAAGAAATTGATGGATTGATTCTTCCTGGTGGTGAGTCAACCACACTTAGAAGATTGATGGATTTATATGGTTTTAAAGAAAAATTACAACAATCTAACTTACCTATGTTTGGCACATGTGCTGGCCTAATTGTATTAGCTAAACATGTCGAAGGTGAAACAGGGTATTTAAAAAAATTGGATATCACTGTAGAACGTAATTCGTTTGGTAGACAAGTAGATAGTTTTGAATCAGAACTTGATATTAAAGGCATTGCTGAAGATATAGAAGGTGTTTTTATTAGAGCACCACATATTGCTAGCGTAGAAGATGGCGTAGAAGTATTAAGTACTGTTGGCGATAAAATTGTTGCAGTTAAACAAGGGAACTATTTAGGTGTATCATTCCATCCTGAGTTAACGGATGATTATAGAGTTACGCAATACTTTATTGAACATATGGTCAAATAACATAGTCTTGTTGAAAGAGCACTCAAAAAATGAGTGCTCTTTTTTAATATAACCTATTAATATGAGACAATGATACGATGCAAGATTTGCTCTACATTAAATAGCTATTTTAAAATATTCGCTTTTTTATAAGAGATAGCAAGAAAGTATAAAAAAATGATGCTATAAGATGCCTACGATATAGGCTCTTATAGCATCACAAAACGATAATATGTCTATTTAATATTTATTTAAATAAAGAATCCAGCAATTGTTGCGGAGATAAATGAAACTAGTGTAGCACCGAACAATAATTTTAAGCCAAAGCGAGCAACAATATCACCTTTTTCAGAGTTAAGTGATTTAATGGCACCAGAAATAATTCCAATTGAGCTAAAGTTAGCGAATGATACTAGGAATACTGAAGTTACGCCTTTAGCGTGCGTTGAAATATCTGATAGTTTACCTAATGATTGCATAGCAACAAATTCATTAGAAAGCAGTTTTGTTGCCATAACTGAACCAGACTGTACAGCTTCGTTCCATGGAACACCAGATAGAAAGGCTAAAGGTGCAAAGACAAAGCCAATTAAAGTTTGGAAATCCCAAGAGACAGCGCCATGCGTTATGACACTTAAAAGACCACTAACGATACCGTTTAGTAATGCGATAATGGCGATATAGCCAATGAGCATTGCCCCAACGATAACCGCTACTTTAAATCCATCTAAAATGTACTCTCCTAACATTTCAAAGAAAGATTGATTTTTAGTTTCTGTTTCATCTACTAATAATTTATCTTCTTCTTCATTCACTTTATAAGGATTAATAATTGATGCAATAATGAAACCACCAAAAAGGTTAAGTACAACTGCCGTTACGACATACTTTGGTTCAATTAAAGTAAAGTATGCGCCAATAATTGAAGCTGAAACGGTAGACATAGCTGAAGCGGTTAATGTATATAACCGTTGTTTCGGTATGTAAGGTAATTGTTTTTTTAAAGAAATAAAAACTTCAGATTGCCCTAAGATGGCTGCGGCGACGGCATTATAAGATTCTAAACGTCCCATGCCATTGATTTTAGAAATTAACCAGCCTAACCCATTAATAATGAGTGGTAGGATGCGAGTGTATTGTAGTATGCCGATTAACGCAGAGATAAATACAATCGGTAATAAAACACTAAAGAAGAATGGAGGGTTTTTAGGATTAACAAATTTAAATCCACCAAAGACAAAGTTAACGCCTTCTGCAGCTTTTTGTAGTAAATAATTAAATCCGTTTGAAATTCCTCCGATGACATGTATACCTGCCGTCGTTTTAAGTAAAATAAAGGCGAATATAAATTGAATCACAAGTAACAAAGCGACGTACTTCCAACGAATATGCTTTCTATCTGAGCTAAATGCAAAGGCAAGCGCTAAGAAGAAAACGATTCCAATTATCCCAATGAGAATATGCATAGACCTGCTCCTTAATCTTTTTTCTAAATCTTATCATACAATAAATAGATGTGAACAAACACCTTTATTTTATAAATTGAAAAACAAATTGGTTGAAAATGGTCAAAGTTGGTCATATAATATAGTCAAAGAAGGTCAAAAGGGGTGATAAGCATGCACAATATGTCTGACATCATAGAGCAGTACATTAAAAAATTGTTTGAAGAAACGAATGGAGACGCTGTTGAAATACAACGAGCCAATATAGCACAGCGGTTTGATTGTGTGCCTTCTCAATTAAATTACGTTATTAAAACCAGATTCACCAATGAGCATGGTTATGAAATAGAAAGTAAACGTGGAGGCGGTGGATACATCCGAATCACGAAAATTGAAAATAAAGATGCAACGGGGTATATTAATCACTTGCTTCAATTAATTGGACCAACCATTTCACAGCAGCAAGGTTACTATGTTATTGACGGCTTGCTTGAAAAAGGTTTGATTAGTGAAAGAGAAGCTAAAATGATACAAGCTGTCATTGACCGTGAAACATTAAAAATGGATGTCATGTCTAGAGATATTATCCGAGCAAATATTTTAAAACGAATCTTACCGGTGATTAATTACTATTAATACTGAAAAATGCGAGGTGTTAAGACGTGCTTTGTGAAAATTGCCACTTAAATGAAGCAGAGGTAAAGCTTACGGTTAAAAGTAAAAATGGAACCAGTGAGAAATGGGTTTGTCCTGTTTGTGCACAAGGAGAAAATCCATGGAATCAGAATTACACATCTCATCACCAGTATCAAGATGATATTGAAGAAGCATTTGTTGTAAAGCAAATATTACAACATTTAGCTACAAAACATGGTATTGATTTTCAAAATGTTGCTTTTCAAGAAGAAAAACAGTGTGCAACTTGTCATATGACCTTAAAAGATATTGCGCATGTTGGTAAGTTTGGCTGTGCACAATGCTATGCTACCTTTAAAGATGACATTATTGATATTGTGAGACGGGTGCAAGGTGGACAGTATGAACATGTTGGGAAAACGCCGCATTCATCACATCAAAAATTAGCAATAAAAAAACAAATTGAAGAAAAATCACAATATTTAAATGTATTAATAGATGAACAAAAATTTGAAGAAGCTGCTCTTGTAAGAGATGAGATAAAAGCATTAAAGCAACAGAGTGAGGTGTTACATGATGAATGATTATAATATTAATCCTGATGATATATTGACCAATATCGAAACAGCACCAGTTGTTATGTCATCACGAATTCGCTTAGCACGTAATCTTGAAAATCATGTACACCCACTTATGTTTCCATCTGAACAAGAAGGTTTTCGAGTTATTAATGAAGTTCAGGATGCATTGCCAGATCTAGATTTACAACGTCTAGATCGCATGGACCAGCAAAGTAAGATGCAACTTGTTGCGAAACATTTAGTCAGTCCTGAACTAATTAAGCAACCAGCATCGGCAGTGATGACTAACGAGGATGAATCTCTTAGTATTATGATTAATGAAGAAGATCATATACGCATACAAGCGATGTCACCTGAGTTATCTTTGTCTGAATTATATACGAAAGCATCTGATATTGATGATTTACTCGATAAAGCGTTAGATATTAGTTACGATGAACATTTAGGGTACTTAACTACATGCCCAACCAATATTGGAACAGGCATGAGAGCAAGTATTATGTTACATTTGCCTGGTTTATCGATAATGAAACGAATGAATCGTATTGCTCAAACAATTAATCGTTTTGGCTTTACAATTCGTGGTATATATGGAGAGGGATCGCAGGTCTATGGACATATATATCAGGTTTCAAACCAACTAACTTTAGGGAAAACAGAACAAGACATCATCGATAATTTAACAGAAGTTGTTAATCAAATTATTAATGAAGAAATGCAAATTCGCGAACGGTTACACACATATAACCAAATTGAAACGTTGGATCGTGTTTATCGTTCGCTTGGTATATTACAAAATTGTAGAATGATTTCTATGGAAGAAGCATCCTATCGACTTAGTGAAGTGAAATTAGGAATTGATTTAGGATATGTACAATTGCAAGATTTTAATTTTAATGAATTAATGGTGAGTATTCAATCTGCTTTCTTGTATAACGATGAAGACGAGGACGATGAGAAATCCGTCAATGAGAAACGTGCAGATATTTTAAGAGCTCAGACCATATAGGAGGTAAATAGATATGTTATTTGGTAGATTAACTGAACGTGCGCAGCGTGTTTTAGCACATGCACGAGAAGAAGCTATTCGTTTGAACCACTCAAATATTGGTACTGAACACTTGTTATTAGGTTTAATGAAGGAACCTGAAGGTATTGCTGCCAAAGTATTAGAAAGTTTTAATATTACTGAAGATAAAGTGATTACCGAAGTCGAAAAACTTATTGGCCACGGACAAGAACAAGCTGGGACGTTAAGATATACACCTAGAGCTAAAAAAGTCATTGAATTATCAATGGATGAAGCTAGAAAACTTCATCACAATTTTGTTGGTACAGAACATATTTTATTAGGTTTAATTCGTGAAAATGAAGGTGTAGCGGCACGTGTTTTTGCAAATTTAGATTTAAATATTACGAAGGCACGGGCTCAAGTTGTGAAAGCATTAGGTAGTCCAGAGATGGGTACGAAAAATGCACAAACAAATAAATCTAATAATACACCAACGTTAGATAGCTTAGCGCGTGACTTAACGGTGATTGCTAAAGATGGCACATTAGATCCGGTTATCGGTAGAACAAAAGAGATTACACGTGTGATTGAAGTCTTGAGCCGTCGAACTAAAAATAATCCTGTACTTATTGGTGAACCAGGTGTAGGTAAAACAGCTATTGCTGAAGGTTTAGCACAAGCAATCATAAATAATGAAGTGCCAGAAACGTTAAAAGACAAACGTGTGATGTCATTAGATATGGGTACGGTTGTAGCAGGTACGAAATATCGTGGTGAGTTTGAAGAACGCTTGAAAAAAGTAATGGAAGAGATTCATCAAGCCGGCAACGTGATTCTATTTATTGACGAGTTACACACGCTCGTTGGTGCAGGTGGTGCAGAAGGGGCTATTGACGCTTCAAACATTTTAAAACCAGCACTTGCACGCGGCGAGTTACAATGCATTGGTGCAACTACTTTAGATGAATATCGTAAAAACATTGAAAAAGATGCCGCTTTAGAACGTCGTTTCCAACCGGTACAAGTTGATGAGCCGTCAGTTGAAGATACAATCGAAATTTTAAAAGGATTGCGTGATCGATACGAAGCACATCATCGTATTAACATTTCAGATCAAGCTTTAGATGCGGCCGCAAAATTAAGTGACCGCTATGTTTCAGATCGCTTCTTGCCTGACAAAGCCATTGATTTAATTGATGAAGCAAGTTCTAAAGTAAGATTAAGAAGTCACACAACACCAACAAATTTAAAATCAATTGAACAAGAAATTGAAACTGTAAAAAAAGAAAAAGATGCTGCAGTTCACGCTCAAGAATTTGAAAATGCAGCCAACCTTAGAGACAAACAATCTAAATTAGAAAAGCAATATGAAGATGCCAAAAAAGAATGGCAAAATGCGCAAGGTGGTAGTAACACAGAATTGTCGCAAGAAGATATTGCTGAAGTTATCGCCGGTTGGACCGGAATTCCTTTAACAAAAATTAATGAAACAGAATCAGATCGACTATTAAATCTCGAAGCGACATTACATGGTCGTGTCATAGGTCAAAATGACGCTGTGACATCAATTAGTAAAGCTGTGCGTCGTGCACGTGCCGGCTTGAAGGATCCTAAGCGTCCAATTGGTAGTTTCATCTTCTTAGGACCTACAGGGGTTGGTAAAACAGAATTAGCACGTGCATTAGCTGAAACAATGTTTGGTGAAGAAGATGCGATGATTCGTGTTGATATGAGTGAATTCATGGAAAAACATGCTGTGAGTCGCTTAGTTGGGGCGCCTCCAGGATATGTAGGCCATGATGACGGTGGTCAATTAACTGAAAAAGTAAGACGCAAACCATATTCAGTTATTTTATTTGACGAAATCGAAAAAGCGCATCCAGATGTATTTAATATTTTACTTCAAGTATTAGATGATGGACATTTAACAGATACGAAAGGACGTCGTGTAGATTTCCGCAATACTGTAATTATCATGACATCAAACGTTGGTGCCCAAGAGCTACAAGATCAACGATTTGCTGGATTTGGTGGTGCAAGCGAAGGTCAGGATTA
Source organism: Staphylococcus sp. HMSC059F04 (assembly GCF_001812565.1). Lineage (NCBI taxonomy): Bacteria > Bacillati > Bacillota > Bacilli > Caryophanales > Staphylococcaceae > Staphylococcus > Staphylococcus sp. HMSC059F04. The sequence continues at coordinate 49,782 of NZ_KV809478.1, read as the reverse complement.
TGAGACAATTCGTAAGACAATGATGAAAGAGCTTAAAAATGCTTTCCGTCCAGAGTTCTTAAACCGTGTGGATGATATTATTGTTTTCCATAAATTATCTAAAGACGAATTAAAAGAAATTGTCACAATGATGGTTAATAAATTAACGCAACGTTTGTCAGAACAAGATATTCAAATTGAGGTAACAGACAAAGCGAAAGAAGTTATTGCTGAAGAAGGTTATGATCCGGAATATGGTGCTCGTCCACTCATTCGTGCAATTCAAAAAACAGTTGAAGATAATTTAAGTGAATTAATTTTAGAAGGTAATCAAATCGAAGGTAAAGCAGTGACTATCGATCATGATGGTACGGAGTTTAAATATGATATTCATGATAGAACTGCTAATTCTGAAGAAGAAATGACTCAAGCATAGAAAGACTAGAAATTAATGCGCTCGCTAGATAGATTTAGCGAGCGTTTTTTTCATTTTTAATATAAAATGAATAAATGTACATAAACTATAGGTAAAAAATAATTTTATTGTAGTTATTTGATATATTATTTGTTAAATGATGATTTCCTATCTATTTGAATCTCTAAACATTTGTCATAACCGTGTGCAATGTATAAAATGGATTTAATGAAAATTGTGGAGGTGCGAAAGTGGCCAAGAAGAAAATCATTTTTGAGTGTATGGCATGTGGCTATCAATCTCCTAAATGGATGGGTAAATGTCCTAATTGTGGTGCTTGGAACCAAATGGAAGAGATTATAGAACAGAAGGCTGCACATCCTAAACATGGGGTTAAAGCACAAACGGCTACCGGAAAAGTTCAAAAATTAAACAGTATTCAACATGAATCGACACCACGTGTGCAAACGAAATCTCAAGAGTTTAATCGTGTGTTAGGTGGGGGGATTGTTAGTGGTTCTTTAGTGTTGATTGGTGGAGATCCAGGTATCGGGAAATCAACACTATTACTACAAATCTGTGCCTCGCTTTCGCAACAATTAAACGTGCTGTATATTACAGGTGAGGAATCATTAAATCAAACAAAATTGAGAGCAGAACGCTTAGAGGAAGACTCTAGTCAATTAAATGTGTTAGCTGAGACAGATTTAGAAGTTATTCACCAAACCGTTTCAGAAACTAAGCCAGATATTTTAGTGGTGGACTCTATTCAGACGATTTACCATCCTGAGATTGCATCGGCACCCGGATCTGTTTCTCAAGTGCGTGAGAGTACTCAAAGTTTGATGAATATTGCGAAGCAGATGGATATTGCCACATTTATTGTAGGACATGTGACTAAAGAGGGGCAGATAGCTGGTCCACGATTGTTAGAACACATGGTAGATACAGTGCTTTATTTTGAAGGTGATGAACATCATGCGTATCGTATTTTACGTGCTGTTAAAAACCGTTTTGGTTCAACAAATGAAATGGGTATTTTCGAAATGAAGCAAAGTGGTTTGAAAGGTGTCAAAAACCCGTCCGAAATGTTTTTAGAAGAACGTTCAACAAATGTTCCGGGTTCAACAATTGTGTCGACAATGGAAGGAACACGACCATTACTTATTGAAGTACAAGCTTTAGTGACCCCAACAACGTTTAATAATCCACGACGTATGGCAACAGGTATTGACCATAACCGTCTGAGCCTGCTTATGGCAGTGCTTGAAAAGAAAGAAAATTATTTATTGCAGCAACAAGATGCATATATTAAAGTGGCAGGTGGTGTAAGATTAACAGAACCGGCTGTAGACTTAAGTGTAATTGTAGCAACTGCATCAAGCTTTAAAGATGAAGCGGTTGATGGTTTAGATTGTTATATTGGAGAAGTAGGTTTGACTGGTGAAGTCAGACGTGTGTCACGTATTGAACAACGCGTTCAAGAAGCAGCTAAACTAGGATTTAAACGTGTGATACTCCCTAAAACAAATATCGGCGGATGGACATTTCCTGACAATATACAAGTTATAGGTGTTTCGACAGTACATGAGGCATTGAAATATGCTTTTAAAGCTTAAAATTTTCATACACAGCCAAAGAGGTGAAAGTTGAATGGATATACTTAAATTTATAGTAGTAATCATCTACTTTATTGTTGGTGCTGCTCTAGGAATTCTTATTATTCCAGAAGTCGTCAATGATATAGGGGTTACAAGTTATCCAATTTTAAAAAATCATTATATAGATGGGTTGCTTGGTGCGCTCATATTCTTTATTATTTTTGGTTTTTTCATTAACCAAGTAACACAATTAATCCGCACTATGGAACAGTGGATTATGAAGAGAAGTGCTGTTGAAATACTATTTGCGACAATTGGTCTTATTATAGGATTACTTATTGCAGTTATGGCATCATTTATTTTAGAAATGATTGGCAACTCGATATTTAATCATTTTATACCAATTATTATTACATTAATTTTATGTTATTTAGGATTTCAATTTGGTTTAAAGAAACGAGACGAAATGTTGCTATTTTTACCCGAAAATATGGCGCGTTCAATGTCGCAAAGTCATCGTAGTGCGGTGCCTAAACTGTTAGATACAAGTGCTATTATTGATGGGAGAATACTAGAAGTGATTCGCTGTGGATTTATAGATGGTGAAATTTTAATTCCACAAGGTGTAATTAATGAGTTGCAGATTGTCGCTGATGCCAATGACAGCGTTAAGCGAGAAAAGGGACAACGTGGCTTAGACGTATTAAATCAACTCTATGATTTAGACTATCCAACGCGTGTAATCCATCCGCAAAAGTCACACAGCGATATTGATACCCTATTAGTTAAATTAGCACAGTCGTATCATGCGCATGTCATTACGACGGATTTTAATTTAAATAAAGTTTGTCATGTTCAAGGCATTCAAGCACTCAATGTGAATGACTTATCAGAAGCAATTAAACCCAATGTACATCAAGGTGACTACTTAAACATCTTACTCACAAAGATGGGGAAAGAGCCTGGACAAGGTGTTGGCTATCTTGATGATGGGGCAATGGTCGTCGTAGATAATGCAAAACAGTTGGTTGGTCAGCAAGTAGAATTAGAAGTAATTAGTCTGTTGCAGACGTCATCAGGTCGTATTGTCTTTGCTAAAAAAATTGATGATAACCTGTGATTAACAAACCAATCATTAAACATTAACAGTTTCATGTGAAACGTATACGAGCAAAATTTAGTGTGTACGAATTACATGAAACTTTTTTGTTATAAGGCAAGGATATGACAAAACATGGTACTTATCAAAGTACTGAATAAGTGCTACAATATATGAGAAAATATTGTCTTACCAACTGAACATGGCCCTGAAAGTTATTCACTAAGAATTAATGTAGCGGAAAGTTGATTTTTAAGAATAGCTTTTTCTTATTAACTTAAAAGATATGCGAAGTGTTGCGTAAGTGATGAAAACAAGAAATAAATGACGTAGGAGTGAATATAATGAGTAATCGCGTTAGAGTAAGATACGCACCAAGTCCAACTGGATATTTGCATATTGGCAATGCCAGAACGGCGCTATTTAATTATTTATTTGCGAAACATTATGATGGAGATTTCGTTGTTCGTATAGAAGATACGGACAGTAAACGTAATTTGGAAGACGGAGAAGCTTCACAATTTAATAATTTAAAATGGTTAGGCTTGGATTGGGATGAATCTGTAGATAAAGACAAAGGTTATGGCCCTTATCGTCAATCTGAAAGAGCAGATTTTTATAACCCACTTATTCAACAATTACTAGATGAAGATAAAGCTTATAAATGTTATATGACAGAAGAGGAATTAGAAGCAGAACGTGAAGCGCAAATCGCGCGTGGCGAGATGCCTCGATACGGTGGACAACATGCGCATTTAACAGAAGAACAACGTCAACAATTTGAAGCGGAAGGACGTCAACCAGCTATTCGCTTTCGTGTACCTCAAAATCATACGTATACATTTAATGACATGGTTAAAGGTGAAATTTCATTTGACTCAAATAATATAGGTGATTGGGTTATCGTTAAAAAAGACGGGGTGCCAACATACAATTTTGCAGTAGCTGTTGATGATCACTATATGGAAATATCAGATGTTATTCGCGGAGATGATCATGTTTCAAATACGCCAAAACAATTAATGATTTATGATGCGTTTGGTTGGGAACCGCCGCGTTTCGCACACATGTCATTAATCGTCAATGAAGAGCGCAAGAAACTAAGTAAACGCGATGGTCAAATTTTACAATTTATCGAGCAATATCGTGACTTAGGATATTTACCAGAAGCATTGTTTAACTTTATTACATTGTTAGGTTGGTCTCCTGAAGGTGAAGATGAAATCTTTTCTAAGGAAACGTTTATTAAAATCTTTGATGAAAAGCGTTTATCTAAATCACCAGCAATGTTTGATAGACAAAAATTAGCATGGGTTAACAACCAATATATGAAGACCAAAGATACTGAAACAGTATTTGAACTCGCGTTACCACATTTAATCAAAGCAAATCTAATTCCTGAGCAACCAAGTGAGGAAGATCGCGAATGGGGTCGAAAATTAATTGCCTTGTATCAAAAAGAAATGAGCTATGCAGGAGAAATTGTGCCATTGTCCGAAATGTTCTTTAAAGATATGCCAGAATTAGGTGCAGAAGAACAAGAAGTAATCAATGGTGCGCAAGTTCCTGAATTAATGCAACATTTGTATGGCAAACTCGAAGCGCTAGAACCATTTGAAGCTGCAGAAATCAAAAAAACAATCAAAGAAGTTCAAAAAGAAACAGGTATTAAAGGTAAACAATTATTTATGCCAATACGTGTTGCTGTTACTGGACAAATGCATGGTCCTGAACTGCCAAATACAATTGAAGTGTTAGGTAAAGACAAGGTGTTAAGTCGTCTGAAACAATATGTATCATAGGAAGTCATGTTCGAGTGAGGAACTACTTGAAATTTTGAGCTAAACGACATATGATTAGAGTTGTATCGTCCACAAAGGATTAGTAAATAATGATATTGTGCTATAGAGAATGTACGGTTGGTGAAAGTACATCACAATAGTTATGGAATGCACCTTTGTGTAGACAATTGAATAATATAAACGAGAGTAAAGTGATATACTGATATTGCTTTACTGAATTAAGAGTGGAACCGTGCAAAAGCGCCTCTAACATCATACTTGTTAGAGGCGTTTTTTCATAAGAAACGTTTAAAGAACAAATTGATGTTATTAAATGGGCAAGGAAAGAAATAAGTTATTATGAAATCGGGGAGGAGATTATCTTGCTAAGAAGAATGAGAGACGACGTTAAAATGGTCTTTGAGCAAGATCCAGCAGCAAGAACAACATTTGAAGTAATCACTACGTATGCTGGGCTTCATGCGGTATGGAGTCATTTAATTGCACATAAATTATATAATAAGAAAAGATATGTACTAGCACGTATTATTTCACAAATTTCACGCTTTTTTACTGGTATAGAAATACATCCTGGTGCACAAATTGGCAAGCGCCTATTTATTGACCATGGCATGGGTGTAGTCATTGGTGAAACATGTACGATTGGAGACAACGTCACGATTTATCAAGGCGTTACGTTAGGTGGAACTGGAAAAGAAAAGGGTAAACGCCATCCAGACATTGGAGACAATGTTTTAATTGCAGCTGGATCGAAAATTTTAGGCAATATTCAAATTGAGTCGAACGTCAATATTGGCGCAAACTCTGTAGTATTGCAATCTGTACCTAGTTATACAACTGTAGTGGGTATTCCAGGACATATTGTAAAACAACAGGGTAAACGAATCGGGAAAACATTTGATCACCGTAACTTACCGGATCCATTATATGAGCAAATTAAGCAGCTAGAAAAACAACTAGAAAAAGCCAAGAACGGAGAGATTAAAGATGATTACATTATATAATACATTGACACGTCAAAAGGAAGTATTCAAACCCATAGAACCTGGGAAAGTTAAAATGTATGTCTGTGGGCCGACCGTATATAACTATATTCATATAGGGAATGCACGACCAGCGATTAACTATGATGTAGTACGTCGCTACTTTGAATACCAAGGGTATGACGTAGACTACGTCTCAAATTTTACTGATGTTGATGATAAACTTATTAAACGTTCACAAGAACTGAATGAATCCGTTCCTGAAATTGCTGATCGTTATATTCAAGCATTTTATGAAGATGTTGGTGCTTTAAACGTTAAGAAAGCCACTTCAAATCCACGTGTGATGGACCATATGGAAGATATCATTGAATTCATTAAAAATTTAGTCGACGAAGGTTATGCCTATGAAAGTCATGGAGATGTCTATTTTAGAACACGTAAATTTGATGGCTATGGTAAATTAAGCCATCAGTCTATTGACGACTTAAAAGTAGGCGCTCGCATTGAAGCGGGTGAACAAAAAGAAGATGCTTTAGACTTTACATTATGGAAAAAAGCTAAGCCTGGTGAAATTAGCTGGTCTAGTCCCTTTGGAGAAGGGCGCCCAGGGTGGCATATTGAGTGCTCTGTGATGGCATATCATGAACTTGGTAAGACCATTGATATTCATGCTGGAGGCTCCGATTTACAATTTCCTCATCATGAAAATGAAATTGCGCAATCAGAAGCACATAATCATGCACCATTTGCAAATTATTGGATGCATAACGGTTTTATCAACATAGACAATGAGAAAATGAGTAAGTCATTGGGGAATTTTATATTAGTGCATGATATCATCAAGGAAATTGATCCTGATGTCTTGCGTTTCTTTATGATTAGCGTACACTATCGCAGTCCAATCAACTATAATATGGAACTTGTTAGTGCAGCTAAAAGCGGCCTAGAACGCATTCGCAATAGCTATCAATTAATTGAAGAGCGTGAAACAATAGCTACCAATATTGTTGAACAAACAGACTACATTGAACAAATTGATGAAATATTAAAACAATTTGAGCAAGTGATGAATGATGATTTTAATACAGCTAATGCGGTAACTGCATGGTATGATTTAGCAAAATTAGCCAATAAATATGTATTGGAGAAATCAACTTCAACCGCAGTAATCGAGCGTTTTAAAGAAGTGTATCAAATATTTAGTGATGTACTAGGCGTTCCTTTAAAAGGTCAAGAAGCAGATGTACTATTAGATGAAGAGATAGAGCAAATGATTGCTGAGCGTGATGAAGCACGTAAAAATAAAGATTTTGCGAGAGCAGATGAAATTAGAGATACATTAAAGGCACAACATATTATTTTGGAAGACACGCCTCAAGGTGTGAGATACAAACGTGGCTAATATGGATATAAAATTATTAAATCCACTAACATTAGCTTACATGGGTGATGCGGTTTTAGATCAACATGTTAGAGCATATATTGTGTTGAAATTACGCAGCAAACCTAATCGTCTTCATCAAGCAGCTAAACGCTATGTCTCAGCTAAAAGTCAGGCACAAACACTAGAAAAATTATTAGCACAGCAGTGGTTTACAGAAGAAGAATTAGATATCGTTCGGCGTGGTCGCAATGCCAAAAGCTATACAAAAGCTAAAAATACTGATATTCAAACGTATCGTAAAAGCTCTGCAATAGAAGCAGTGATTGGCTTCTTATACTTAGAGCAACGAGAGCAGCGTCTTAATTCACTATTAACAGAAATCATTCACATTGTTGACGAAAGAGAGGGAAGATAGCATTGGAAGATCATATAATAGTAGGTCGTCATGCCGTAAAGGAAGCCATTGTCACTGGTCATACAATAAATAAAATACTGATTCAAGAAGGTATTAAAAAACAACAAATCAAAGAAATTTTAACAAACGCAAAAACTCAAAAATTAGTCGTGCAAACAGTGCCAAAATCTAAATTAGATCATATGTCAGATGCGCCTCACCAAGGTGTTGCAGCCTTGATTGCACCATATGAATACGCCGATTTTAACCATTTTATTAAAATGCAACAACAAAAGGAAAGCCTATCTACGGTCATTATTTTAGATGGATTAGAAGATCCACATAACTTAGGTTCTATTTTGCGGACAGCAGATGCAACAGGTGTGGATGGTATTATTATTCCTAAACGTCGTTCAGTAGCGTTAACACAAATTGTAGCTAAAGCATCTACAGGAGCGATTCAGCATATACCTGTAATGCGTGTAACTAATTTATCTCAGACAATTGACGATTTGAAAGCGCATGGTTTTTGGATTGTAGGAACAGAAGCAGATAATGCCACAGACTATAGAGACATGGCAGCTGATATGTCATTAACAATTGTCATTGGTAGTGAAGGCCAAGGGATGAGCCGTCTAGTTAAAGATAAATGTGATTTTTATATTAAAATTCCAATGGTCGGTCACGTGAATAGTTTAAATGCATCCGTGGCAGCTGGTTTGATGATGTATGAAGTATATCGTAAACGTCATTCATATGGAGACAAATAATGAAGCAAAAATATTTAGTTATAGACGGTTATAATATGATTGGCCAATCGCCAGAGTTGATGACCATTGCTAAAGAAAGCCTTGAAGAAGCACGCGAACAATTGTTGGATGCCATAGCGAATTATAGCGCTGTGATAGCTGATGAAGTGGTATGTGTCTTCGATGCATATGAACAATCAGGTATTGAACGTGAATATATGTATCATGGTGTAAAGATTATTTATACAAAAGAAAAAGAAACCGCAGATAGCTATATCGAACGTTATGTCTATGACTTATATAATAAACATACAACGCATATTACGGTTGTGACGAGTGATATGAGCGAACAGCATGCAATTTTTGGAACAGGTGCTTATCGTGTATCATCTCGAGAAATGTGGCGCGAATTAAAAGAAATGGAAATAACAGTAACAAAGTCGTTAGATGACTTTAGTCAATCAAAACCTAGAACTCGAATACCGTTATCTGATGATATACTTACTGAATTTGAAAAAATACGTCGAGGTCATCATCACAAACACTAGTATTGTGATATTGCCGAAATCCTATATCAGGGTATAAAATTTAGCACATAACTCTTATTGGAAAGTAGGCGACAAACATAACTGGTAGACATCTTGAAAGCGCGTTTAAAATGTACCGAGAGTGTGACAATAAAGATGATGCTTTTGCAGAACTTGTGAATTTGTGGAAACCCATTATTATTAATAAGCTTAAAAAGGTAGATTATTACCTAAATGATATCGACGATTTATATCAAGAGGTCTTAATTAAACTTTACTTGGTCATTGATCGCTATGACACACAACAAGATAAACCATTTGAGTATTATGTGAATTGTGTTATTAGGTCAGTTAAATATGATTATTTACGTAAACAATATGCCTATCATAAACGAATACAAAGCATGATTAAAGAGAGTCATGTAAACGTATATTACAATCAACATGTGAATCCTGTTGAAATAAAAATGTTACAACGCGCAGATTTAATGAATATATTTGAACACACGAAGTATTTTACTAAGGTAGAAAAAAGGGTGTTTTACGCGCTGATTGCAGGATATAAACCATTAGAAATTGCACGAATACTTAAGTTACAACGCAAAGCGGTTTACAATAGTATACAACGTTGTAAAATGAAATTATATAAAGTGATATTAAAGACTACGGAATGAGTTTTATTGATCATATTGTTTCATAGCTTCGTTTGACATTTAAGCCTAAATATAGGTATAGTATATTGGTATTAAAATGTGTAAGGGTGAATAAATGTGAAAAAAGTCCCTTTAAATTGCGATGTTTGTGGCAATAGAAATTATCATGTTCCAAAGAAAGATGGCTCAGCATCAAGGTTAACACTTAAAAAATATTGTCCAAGATGTAACTCACATACAGTACATAAAGAATCGAAATAATACTATTAGTGCTATGAAAAGTGGTTATTCGATGTTGCAACATGAGACAACGTATAGGCTAGTTAATGAGTGAGAGTATGGAGGTTGTTTTTGATGGCTAAAGACAAAAACAAAGAAAAAGATAACTTTTTCAAAGGCGTTAAGTCTGAAATGGAGAAAACAAGTTGGCCAACGAAAGAAGAATTATTCAAATACACTGTTATTGTAGTATCTACAGTGCTATTCTTTATGGCTTTTTTCTATGTTTTAGATATCGGTATCGGAAATCTTATTGAATTATTTAGATAAAAGTAAGGAGTGACAACATGTCTGAAGTAGTTGGTGCTAAACACTGGTATGCAGTGCACACATATTCTGGATATGAGAATAAAGTTAAAAAGAATTTAGAAAAAAGAGTCGAATCAATGAATATGACAGAACAGATTTTTAGAGTTGTCATACCCGAAGAGGAAGAGACTCAAGTCAAAGATGGCAAAGCTAAAAAAGTAGTTAAAAAGACATTTCCAGGATACGTTTTAGTGGAACTCATCATGACAGACGAATCATGGTATGTCGTGCGAAATACTCCTGGCGTTACTGGATTCGTTGGTTCTGCAGGCGCAGGATCTAAGCCGAATCCATTACTACCTGACGAAGTTCGTTTTATATTAAAACAAATGGGTCTTAAAGAAAAAACAATAGATATAGAATTAGAGATTGGCGAGCAAGTGCGTATCAAATCAGGTCCGTTTTCTAATCAAGTTGGAGAAGTTCAAGAGATTGAAGCAGATAAATTTAAATTAACTGTGTTAGTAGATATGTTTGGCAGAGAAACACCAGTAGAAGTTGAATTTGATCAAGTAGAAAAGCTTTAAAGTAAAGCCTCGACACTGGAACTGTGTTAATAAATGTTGAACGCTTTAAATGTTGAAATATTACTATTGATTTTTGTAACGAAAAGGTGTTAAAATAATGTGGTCGCGTTTTTAAGACGCTCATTTCGTCACGAAATGTTTGAGTGGGAGGGCAAAACTGAGCCCTGTGACCACATCACGATATCAAGGAGGTGCACATCGTGGCTAAAAAAGTAGAAAAAGTAGTTAAATTACAAATTCCTGCAGGGAAAGCAAATCCAGCACCACCAGTTGGACCAGCATTAGGTCAAGCAGGTGTGAACATCATGGGATTCTGTAAAGAATTCAACGCACGTACGCAAGAACAAGCAGGTTTAATCATTCCGGTAGAAATCAGTGTATATGAAGATCGTTCATTTACATTTATTACAAAAACTCCACCGGCTCCAGTACTACTTAAAAAAGCAGCTGGCGTAGAAAAAGGTTCAGGTGAACCTAACAAAACTAAAGTTGCTACAGTTACTAAAGAACAAGTACGTGAAATTGCTAATTCTAAAATGCAAGATTTAAACGCTGCAGACGAAGAAGCAGCTATGCGTATTATTGAAGGTACTGCTCGTAGCATGGGTATTACTGTAGAATAATTAAGAATTTAAACTTGAAATGAATTGATAGACGATAACAGCAGATAACGAAATGGCAACCAACGCTATTGTCTTCGATGGATTTAAGTGAAATTGGGTGAACATCTTCTCCCAAAATTAACATAGATATCATCAGTTATCTGCTCTTAACTTGTGTGATACGCAAGTGAAATGTGGGAGGAAATTCCGCTAAAACCACTAAAGGAGGAAGAATAATGGCTAAAAAAGGTAAAAAGTATCAAGAAGCAGCTAGCAAAATTGATCGTACGCAACACTACAGTGTTGAAGAAGCAATTAGCTTAGCTAAAGAAACTAGCGTAGCGAACTTTGATGCATCAGTTGAAGTTGCATTCCGTTTAGGTATTGATACACGTAAAAATGATCAACAAATCCGTGGTGCAGTTGTACTACCAAACGGAACTGGTAAATCACAACGTGTATTAGTATTTGCGAAAGGTGATAAAATCACTGAAGCAGAAGAAGCAGGCGCAGATTATGTAGGTGAAGCAGAATATGCTCAAAAAATCCAACAAGGTTGGTTTGATTTCGATGTAGTTGTTGCTACACCTGACATGATGGGTGAAGTTGGTAAATTAGGTAGAGTATTAGGACCAAAAGGTTTAATGCCTAACCCTAAAACTGGCACTGTTACGATGGACGTTAAAAAAGCTGTTGAAGAAATCAAAGCAGGTAAAGTTGAATACCGTGCTGAAAAAGCAGGTATTGTTCACGCTACTATCGGTAAAGTTTCATTTGATACTGATAAATTAATTGAAAACTTTAACGCATTACAAGACGTTTTAGCAAAAGCAAAACCAGCTTCAGCTAAAGGTACTTACTTCAAATCCGTTGCTGTTACTACAACAATGGGTCCTGGCGTTAAAGTTGATACTTCATCATTTAAATTATAATTATATAATGACTTCAAAGACTGGCAACTTTTGCTAGTCTTTTTTAAAAAAACGATTGACATATTACAATAACAACGTTATATTAATTATTGTGATTATTTTACCTAAGACAGTAGGAGTTAATTATAACTTAAAAATCAATCCTACCGAGGCTAAAATTGACTTGAACGTGATGATTAATTGATCTTTCAAGCACTTTTTGCCGTGGGTAGAAAGTGCTTTTTTTATTGCTATTAAAAAAAGCACCGAACAAATTTAAATGGAGGTGTCTGAATGTCTGCTATCATTGAAGCAAAAAAACAACTTGTTGACGTTATTGCTGATCAACTTAAAAATTCAGTATCAACTGTCGTTGTCGATTACCGTGGTTTAACAGTTGCAGAAGTAACAGAATTGCGTTCACAATTACGTGAAGCTGGTGTTGAGTATAAAGTATACAAAAACACAATGGTTCGTCGTGCAGCTGAACAAGCAGGTATCGAAGGCTTAAACGATTTCTTAACAGGTCCTACAGCAATTGCAACTTCAACTGAAGATGTTGTAGCACCAGCGAAAGTTATCGCAGGTTTTGCAAAAGAACACGAAGCTTTAGAAATCAAAACAGGTGTCATGGACGGTAGTATTATATCAGCAGAAGAAGTTAAAACTGTTGGTTCATTACCTTCACACGACGGTCTTGTATCTATGCTTTTATCAGTATTACAAGCTCCAGTCCGCAACTTCGCTTATGCAGTTAAAGCTGTTGGAGAACAAAAAGAAGAAAGCACTGAGTAATTGCGCATAAATTTTAAAATAACGGAGGAATTATAAAATGGCTAATCAAGAACAAATCATTGAAGCAATTAAAGAAATGTCAGTTTTAGAATTAAACGATTTAGTAAAAGCAATTGAAGAAGAATTTGGTGTAACTGCAGCAGCTCCAGTAGCAGCAGCAGGTGCAGCTGGTGGCGGAGACGCAGCAGCAGAAAAAACTGAATTTGATGTTGAATTAACTTCAGCTGGTTCATCTAAAATCAAAGTTGTTAAAGCAGTTAAAGAAGCAACTGGCTTAGGATTAAAAGATGCTAAAGAATTAGTAGATGGCGCTCCTAAAGTAATTAAAGAAGGCCTTGCTAAAGACGAAGCTGAAAAACTTAAAGAACAATTAGAAGAAGTAGGCGCGACTGTAGAATTAAAATAGTTCTCTCGTCTAAACTTAATATAGGTTAAGATAAATGAGATACATCGTTTGAATGTAGGAAGACTTAACCTAAATGCTTTGAGAAATGAAAACCCCGTTATCACGATAACGGGGTTTAGTTCATTTTCAGAATACAGTGGTACTTAATTAACGCATCCAAGTAGTTCAAGAAAAATGAAAAAATACACGAATAATATGTACTTTTTATGCTCATGGAGTAAGAATACACGGTGATAATTCTTTAATACAAATCTATAAAGGAAAGAGGTGGGCTTATGAGTCATTATTATGATGAGCGCCCAGACGTTAAAAGTAATCAACAAACCATTGTTTACTCATATCAGCACGATAAATTACAGCTAGTGACAGATGCAGGTGTCTTTTCTAAAGATAAGGTAGATTTCGGCTCTGACTTGCTAATTCAAACGTTTTTGAATGAACATCCGCCTGGTCCGAGTAAGTCGATTGTTGATGTTGGATGTGGATATGGTCCTATTGGCTTAACCATAGCAAAGGTCTGTCCGCACCATAAAGTGACAATGCTTGACGTTAACCAACGCGCATTAGCACTAGCTGAAAAAAATAGTAAGCATAATCAAATTGATAATGTCATTATTAAAGAAAGCGATGGTCTTTCTGCAGTAAAGCATAACGCTTGTGATTATATTTTAACTAATCCGCCAATTAGAGCTGGTAAAGAAGTTGTTCATCGAATTTTTGCTGAAGCATATGACAGGTTAAGGACACAGGGTGAGCTGTTCGTTGTCATACAAAAGAAACAAGGTATGCCATCCGCTAAAAAGAAATTGGCTGAACTATTTGATAATGTAGAAGTCGTCACAAAGAATAAAGGATATTATATATTAAGAAGTTCAAAAGGTTGATTTAATATTCGTATTCTGATATAGTTATAAAATGTAAAAATTTATGTTCAATAAGTGTGTACTTTTACCTAATAAGAGTAAGTGGAACAGGAATAACATGAAACGGAAATGGTGTCATCTTTAGTGTTGCCGTTTTCTTTTTGTCTTGTTAGCACACTTTTAAATGGACGGTAGCACACAATATTTGAGGGGTGAATCTGTTTGGCAGGTCAAGTTGTCCAATATGGAAGACATCGTAAACGTAGAAACTACGCGAGAATTTCAGAAGTATTAGAATTACCAAACTTAATAGAAATTCAAACTAAATCTTATGATTGGTTCCTAAAAGAAGGTTTACTAGAAATGTTCCGTGATATCTCACCAATTGAAGATTTCACAGGTAACCTATCATTAGAGTTTGTAGATTACAGATTAGGTGAACCAAAGTATGATTTAGAAGAATCGAAAAATCGTGACGCTACTTATGCTGCACCTCTTCGTGTTAAAGTGCGTCTCGTTATAAAAGAAACAGGTGAAGTTAAAGAGCAAGAAGTATTTATGGGAGACTTCCCATTAATGACAGATACAGGTACGTTTGTTATTAATGGTGCAGAGCGTGTTATTGTATCACAATTAGTACGTTCACCATCCGTTTACTTTAATGAAAAAATTGACAAAAACGGACGAGAAAATTATGATGCTACAATCATTCCTAACCGTGGTGCCTGGTTAGAATACGAAACAGATGCTAAAGATGTTGTCTATGTTCGTATTGATAGAACTCGTAAATTGCCATTAACTGTCTTATTACGCGCATTAGGCTTTTCAACTGATCAAGAAATTGTTGAGTTGTTAGGCGATAACGAATACTTGCGTAATACGTTAGAAAAAGACGGAACAGAAAACACTGAACAAGCGTTATTAGAAATTTATGAACGTTTACGTCCTGGTGAACCACCAACAGTTGAAAATGCAAAAAGTTTATTATATTCTCGCTTCTTCGATCCGAAACGCTATGATTTAGCAAGCGTTGGACGTTATAAAGCGAACAAAAAATTGCATCTAAAACACCGTTTATTTAATCAAAAATTAGCAGAGCCTATCGTAAACAGCGAAACAGGTGAAATTGTTGCTGAAGAAGGTACTGTATTAGATCGTCGCAAATTAGACGAAATTATGGACGTTCTTGAAACAAATGCGAATAGTGAAGTATTCGAATTAGAAGGAACAGTAATAGACGAACCGGTTGAAATTCAATCAATCAAAGTCTATGTACCAAATGATGAAGAAGGTCGTACAACAACGATAATTGGTAATGCTTTACCAGATTCAGAAGTGAAATGTATCACACCTGCAGATATTATTTCTTCTATGAGTTACTTCTTCAACTTATTAGCTGGCATTGGTTACACGGATGATATCGATCATTTAGGTAACCGTCGTTTACGTTCAGTTGGTGAGTTATTGCAAAACCAATTCCGTATTGGTTTATCAAGAATGGAACGTGTTGTGCGTGAAAGAATGTCAATTCAAGATACAGAATCTATCACACCACAACAATTAATTAATATTAGACCAGTTATTGCATCAATTAAAGAATTCTTTGGTAGTTCTCAATTATCACAATTCATGGACCAAGCTAACCCATTAGCAGAATTAACACACAAACGTCGTTTATCTGCGTTAGGACCTGGTGGTTTAACACGTGAACGTGCACAAATGGAAGTTCGTGACGTGCATTATTCTCACTATGGCCGTATGTGTCCGATTGAAACACCAGAGGGTCCAAACATTGGTTTGATTAACTCATTATCTAGTTATGCGCGTGTCAACGAGTTTGGCTTTATTGAAACGCCTTATCGTAAAGTAGATATTGATACAAATGCAATCACAGACCAAATTGACTACTTAACTGCTGATGAAGAAGACAGTTATGTCGTCGCACAAGCGAACTCTCGCCTTGATGAAAATGGTCGTTTCTTAGATGATGAAGTAGTATGCCGTTTCCGCGGTAATAATGCTGTTATGGCTAAAGAAAAAATGGACTACATGGATGTATCACCTAAACAAGTTGTTTCAGCTGCGACAGCATGTATTCCATTCTTAGAGAACGATGACTCTAACCGTGCATTGATGGGTGCAAACATGCAACGTCAAGCAGTTCCGTTGATGAACCCTGAAGCGCCGTTCGTAGGAACAGGTATGGAGCATGTTGCTGCTCGTGACTCTGGTGCTGCGATTACTGCAAAATACAGAGGTCGTGTAGAACACGTTGAATCTAATGAAATCCTAGTGCGTCGATTAATTGAAGAAAATGGAAAAGAATATGAAGGCGAACTTGATCGCTATCCATTAGCGAAGTTTAAACGCTCTAACTCTGGTACATGTTATAACCAACGTCCAATTGTTTCTATTGGCGACGTTGTAGAATACAATGAAATTCTAGCTGACGGTCCATCAATGGAGCTTGGTGAAATGGCATTAGGCCGCAACGTTGTAGTTGGTTTCATGACTTGGGACGGCTATAACTATGAAGATGCTGTCATCATGAGTGAACGTTTAGTCAAAGATGACGTTTACACATCTATTCATATTGAAGAATATGAATCAGAAGCACGTGATACGAAATTAGGGCCTGAGGAAATCACACGTGATATTCCTAACGTCTCTGAAAGTGCACTTAAAAACTTAGACGATCGCGGTATTGTTTATGTAGGTGCAGAAGTTAAAGATGGCGATATTTTAGTAGGTAAAGTAACGCCTAAAGGTGTCACAGAGCTAACAGCTGAAGAACGTCTATTACATGCAATCTTTGGTGAAAAAGCACGTGAAGTGCGTGACACTTCATTGCGTGTACCACATGGTGCTGGCGGTATTGTGCTAGATGTTAAAGTCTTCAACCGTGAAGAAGGAGATGACACACTTTCTCCAGGTGTTAACCAATTAGTACGCGTATATATTGTGCAGAAACGTAAAATACACGTTGGGGACAAAATGTGTGGTCGTCATGGTAACAAAGGTGTCATTTCTAAGATTGTTCCAGAAGAGGACATGCCTTATTTACCAGATGGACGTCCAATTGATATTATGTTAAACCCACTTGGTGTGCCATCACGTATGAACATTGGACAAGTTCTAGAGTTGCATTTGGGTATGGCTGCTAAAAACTTAGGTATTCATGTTGCGTCACCAGTATTTGATGGTGCTAACGATGAAGATGTATGGTCAACAATTGAAGAAGCTGGTATGGCACGTGACGGTAAAACCGTATTATATGATGGCCGTACAGGTGAGCCATTCGACAACCGTATCTCAGTTGGAGTTATGTACATGCTTAAACTTGCACATATGGTTGATGACAAATTACATGCTCGTTCAACAGGTCCATACTCATTAGTTACACAACAACCACTTGGTGGTAAAGCACAATTTGGTGGACAACGTTTTGGTGAGATGGAAGTATGGGCACTTGAAGCTTATGGTGCTGCCTATACATTGCAAGAAATCCTTACTTATAAATCTGATGATACGGTAGGCCGCGTTAAAACATACGAAGCTATCGTTAAAGGTGAAAACATTTCTAGACCAAGTGTTCCTGAATCATTCCGTGTATTGATGAAAGAACTTCAAAGTTTAGGTTTAGATGTGAAAGTGATGGATGAGCACGATAACGAAATCGAAATGGCAGATGTTGAAGATGAAGATACAACAGAGCGCAAAGTAGATTTGCAACAAAAAGATGCGCCACAATCTCAACAAGAAGAAACTGCTGATTAGTCAATATATTAGATATAAGGAATGGTGTTAGGAACAAGTGCTACGGATGTTTAAACATAATGTGTTTTGAGTTGCATCCATCCTAACCTTTCCTTAATTTCAATAGATGTAAATCAATCAAATGGCACAGCTAATCTAAATTGAAGGAGGTAGGCTCCTTGATTGATGTAAATAATTTCCATTATATGAAAATCGGTTTAGCCTCACCTGAAAAAATTCGTTCATGGTCATATGGTGAAGTGAAAAAACCAGAAACAATTAATTATCGTACGTTAAAACCAGAAAAAGATGGCTTATTCTGTGAGAGAATATTCGGCCCAACTAAAGATTGGGAATGTAGTTGTGGTAAATACAAACGTGTGCGTTATAAAGGCATGGTTTGTGATAGATGTGGTGTTGAAGTCACTAAATCTAAAGTTCGTCGTGAAAGAATGGGACATATTGAATTAGCAGCTCCTGTATCTCATATTTGGTACTTCAAAGGTATCCCAAGTCGTATGGGTCTGTTATTAGACATGTCTCCTAGAGCATTAGAAGAAGTTATCTATTTCGCTTCATATGTTGTCGTCGATCCAGGTCCAACTGGTTTAGAAAAGAAAACTTTATTATCTGAAGCTGAATTTAGAGACTACTATGACAAATATCCAGGACAATTCGTTGCTAAAATGGGTGCAGAAGGCATTAAAGATTTATTACATGAAATTGACCTTGATGAAGAGCTTAAGCAATTACGTGATGAATTAGAATCAGCAACTGGTCAAAGATTGACACGTGCAATTAAACGTTTAGAAGTTGTTGAATCTTTTAGAAATTCTGGCAATAAACCTGAGTGGATGATTTTAGATGTACTTCCAATTATTCCACCAGAAATCCGTCCTATGGTTCAATTAGACGGGGGCCGTTTTGCTACAAGTGACTTAAATGACTTATATCGTCGTGTCATTAATCGTAATAATCGTTTAAAACGTTTATTAGATTTAGGTGCGCCTGGTATTATCGTGCAAAATGAAAAACGTATGTTGCAAGAAGCAGTAGATGCTTTAATTGATAATGGACGACGCGGACGCCCAGTTACTGGACCAGGTAACAGACCTTTGAAATCTCTTTCTCATATGTTGAAAGGTAAACAAGGTCGTTTCCGTCAAAACTTACTCGGTAAACGTGTTGACTATTCAGGACGTTCAGTTATCGCAGTAGGTCCAAGCTTGAAAATGTACCAATGTGGTTTGCCAAAAGAAATGGCGCTCGAATTGTTCAAACCTTTTGTTATGAAAGAGTTAGTACAACGTGAAATTGCCACAAACATTAAAAATGCGAAAAGTAAAATTGAACGCATGGATGATGAAGTTTGGGATGTATTAGAAGATGTTATTAGAGAACATCCGGTTCTGTTAAACCGTGCGCCTACGCTTCATAGACTAGGTATTCAAGCATTTGAACCAACATTAGTAGAAGGTCGCGCAATTCGACTTCACCCACTTGTAACAACAGCTTACAATGCGGACTTTGATGGTGACCAAATGGCTGTTCACGTACCATTATCTAAAGAAGCTCAAGCAGAAGCACGTATGCTTATGCTGGCTGCACAAAATATTTTGAACCCTAAAGATGGTAAACCAGTTGTTACGCCATCACAAGATATGGTATTAGGTAACTACTACCTTACTTTAGAGCGCAAAGATGCAATTAATACTGGTGCTATTTTTAACGATACAAACGAAGTGTTAAAAGCATATGCCAATGGCTATGTACACTTGCATACACGTATCGGTGTACATGCTGGGTCATTTAACAACCCGACATTTACTGAAGAACAAAATAAAAAAATCTTAGCTACATCTGTAGGTAAAGTCATTTTTAATGAAATTATTCCAGAATCATTTGCGTATATTAATGAACCATCACAAGCAAATTTAGAAGACAAAACACCTGATAAATATTTTGTTGATCCATCACAATTAGGTGAAGGTGGACTTAAAGCATTCTTTGAAGAACAAGAATTGACTGAGCCATTCAACAAAAAATTCTTAGGTAATATTATTGCTGAAGTCTTTAATAGATTTAGCATTACTGATACATCAATGATGCTTGACCGTATGAAAGACTTAGGTTTCAAATTCTCATCAAAAGCAGGTATTACTGTAGGTGTCGCAGATATCGTTGTATTACCAGACAAAAAAGATATCTTAGATGAACATGAAAAACTTGTTGATCGAGTAACAAAACAATTCAATCGTGGTTTAATAACAGAAGATGAACGTTATAATGCAGTCGTTGAAATTTGGACAGATGCTAAAGACCAAATTCAAGGCGAATTAATGCAATCACTTGAGAAAACAAACCCAATCTTTATGATGAGTGATTCAGGTGCGCGTGGTAACGCATCTAACTTTACGCAATTAGCTGGTATGCGTGGTTTAATGGCTGCGCCATCAGGTAAAATTATTGAGTTGCCAATCACTTCTTCATTCCGTGAAGGTTTAACCGTATTAGAATACTTCATTTCTACCCATGGTGCACGTAAAGGTCTTGCCGATACAGCGCTTAAAACAGCTGACTCTGGTTACCTTACTCGTCGTCTTGTTGACGTTGCACAAGATGTTATTGTACGTGAAGAAGACTGTGGCACTGACCGTGGTTTACTTGTATCTGATATTAGAGAAGGTACAGAAATGATTGAACCGTTTATCGAACGTATCGAAGGTCGCTATTCTAAAGAAACAATTCGTCACCCTGAAACGGATGAAATTATCATTCGTCCTGATGAATTGATTACAGCTGAAATCGCGAAGAAAATTACCGATGCAGGTATTGAGCAAATGTACATCCGTTCAGCATTTACTTGTAACACACGTCACGGCGTATGTGAAAAATGTTATGGTAAAAACCTTGCGACAGGTGAAAAAGTTGAAGTGGGTGAAGCAGTTGGAACAATTGCTGCTCAATCAATTGGTGAACCAGGTACGCAGCTTACAATGCGTACATTCCACACAGGTGGTGTAGCAGGTAGCGATATCACTCAAGGTCTTCCACGTATCCAAGAGATTTTCGAAGCGCGTAATCCAAAAGGACAAGCTGTGATTACTGAAATCGAAGGTGTTGTTGAAGATATTAAATTAGCGAAAGACCGTCAACAAGAAATTGTTGTTAAAGGCGCAAACGAAACAAGATCTTACCTTGCTTCAGGTACTTCAAGATTAAAAGTAGAAGTAGGACAATCAGTTGAACGAGGAGAAGTATTAACAGAAGGTTCAATTGAGCCGAAAAACTTCTTAGCTGTGGCTGGTTTAAATGCTACTGAAAGTTACTTGCTTAAAGAGGTACAAAAAGTTTATCGTATGCAAGGTGTAGAAATCGATGATAAACACGTTGAAGTAATGGTTAGACAAATGCTACGTAAAGTGCGTATTATCGAAGCTGGCGACACTAAATTATTACCAGGTTCACTTGTAGATATTCACCACTTTACAGACGCAAACCGCGATGCATTTAAACAACGTAAACGCCCAGCAACAGCCAAACCAGTGTTGTTAGGTATTACTAAAGCATCTCTTGAAACAGAAAGCTTCTTATCAGCGGCTTCATTCCAAGAAACAACACGTGTCCTTACAGATGCAGCTATCAAAGGTAAACGTGATGACTTACTTGGACTTAAAGAGAATGTTATTATTGGTAAACTTATCCCAGCTGGTACAGGTATGAGACGATACAGTAGCGTTAAATACGATAAAACCACTGTTCCAGTAGCTGAACAAACAGAAGAACAATTAACAGACAAATAATAAAATTGACTGGGACATTTCCTGAAAAAATAGCTAGTAAATGCGGTTTTTGTAACGTCATTTACTAGCTATTTTATTTACAATACTTGTATTGAAAGCTCACTTGCTTAGTCGACACTTCTGAGTGTGGTCCCAACTTGTTGGAAATATTTGTTTCTGACACTATGATTTTCAATCAATTTTGCTATTATATATTGACTGTAATAAAGTTAAGTGTTATTATTGTAAAGGTTGATGCAAGCAGAACTTTGGAGGATGTTCATGTCTAATGAAAAAGTTGCACGCTTTAACAAACAACACGTTGTAGTTGGTCTTAAAGAAACGCTCAAGGCGTTAAAGAAAGATCAAGTTACAGCATTGATTATTGCAAAAGACGTCGAAGTATTTTTATTATCTCGCGTGTTTAGCTATGTCAATCACACAAATATACCTGTTTATTATTTCGAGAGTAAACAAGCTCTTGGCAAATATGTAGGTATTAATGTTAATGCGACAATTGTTGCATTATTGAATGAGAATTAGTAAGTATTTGCTTACTAACTTTTATTTAACCTTAAAATGAACCACCTGGATGTGTGGGATTAAAAAGTGAAGAGAGGAGGACATACTCAATGCCAACTATTAACCAATTAGTACGTAAACCAAGACAAAGCAAATCTAAGAAATCAGATTCACCAGCTTTAAATAGAGGTTTCAACAGTAAAAAGAAACAATTTACTGACTTAAATTCACCTCAAAAACGTGGTGTTTGTACGCGTGTAGGAACAATGACTCCTAAGAAACCTAACTCAGCGTTACGTAAATATGCACGTGTGCGTTTATCAAATAACATTGAAATCAACGCATACATCCCTGGTATCGGACACAACTTACAAGAACACAGTGTTGTACTTGTTCGTGGTGGACGTGTAAAAGACTTACCAGGTGTGCGTTACCATATTGTACGTGGTGCACTTGATACTTCAGGTGTTGATGGACGTAAACAAGGTCGTTCATTATACGGAACTAAAAAACCTAAAAACTAAGTTTAAGATTGTGTAAATTTTAAATGAGAAAACTAAAAATATACTATAATGTGAAGGGAGGATTTTAATTATGCCTCGTAAAGGATCAGTACCTAAAAGAGACGTATTACCAGATCCAATTCATAACTCTAAGTTAGTTACGAAATTGATTAACAAAATTATGTTAGACGGTAAACGTGGAACAGCACAAAGAATTCTTTATTCTGCTTTCGACTTAGTTGAACAACGCAGCGGTCGAGATGCATTAGAAGTATTCGAAGAAGCAATCAATAATATTATGCCAGTATTAGAAGTTAAAGCTCGTCGTGTAGGTGGTTCTAACTATCAAGTACCAGTTGAAGTTCGTCCAGAACGTCGTACAACATTAGGTTTACGTTGGTTAGTAAACTATGCGCGTCTTCGTGGTGAAAAAACGATGGAAGATCGTTTAGCTAACGAAATTTTAGATGCAGCTAATAATACAGGTGGTGCAGTTAAGAAACGTGAGGATACTCACAAAATGGCTGAAGCGAACAAAGCATTCGCGCACTACCGCTGGTAAAATGAAAGCTTTTACCCTGAGCGTGCTCCAATCCATTGGTTTACCAGTGCTGGTACATGCTTAGGGCATCGCCATATCTAAAGTACTTATTCAGTAAATACTGGAAGGAGAAAAAATACATGGCAAGAGACTTTTCTTTGAAAAATACTCGTAACATCGGTATCATGGCTCACATTGATGCTGGTAAAACAACTACGACTGAACGTATTCTTTATTACACAGGTCGTATCCACAAAATTGGTGAAACACATGAAGGTGCTTCACAAATGGACTGGATGGAACAAGAGCAAGATCGCGGTATCACTATTACGTCAGCTGCTACAACTGCGCAATGGAATGGTCACCGTGTTAACATCATCGATACACCAGGACACGTAGACTTCACTGTTGAGGTTGAACGTTCTTTACGTGTACTTGATGGTGCTGTTACTGTACTTGATGCACAATCAGGTGTAGAACCACAAACTGAAACAGTATGGCGCCAAGCTACAACTTATGGCGTACCTCGTATTGTATTCGTAAACAAAATGGATAAATTAGGTGCGAACTTTGACTACTCTGTAAGCACATTACATGATCGCTTACAAGCAAATGCACAACCTATCCAATTACCAATTGGTGCTGAAGATGACTTTGAAGCAATCATCGACTTAGTCGAAATGAAATGTTTCAAATACAACAATGATTTAGGTACTGAAATTGAAGAAATCGAAATCCCAGATAGCCATAAAGAAAAAGCTGAAGAAGCACGTGCAACATTAATTGAAGCCGTTGCTGAAACAAGCGATGAGTTAATGGAAAAATATCTTGGTGACGAAGAAATTACTGTTCCTGAATTAAAAGAAGCGATTCGTGAAGCTACTACAAATGTAGAATTTTACCCAGTACTTTGCGGTACAGCTTTCAAAAATAAAGGTGTTCAATTAATGCTAGATGCAGTAATTGACTATTTACCATCACCATTAGATGTTAAACCAATCATTGGTCACCGTTCTGAAAATCCAGACGAAGAAGTTATCGCGAAAGCAGACGATGATGCAGAATTTGCTGCATTGGCTTTCAAAGTAATGACTGACCCTTATGTTGGTAAATTAACATTCTTCCGTGTGTACTCAGGTACATTATCATCTGGTTCATACGTGAAAAACTCTACAAAAGGTAAACGTGAACGTGTAGGTCGTTTATTACAAATGCATGCAAACTCACGTCAAGAAATTAGTACCGTGTACTCAGGCGATATCGCTGCTGCGGTAGGTCTTAAAGACACAGGTACAGGTGATACTTTATGTGGTGAGAAAAATGACATTATCTTGGAATCAATGGAATTCCCAGAACCTGTTATCCACTTATCAGTTGAACCAAAATCTAAAGCTGACCAAGATAAAATGACAACAGCTTTAGTTAAATTACAAGAAGAAGACCCAACATTCCATGCACATACCGATGATGAAACTGGACAAGTTATCATTGGTGGTATGGGTGAATTACACTTAGACATCTTGGTTGACCGTATGAAAAAAGAATTCAACGTTGAATGTAATGTAGGTGCGCCGATGGTTTCTTACCGTGAAACATTCAAAAAAGCTGCACAAGTTCAAGGTAAATTCTCTCGTCAATCTGGTGGACGTGGTCAATACGGTGATGTTCACATTGAATTTACACCTAATGAAACTGGCGCTGGTTTCGAATTCGAAAACGCAATCGTTGGTGGTGTAGTTCCTCGTGAATACATTCCATCAGTTGAAGCAGGTCTAAAAGATGCTATGGAAAATGGTGTCTTAGCTGGTTATCCACTAATTGATGTTAAAGCTAAATTATTTGATGGTTCATACCATGATGTCGATTCATCAGAAATGGCCTTCAAAATTGCTGCATCATTAGCGCTTAAAGAAGCTGCTAAAAAATGTGATCCAGTTATCTTAGAACCAATGATGAAAGTTACAATCGAAATGCCTGAAGAATACATGGGTGATATCATGGGTGACGTAACAGCTCGTCGTGGACGTGTTGATGGTATGGAACCTCGTGGTAATGCACAAGTTGTTAACGCTTATGTACCGCTTTCAGAAATGTTCGGTTATGCAACATCATTACGTTCTAACACACAAGGTCGCGGTACTTACACAATGTACTTTGACCACTATGCAGAAGTTCCAAAATCAATTTCTGAAGAAATCATTAAGAAAAACAAAGGCGAATAATTTAACTTGTTTTAACCGTGCTAACTAGGTTAAAATACACTTTGAGTTAAAACAGCTTTGCTCACGCTTTTACAATTGATTTTTTGTAGAAAATGCATTATAAAGGAATTATGAATTTCTTTGAGGCAACTCAATCTATTATATTCTCATGATGGTGAGAAACTGTCATGAGAGATAATATTGAAATAACTTTTAACTAGAAGAGGAGAGATTTAATAATGGCAAAAGAAAAATTCGATCGCTCAAAAGAACATGCCAATATTGGTACTATCGGTCACGTTGACCATGGTAAAACTACTTTAACAGCTGCAATTGCAACTGTATTAGCAAAAAATGGTGACACTGTAGCACAATCATACGACATGATTGACAATGCTCCAGAAGAAAAAGAACGTGGTATTACAATCAATACTGCACACATCGAATATCAAACTGATAAACGTCACTATGCGCACGTTGACTGCCCAGGACACGCTGACTATGTTAAAAACATGATTACTGGTGCTGCTCAAATGGACGGCGGTATCTTAGTAGTTTCTGCTGCAGATGGTCCAATGCCACAAACTCGTGAACACATTCTTTTATCACGTAACGTTGGTGTGCCAGCATTAGTAGTATTCTTAAACAAAGTTGACATGGTTGACGATGAAGAATTATTAGAATTAGTAGAAATGGAAGTTCGTGATTTATTAACTGAATATGACTTCCCAGGTGACGATGTGCCTGTAATCGCTGGTTCAGCATTAAAAGCTTTAGAAGGCGACGAAAAATACGAAGCTAAAATCTTAGAATTAATGGATGCAGTTGATAACTACATTCCAACTCCAGAACGTGACTCTGACAAACCATTCATGATGCCAGTTGAGGACGTATTCTCAATTACTGGTCGTGGTACTGTTGCTACAGGCCGTGTTGAACGTGGTCAAATCAAAGTCGGTGAAGAAGTTGAAATTATTGGTATCCACGATACTACTAAAACAACTGTTACTGGTGTAGAAATGTTCCGTAAATTATTAGACTACGCTGAAGCTGGTGACAACATCGGTGCGTTATTACGTGGTGTTGCTCGTGAAGATGTACAACGTGGACAAGTATTAGCTGCTCCAGGTTCAATTACACCTCACACTAAATTTAAAGCTGACGTATATGTTTTATCTAAAGATGAAGGTGGACGTCATACACCATTCTTCTCAAACTACCGCCCACAATTCTATTTCCGTACTACAGACGTAACTGGTGTTGTTAACTTACCAGAAGGTACAGAAATGGTTATGCCTGGCGACAACGTTGAAATGACAGTTGAATTAATCGCTCCAATCGCTATCGAAGACGGAACTCGTTTCTCAATTCGTGAAGGTGGACGTACTGTAGGATCAGGCGTTGTAACTGAAATCATGGAATAATTTAATTATTCAAAGCTCCCTTTAGGGGGCTTTTTTAGATTTAGAATTGTTATATAAGTAAAAGCTACGCCATGACGATACTTGATTGTATCTTTGATGGCGTAGCTTTTTCAGTTAAAAAACATGTTCTAATTCTAGTATTTTTAAGAAGACACTAGCCGCATACTTAAATGCGGACTCATCAATATCAAAATGTGGATTATGATGAGGTGCTGTTATTCCTTTATCTACATTGCCACATCCCGTTAAGAAAAAGGCGCCTGGACGCACTTTTAAATAGTGAGAAAAGTCTTCTCCAATCATCATTAAATCAGACTCGTTAAATCTTAAGTGCAAGTCATTCGATGCTTGTTTCACTTGAGCATATGCTTGTGGATGATTATGCACTGGTAAATAGCCTTTAATGTATTCTAAATCATAAGTAATATCATTGGCTAAAGCTAGTCCCTGTAGTAGTTTGTCCATACGCATTTCGACGTGCTCTTGTATGTCAGTATCAAATGTTCGCACGGTACCTTTACAGAAAGCACTATCAGGAATAACACTATCAGATGAACCAGCTTGAATCATACCAAATGTTAATACAGCTTCTTTAACAGGGTCTATCGTACGAGAAATAATTTTTTGTGCACTTAATATAAATTCAGCCATAATAACGATAGGATCTATCGTTTCATGTGGCTTTGCACCGTGTCCACCTCTGCCTTTTATGGTAACTGAGAATTCGTCAGGGCTTGCCATGATTGCACCGGGTCTAGAATAAATCGTGCCTGTTTCATAACCACTCCATAAGTGTGTGCCATAAATTTTATCAACATCTTGTAAACAGCCATCTTCTATCATTTCTTGAGAACCGCCAGGCATGATCTCTTCACCATATTGGAATATGCAGACGACATTCCCTTTTAACAAATGACGATGCTCATGAATAATTTCTGCTACACCAAGTAAAATAGCGGTATGACCATCATGACCACAAGCATGCATAAAGCCTTCATGTCGCGATTTGTAAGGCACATCATTCAATTCTGTTACAGGTAATGCATCGAAATCAGCGCGAAAGGCTATAGTAGGGCCTTCTTCATTCCCTTTGAAAGTCGCCTTAATACCATTGCGGCCAACTGGGGCTTCGATATCACAGTCAAGATGGCTAAGTTGATTTAAAATATAATTATGAGTCCAAGTTTCTTCGAATGATGGTTCGGGATACTGATGCATATAGCGACGCATTTGAATCATTCGATTTTCTTTATGACTCGCTAATTGAAACCAATCTAACACGTGTTTCACTTCCTCCATTATGTTCGTATTTCTTAGTATATCAGACTCTGCACGAGCGATATAGATGTGAATAAAAATCTTTTATTTATAAAATTGATTATGCCATTTTTATATTAGGCTGGACATAAATTTCACAATAATATTCCGTATGATTGACTCGCTTGCTTAGGGGAAGTTTCAGCTTGTCCTATTCGCTTAAGTGTCTCACTAAAATACAGGGTATTTATATGAGTTTTCATATTTAAAATACTTTAAAAAAACAAGGCACTTTTATAGCATTTAATCAATGTTACTAAACAAAATGAACGAGCTACCTTATGTATAAAAACGATAACATGAGGCATCATAAACTATTAATAGAAACTTCAGTTTTAATCCCTTTAGTTAGAAATAACACTCGAAAGAAATACTTTGACAGTGCTATTTTAATTCGTTACAGTTATATCCCAAACTGAGGGATTGATTTAATAAATGAAAAAATAATCATACTGCAATAATGATAAGGCTTTCATGAGCGATTAAAATAAGGTATGATAAATGTGAAATTCGAATACAAGGGGGACATATTTGTGGTTCAATCATTACACAACTTTTTAGAAGAAAATATTCAATATTTAAAAGACAACGGTTTATATAATGAAATCGATTCAATCGAAGGTGCCAATGGTCCTGAAATTACTATTAATGGTAAAACGTATATTAACCTATCTTCAAATAATTACTTAGGACTGGCTACTAACGGAGATTTAAAAACGGCAGCTAAATCGGCAATCGATTCACATGGTGTAGGCGCAGGTGCTGTACGCTCAATTAATGGTACATTAGACTTACATGATGAGTTAGAAGAAACATTAGCGCAGTTTAAAGGAACTGAAGCAGCCATCGCATATCAATCTGGGTTTAATTGCAATATGGCTGCAATTTCGGCAGTCATGAACAAAAATGACGCGATTTTATCAGATGAATTAAACCATGCTTCAATTATTGATGGTTGCCGATTATCTAAAGCTAAAATCATTCGTGTAAATCACTCAGATATGGATGACTTAAGAGCTAAAGCTAAAGAGGCTGTTGAATCTGGTAAATATAATAAAGTAATGTATATTACTGATGGCGTATTTAGCATGGATGGTGATGTTGCCAAGTTACCTGAAATTGTAGAAATTGCTGAAGAGTTTGGTTTAATCACTTATGTGGATGATGCACATGGTTCAGGAGTTATGGGTAATGGTGCTGGAACCGTTAAACATTTTGGTTTACAAGATAAGATTGATTTCCAAATCGGTACACTTTCTAAGGCCATTGGTGTTGTTGGTGGTTACGTAGCAGGTACGAAAGCGTTAATAGATTGGTTAAAGGCACAATCTAGACCATTTTTATTCTCTACATCATTAGCCCCTGGTGATACGAAAGCTATTACAGAAGCTGTAAAAAAATTAATGGCTTCTACTGAGTTGCATGACAAACTCTGGGATAATGCACGATATCTAAAAGACGGATTAGCAAAACTCGGCTTTAATACAGGTGAATCAGAGACACCAATTACTCCGGTTATTATTGGAGATGAAAAAGAAACTCAAGAATTTAGTAAACGCTTAAAAGACGAAGGTATATATGTAAAATCAATCGTCTTTCCAACAGTACCACGTGGCACTGGTCGAGTAAGAAATATGCCTACTGCAGCGCATACGAAAGAAATGTTAGATAAAGCAATTGCGGCTTATGAAAAAGTAGGTAAAGCATTAGGCACAATCGAATAGTGTAAACTATCATTATCCACTGGCTACAAAGCTAGTGGATGTTTTTTATGGAGTGAAATGCTAAACTGAAATGCGTAAACACACTTGTATGGAGGTCTGGGAATGTTAGTTATAAATGAACAAGATCAACAGCAATTATTGAATATGAAAGAAGTGATCGATGAAGTTGCTCATGCACTGAAAGCTTTTTCAGAGGGAAAGACAGAAACACCATTACGCTATGTATTACCATTTAATAATGAAAATAAATATTTGGTTATGCCTGCGCTTTCAGATGAGTTAAAAATTGTTGGTATCAAAACTGTAACATTTGCACCAGAAAATCCTGAAAAAGGTAAAAAAACAATTACTGGTTCTGTATTATTAAGTGACTATGAGACTGGAGAAACACTAGCTGTGTTAGATGGGAATTATTTAACCAAAATTCGCACAGGTGCTATTTCTGGTGTTGCAACTAAATACTTAGCACGTAAAGAAGCTAAAACATTATGCGTGATAGGTGCAGGGGACCAAGCACAAGGATTAGTGGCTGCAGTTATGGCAGTGAGAAAAATAGATACTGTTCATTTTTCAAGTCGTACTAAAGAAAAAGTCAATCAATTCGCAGATACTGTTGCTAAAAATTATCACGTTACAACAAAAGTTTTTAATGTGGCCGATGATGCTATGGAAAAAGCCGACATTATTGTAACTGCTACGAATTCTAGTTACCCAGTTTATTCTCGTTCGCTAAAGCCTGGAGTGCATTTAAATGCGGTAGGTTCATTTAAGCCAGATATGCAAGAATTACCATCAGAATCAATGTTAGTTGCTAATAAAATTGTTGTAGAATCGGTTGAAGCAGCCATGGAAGAGACAGGGGATTTAAAAGTACCACAAGATGAAGGTTTAATTACAGTAAACTCACTGTATGGAGAGTTAGGTGATATTGTAGCGGGAAACATTCCAGGACGTGAAGACAATAAAGAAGTAACGCTATTTAAATCAGTTGGATTAGCAATTGTCGATATTGTCGTTGCACATTATTTTTATAAGAAAGCACTAAAAAACAGCAATAAATCATAAAATATGTTGAAACAAGTGCTTCAATAAAAATAAATTAACACAACACCAAACGTGAAGATTGTTAGTCTAAACTAAAGCTAATAACGGCAATTAAATTAATGAAAGAGAGATATTTTGTATGTTAGAACTGAGACCATTACGCAACAAAGATGAAGTTGCTTTAAGACATTATGTAGAAGCGTGGTATCATAACAATGAACCGATTGTGCCTAACAATACTGATTTAGCCAACTACACTTCCTTTAAACATATGGTTGAGGAATTGAATAACAAAGGTGTACATAAGGATTGGGTTCCTACAACAACACTATTTTGTTTTAAAAATGATGAAATTGTTGGTGCGGTAGATATTCGACATCAGTTAAATCAACGTTTGACCAATATAGGCGGTCATGTAGGTTATGGTGTAGTGAAATCTCAGAGAGGTCAAGGCATCGCTTTATATATGCTCAAAGAAGCGAAGAAAATATTGAAAGAATTGAATGTTGATAAAGTTTTAATGACGTGCAATCCTAAAAATTATGCGTCTCAAGCAGTTATAAAGCATTGTGCTGGCTATGAAATAGCACCTTATATTAAGAAAAATGGGCAGTTAGTCAGCCGTTTTGAAATTCCGAATGATTGAAGGTTAAAATATGAAAGAATTAAAAGTTGTATATGCATTAATTCAAAATGAAGATGGACAAGTCTTACTTGTACATAACACAGACGGTGGAGGTTGGTCATTGCCTGGAGGTAAAGTTGAGCCGGAAGAAACGTTAGTAGAGGCTGTAAAGAGAGAAATTATGGAAGAAACAGGTTTGGAAGGACAAATTGGTGATATATTAAGTATTAATGAGGGCAAGTCACGATCCATGGATGTCCACACACTATTCTTTATGTTTCGTGTAACGGTTACGTCATTTGAGACTCAAATCCAGGTGCCAAATGAAATATCCACAGTACGTTGGATGACGATAAGAGAAGCGGATGAGAAATTAATTTATTATCAACAAAGTTTAGCAGAACTGTTGAAAAATAGAGCAACTTACGATTATGAAGGTTATGTATCGTAAAAATAAAGGATGATAGAAGGTCTGTCTCAATAGGCCATTTATCATCTTTTTTATATCTTTATGATTAACTGAATCATATTTTTAACAATAATACAGGCAACAATTAAAATAATGAGACTTGAAATCTTATTTAACAGGGTGATATATTTACCTGTTTTATCGAGATGACCGATGACTTTACCAATAATTGCTAATAAAATAAACCAAAACCAAGAAACACTTATTGTTGCAAATGTAAACCACCATTTGTCTAGACCTTGATATAATGTTGAACTTGTACCAATGACTCCAATAGTATCTATAATAGCATGTGGATTAAGTAATGATACTGATAAAGTAAAACTAATTTGCTTCTTAGCAGACATAGGAGGTTGTGATTTTAAATCAGCCGGTTGTTCACGCCACAATGACCTAGCGATATATAATAAAAAAATGAAGCCAACAAGAAAAATGACGAGTTGTAACATAGGCAGTGAGATTAAGATAAGTGATACGCCTAGAACGGCTAGCAATATTAACACGCTATCACACAATCCTGCTGTGATAATGACAGGCAGTGTGCTTATGAAATGCTTATGATTAGCGCCTTGATTAAACACAAAGACATTCTGTGCGCCTAAAGGTAAAATTAAGCCTAATGCTAATAAAAAGCCATGGGAGATTGCTTGAAACATGTGAGTAACACGTCCTTTCAAGAATTTACTCAGCATATTATAAGTTCAATAAGTGGTAAAGACATTGTCGGAAACGCCTGACATCTTATGCGCTTAAAAATGAGTCAGTCGCAATAAATGAGTTTAGATTTAGAAGATTATGATAGCTAAAAATTAGTGGATTAAGTAATTGCTAATTAATAAAGATAATGCAATAGACATCAAGGAATAGCGTACACTTAAAAGTGCAGCATATTCCCAATTGCTATTGTTGGGTAGAAAACATACATATTATTGTCCCTGTTTTCTACCCGGCGTCAAAAGTTTATAAATAGTTTTACAATGAACTGTAAAATCGCAAGGCAATGAAGTAAAACTAGGACTGCCTTTTATTTATAAATTTTAATTTAGCACAATGTAAATCAAAAAACAATATGTAATTACTGTGAATTTTTATATCAGGATTCATTATTGAATGAAAAGAACCTAGTTTCGAATGTTTAATGAGTATCGAAATATCACTTAATAACAATCATATTTATAATAAATTGAATGTTTGATGAATTAAAAAGCTAATATTTTAAAATTAGTTAGTAAAAATGTACTTTGTGTATATACATGTAAGCGTTTTTATATTATAATATTTGTGTAAATACAGGTAATGTACATATAGTAAGGACAAAAATACTTTTAGCAAAAACAAAGGGAGCGTATATTTTTATGAAAAGAATAATGATTACGGGTGCTTTAGGACAAATTGGTACGGAATTAGTAGGTAAATGCAGAGAAATTTATGGCACAGACAATGTTTTAGCTACTGATATTAGAGAGCCTGAAGCAGATTCACCTGTGAAAGATGGTCCTTTTGAAATTTTAGATGTGACTGATAAGGATCGTATGTTTGAGATTGTTAAGGATTTTGAAGCAGATTCATTGATGCATATGGCTGCTTTATTATCAGCGACTGCTGAGAAAAAACCGTTATTAGCATGGGAATTAAATATGGGTGGACTTATGAATGCGCTAGAAGCAGCAAGAGAATATGACTTGCACTTCTTTACGCCAAGTTCAATAGGTGCTTTTGGTAGCTCAACACCAAAAGTAAATACGCCACAAGTGACCATCCAACGACCAACAACGATGTATGGTGTGAATAAAGTAGCTGGAGAATTATTATGCCAATATTACTATGAAAAGTTTGGTGTAGATACACGTAGTGTCAGATTTCCAGGGCTTATATCTTATGTTAAAGAACCAGGGGGCGGCACGACTGATTATGCTGTTGAAATATACTTTAAAGCTGTTCGTGAAGGGCGTTACACTAGCTATATAGCTAAAGACACATATATGGATATGATGTTTATGGATGACGCGATTGATGCTATCATCAAACTAATGGAAGCAGATAGTGAAAATTTAGTAACACGCAATGGTTATAATCTTAGTGCAATGAGCTTTGAACCAGAAATGCTCAAAGAAGCGATTCAACAATACTATCCAAATTTTGTTTTAGATTATGAAGTGGATCCAGATCGTCAAGGCATTGCGGATACTTGGCCTGACAGTATTGATACAAGTTGTTCACGCAATGAATGGGGCTTTAATCCTCAATATGATTTACCTAAGATGACTAAGATTATGCTTCGAGCAATTGAAGCGAAAGATAAAGCATAAATATATCTTCAAACACGATGCATATCAATAAAAAATAGGATAACTCTTACCTCATAAGCTTGAAAAATGCTTAAGGGGTAAGAGTTTTGTTATGCTTGTTAAATAACGGTTAATATTCTGATATATTTTGAATTTTTAGAAAATTTTATTGAAAGACGCCGTTGAGATTGCTATAATTACATATAATTATTGATAACGGAAATTTTTAGGAGGCAATATTCATGTCAGAAAAAGTAAAATTTGTAGAACGTCAAGCACTTAAAGAAAAACCAGATACTGCTGGTTTAGGATTTGGACAATATTTCACAGATTACATGCTCAGTTATGACTATGATACCGATAAAGGTTGGCATGATTTAAAAATCGTACCGTATGCACCATTAGAAGTATCACCAGCCGCACAAGGTTTACATTATGGACAAGCCGTTTTTGAAGGGTTAAAAGCATATAAAACGAATGATGAGGTTGTCTTATTCCGTCCAGACCAAAATTTTAAACGTATTAACGATTCTTTAGCACGTTTAGAGATGCCGAAAATTGATGAAGATGTATTATTAGAGGGATTAAAACAATTAGTTGATGTAGAACGCGACTGGGTACCAGAAGGAGAAGGTCAATCATTATATATTCGACCATTTGTTTTTGCAACGGAAGGTATCCTTGGTGTGCGCCCATCACACCAATATAAATTATTAATTATTTTATTACCATCAGGTGCATATTATGGTGGAGACACATTGAAATCAACAAAGATTTATGTCGAAGATGAATATGTACGTGCCGTACGCGGTGGTGTTGGATTTGCTAAAGTAGCAGGAAACTATGCTGCAAGTTTACTCGCACAAAGTAATGCGAATAAGCTAGGTTATGATCAAGTATTGTGGTTAGATGGTGTTGAACAAAAATATGTTGAAGAAGTAGGTAGTATGAACATCTTCTTCGTTGAAAACGGAAAAGTAGTTACGCCAGCATTAAATGGTAGTATCTTACCTGGTATTACACGCAAATCAATCATCGAATTAGCTAAAGAATTAGGCTATGAAGTTGAAGAACGTAAAGTATCCGTTGATGAATTATTTGAAGCATACGATAAAGGTGCTTTAACTGAAGTGTTTGGTTCAGGTACAGCAGCAGTCATTTCACCAGTAGGAACATTACGTTATGAAGACCGTGAAATTGTAATTAACAATAACGAACCAGGAGAAATTACTAAAAAATTATACGATACTTACACAGGCATTCAAAGTGGTAAATTGGAAGATAAACACGGTTGGCGTGTGGTTGTTCCTAAATATTAATAGGTTATTAGAATTAAACAGGATGGGACATCAATGTCTCTGACAAGTTGAAGAGGGAGCGGGATAGAATTCATTATGAATTCGTATTCTCGCTCCCTTCATTATTCATATGAAGTGTCATTAAGACAAAGCTCAATGCTTTTAAGTATCAAGTATTTTAGGATTTATGTTCAACCTGCTTTAAATTTCTTGAAATAAAAAGAGAAGATTTAACATTTTTATTAAATTATAGCTTTGATTAGAAAAACAATGTCATTCATACTTAGGTACTGAATGTTTTTTATCAACAACGCATACTTTTTTGTGTCATTATTGAATCATAATTACAGCTTGGTATATAGAGTGGTTGTGTAGGAAAAATTAACCAAAAAGATTTTAGAAGAGATTAAAATAAAAGTGACAATAATATATTGAGGTGAGCAAAATGAATGATTTATTTGGTTTCATAACTAAAGTTATTGATTTCTTACGTAGTATTCTTGTCAACGGTGAACCTAGAAGATAACCAACGAAAAAACTCCTTAAGTATACTGAGCCTCAAATGATGCGTCTTGGTTTAGTACACTAATTAAAGAGCTTGTTTCCCAAAAAGGGAACAAGCTCTTTGATTTTTTATAAACTATGAAGTTAAACAATGGTTAATTATTTTATTTAAATAATAAAATACGTAGACTGTGTAGTAATATTTTAAAGTTATAAAACGAGAGAACACTCATCCATAACATGGTTTGGAGAGTGTTCTCGATTTGTATCAATATATTTGTTGCCATTACATAAATAAATATTTAATTTCTATAATACTAGCTACAACTACTAAGTTGTTTTTTTAGTATAAAGATATATTGGGGTACCTGCTAACGTAATAGCTATCCCAATAAACGCTAGTATCGGTTGTGTAATTAAGGTATTAACTAGAACGAATATACCGGCAATAAGCGCGATACCAGGAATAAATGGATACAATGGCACTTTGTACGGACGGGGCAACTCTGGTTCTCGACGTCGTAACAAGAATACGGCTATAAATGCCATACAATAAAATGACCATATAACGAATATCAGCATATTTGTAATCGTATCAAAAGCGCCAAGTAAAATCATTACTGTAGCAATGATTACTTGTATCATGCCACCAAACCATGGTGCTTTTGTAGGTGTTAAGCTTGAGAATAGACGTTTAAATGGCAAGCGATTATTTTGCGCCATTGCGTATGGAATACGCATGCCTGTCATAGTATAACCATTCATTGTTCCATAGACTGATATTAAAATACCAATGGTAACCAGTTTACCGCCAATTGGTCCAAACAATAGGTTAGAAGCATCACTGGCAGCATTTAAGTTACCGGCAATATGAGAAATAGGTAATGTCATTAAAAATGCAGCATTTATTAATAAATATACTAGCATAATACAACCTATACCTATTGCGATAGCGCCAGGTAAATCTTTGCGTGGATTTTTAAGTTCTCCTGCAATATTTCCTACGTGAATCCAGCCATCATATGCAAACATCGTTGCTAGCAATCCACTACCAAGTGCTGTGAAGAAACCTGAATGCGTGCCGTTTTCTATAGGGAACAATGAGAAGTCTACATTGCTGCTATTGAACCAGCCGAATACTACGATAACGGCAATAGGAATAAGTTTGATTACTAAAGTTACGGATTGTAGAATACCACCGACTTTAGAACCCATGCAGTTAAATGCTAATATTGATACAGCACTAAGAAAGGCAATGGGAATAATCCAAGCTGGACTTAAATGAAACAAATTAATCAGTTGTGTCCCAAAGACAATCGCTAGTGCTGCGATATTGGCTGGGAAGTAAATAAAGGCTTGAGCCCACCCGGATAAAAAGCCCCAAAAATCACCATAGGTATATTCAATATATTTGGTGAGGCCTCCCGTTTCTGGGATAGCCGCAGCCAATTCAGCACCTGTTAGTCCCGCACAAATGGTCATGAGACCACCTAAGAACCATACAAGCATAGCCATACTTGTTGAGCCTGTTACTTCTGTTACATTGGATACTTTAAAAAATACACCTGATCCAATTACAGATCCCATAACAAGAGAAAGTGCTGCAAAAAAACCAATATTTTTCTTTAAATCTGTTGAGTTTGTATTCATGGTGCGACCTCCAATTTACGGGATTGAACTAGCCAACGACACCTTTACTAGTATCTGCAGGTTTTAATAAGTGATCAATAATATTTGATACACGACTTAAGTCAACGTTACCACCAGAAACTAGGGCAACAACATTTTTATCTTTAACCCAGCGAGGGTCTATTTTTCCACTAAGTAATGCGGCTGTTGGTAATGCACCAGCACCTTCAGTAATAATTTTGGTTCGTTGCATAAGTGTTTTCATCGCATTAGAAATTTCTTCTTCAGAAACTAAAATAAATTCATCTACTAATTCTTTTGTTATTTCAAATGTTTTATCACCTGGAATAGCAACTTCTGTGCCATCAGCGATTGTATGATCATTATATTGTGAAACGATTTCACCTTGTTTAATTGATTCAGCCATACCATGAACATTTTCGGATTGTACACCAATAATATGGATAGATGAATTAAATGATTTTAAAGCAGTTGCGACACCAGAAATAAGACCGCCGCCACCAACTGGAACAATCACGGTATCAACATCCCAAATCGCATCTAAGATTTCTAAGCCAATCGTACCTTGACCAGCCATAACTTCTGGATCGTTATAAGGATGTACGATTGTCATTCCTTTTTCTTTTGCCAACTCTTCCATATATAATCGAGAGTCATTAAAGGTTTCACCTTTTAAAATAACTTTGGCACCATAACCACGTGTAGCCTCTTGTTTAGAAATAGGTGCTTCTTCTGGCATAATAACTGTAACATCAACGCCAAGTAATTTCCCTGTTAAAGCTAAACCTTGCGCATGGTTTCCTGCTGATGCTGTAATGATACCTTTAGCTTTTTCTTCATCAGTAAGATGCATAACTTTATTAGCAGCACCTCTATATTTAAAAGAACCTGTAAATTGCATATTTTCTAGTTTTAAATAAACGTTACCACCAGTTGTATTATTACTTAAATACATAGATTGTATAAGAGGAGTTTGTCGAGCAATACCTTTTAATTTCATTTTAGCTTCTTGAATGGTACGTATATCACAGTAACCTGCTGTTTTTATTACTTCACTATTCATCGTCATAGATAAAACATCCTTTAATTTAAGTTATATTTTTGTAAAATTATATTTTGGAACTATGATTTAAATACAATGTGTTAACTAAGTGCTAAAGTATTTTATTTTAAAACAGAAGATAGTTCTTCATAAGTCATATCATGAGAAGTTGCAAGTCCTTGGTTAGTTACATGACCACGATAAATGTTAACGCCTGTTGCTAATACGGCATCATCTTTAATTGCTTGGTCGATACCTTTTTGACTAATTGCCATTAAGTAGTCAATATTACCAGCAGCTAGCACCATAGTAGATGTACGTGGAACAGCGCCTGGTTGGTTTGGCACGGCATAATGAACAACGCCGTCTTCTACATAAACAGGATCACTAATTGTTGTTGGGTGAATACCTTCAACCGTACCACCTTGGTCAATAGCGATATCGATTAATACTGAACCGGTTTTCATTGATTTAACCATGTCACGAGTAACTAATTTTGGTGGTTTTTGACCAGGTAATAAGATTGTTGAAATAAAGACATCAGCTGTTTTAATATGTTCAGCTAAATTTTCTTGTGTTGATTTAACAACGGTAACTTTATCATCTTTGAAATGTTGTTCTAACCATTCAATTCTTTCGTCTTTAAGCTCGATAATTGTAACTTCTGCTTGTAGTCCTAAAGCGATTGTAGCAGCGTTTACTGCAGCTGATCCTCCACCGAAAATAACAACTCTACCTGATGGAATACCTGAAATTGCATCTATACCAGAAATGAGAATACCTTTACCTTGATGTTGAGCTTCTAAATAATAAGCACCCATTAACATAGAACGGCGACCAGCAATTGCGCTCATAGGTGCAAGTAAAGGTGCAGCACCATCTTTTTCTATTGTTTCGCCACCAATAGCTGTGACACCTGCTTTTTGCATAGCCTCTACCGTTTCTTTAGATGATGCAAGATGTTGGAAGCCCCAGATGACTTGTCCTTCTTTGAAAAATTTAAATTCTTTTGCATCAGGTTCTTTAACTTTGACAATCAAGTCTGCTGTCCAACATTCTTCATGCGTAACGATTGTTGCACCAGCAGCTTCATATGCATCATCATAAAAGCCTGAGCCTACACCTGCATCATGCTCAACCATCACTTGATTACCAGCTTTTACTAATTTTTCAGCATTTTCTGGTGTACAAGCGACACGACCTTCTCCGGGTTTAAGTTCTTTTACAATTCCAATTTTCACTATTAAAACGCTCCTTTGTGATTTTTTTCACAAAAAATATACATCGCGAGAGCACCATTTGTCAAACGCTTTCATATATAGTAATTTTACATTAAACATGCCCGATTCCTTGATACACATAGGTATAAATACATTTTAGTTCGTGAAAATTCTTTTAAATAAGAAAATTATGAATCTTTGATATTTTGAGATTAATTGTAATTTTAAACTAAAAATAAATTTGAACTTAGAATTTTTTGAGATGAAATAAAAAGTAATCCGAAGTGATATGATGTTTTTTATTTTATAACTATTTCAATTAGATTTATTTTTTAATTAAGTAAAATTCGGAAATTTTGTAAAAAGGTGAGAATGATAAAAAGGTAGCTAAATCGTTACATGGAATAGAGGGATTCCTACAATACAAAAGGGTATCGTGATTCATAAAGAGATGGTTGACTAGGTTGAATTTTTACAGCGTTGAATAGTTAAGATGATTACGAGGAAGTCCAAAGATTTTGTAACTTAATAAAATAGCATATTTTTGTTGTGAGCCTCATATTTATATTACAATAGACATAAACTTAGATAAATAACATATTGGGAGCGTGTCTCATTATATGGAATGGATATTATTTGATAAAGATGGTACGTTAATTGAATTTGATAAAAGTTGGGAAAAAATTGGATTGCGATTGGTGGATCAGTTTTTAGAAACTTTCCCAGTAGCAAATAAAGAAACAGCGCATCGTCAATTGGGTATTATAGATGATGCTATTGTTCCCAGTTCGGTTATGGGTTCAGGTTCATTAGATGAAATCATAACGGCATTTGGTGATCTTGCTGGACAAGATGTTTCTAAATGGACACGTACGGCAAGCCAAAGTTTAATAGATGAACGTCAACCTGAACATAACTGGATTACTGGTGTTTATGAGACAATTCAGCAGTTGCGTGTTAAAGGGTATAAAATTGGTATTGTAACGAGTGATACGAAAAAGGGAACACTTCAGTTTTTAGAAGAGACAAACTCAAGTGAACTGTTTGATTTAGTTATTTCTACGGAAACGCATGCAGCAGAAAAACCAGACCCAAAAGTGTTAGCACCGTTATTTGAAGCTTTTGATGTGAAACCAGAAGCGGTTACAATCATAGGAGACACAAATAATGATATGAAGACTGCTACCAATGCACATTTGGGCTTAGCAATTGGTGTGTTATCTGGCATAGCTACACGAGAAGAATTAACTAACGCAGATGTAATTGTGGAGGATGCATCACAAGTTTTTGATATTATAGAAAAACATCAATAAAGAAAATTTGTGGCATCATTATGTTTTAGGCTATGAACTTTATATTGGTGGTAGGTTGACTGGATTGAAAATACGCTGATACCAAGCTATTTTCAATCCTAGTCAATCTTGCCAGGACGGGACTACGAATTCGTAGTTCTGCTCCCTATTTTTCTAGGAATTTTATCCCAGGCTGTTCACTTTGTTTGCTTAATTCGTTCAATGTCTAGTATCTACTTGACGATGCGTTTGAATAACATGTGCAATTTTTTCAATAATAGGATTTAATGAATCTGGATTTTCATGAATATCATAGTCATTAATATTGACTCGGATTACAGGACAAGCATTGAAATTATTAATCCAATCTTCATAACGTTTAAATAATTTTTTCCAATAATCAGGTTCTGTGTTGATTTCCATATCACGTCCACGTTGTTTAATGCGTTCAATGACTTCGTCATAGTTACACTCTAAATAAATTAAAACGTCTGGTTTAGGAAAATAAGGTGTCATGACCATGGCATTAAATAGTTCGGAATAAGTTTGGAAATCTTCAGGACTCATTGTTCCTTGTTCTTGATGCATTTTAGCGAAGATATCAACATCTTCATAAATAGAGCGGTCTTGTATAAACCCACCGCCATATTCAAACATGCGTTTTTGTTCTTTAAAGCGTTCAGCTAAAAAATAGATTTGTAGGTGAAAACTCCAACGTTCAAAGTCATCATAAAATTTATCAAGATACGGATTTTGGTCGACATTTTCAAAGGACGTTTTAAAATTGAGTTTATCTGCTAGTGCCCGTGTCAGTGTGGATTTACCAACACCCACTGTACCAGCAATTGTTATAACAGCGTCTCGAGGAATAAGTGTCTTAGTCATTTGTCAATTCTCCTAGCAAAGGTTTAATTTGAGTTAATATATCAGCATAATCTTCAGGGTTATGTACAAAATCGATATGTGTCGTATCAATTTGAATAACGCGAGCACCCTGTGCTTTTAGCGTTTCATAAAAGTGGTGGTATTCTTGTTGCAATGTCAATAAGTAATCATCTTCTATATGAGATTCAAAGCTGCGTTGTCTTTGCGCAATTCGTTGTTTCAATACACTTAGCTCAGCATCAAGAAAGATAATCATATTGGGTAATACTAAATCTTCAGTAATAATGTCGTAAATACGTTCAAATTTATCGAATTCACTAGCGTTGAGCGTATTACGGGCAAAGATTTTATTTTTATAAATATGATAATCACTGACAACACCATGTTGTAATGTTTTAAGATCATTTAATTGTTTATATCGGTTACATAAGAAGAACATTTCAGTTTGAAAGCTCCACTTACTAATATCTTCATAGAAATCTGATAAAAATGGATTTTCATCAACGATTTCTTTTTCTTCATAATAATCAAGTGTTTGGCTTAATTGATGAGCCAAAGACGATTTACCAACGCCGATTGGCCCCTCAATCGCAATAAAAGGTTTGTTCATAATCACTTCTCCAAATGTTAAAATAGATATTGAATATTGTATCATAAGTGAGGTAGCAGACATATGAGAAACGATGAATATTACATGAAAATAGCTATAGCAGAGGCTCGAAAAGCTGAGGCTATTGGAGAAGTTCCCATTGGCGCCGTGATAGTTAAAGACACACAAGTGATTGCACGTGCACATAACTTACGTGAAACCTCACAACAGCCTACTGCACATGCAGAACATATTGCAATTGAACGCGCCTCGGAAGTATTAGGTAGTTGGCGTTTAGAAGCGTGCACGCTCTATGTCACTTTAGAACCATGCGTGATGTGTGCAGGTGCGATTGTGATGAGTCGTATACCTCGAGTAGTCTACGGTGCGATTGATCCTAAAGGCGGCTGTAGTGGTAGTTTGATGAATTTATTAGAACAACCACAATTTAATCATCAAGCTATTGTCAAAACAGGTGTACTTGAACAAGAATGTGGTCAATTGTTGCGATCATTTTTTCAACGGCTTAGAGAAAAAAAGAGAAGACAATTCAAGTCATAATACAAAGTGTGTGAAGTTTGTTAGAATAAGAAGGGTAAGAGATACTTACAATTTTTGGACATCATTTTATAGTATATAAAACATAAATTAACTTAACTACAAAAAATGAAATGAGGTTAATGAATGATAAAGTTAATAGCTACAGACATGGATGGCACACTACTAAATGCTGCTCATGAAGTTTCTGAAGAAAATATTAAAGCAATTAAATATGCGCAACAACAAGGTGTAACTGTGGTGATTGCTACAGGCCGAGCTTTCTATGAGGCAAGTACACCAATTGCGGAAACCGATTTATGTGTACCATTTATTTGTTTAAATGGTGCAGAAGTACGAGATGAGACATTTAACATTTTGCATACATCCCATCTTAATCATGAGTTAACACAGCGCATTCAGAATGTGTTAAAAGATCACGATACGTATTATCAAATCTACACCAATAGAGGGATTTATACAGAAAATCCAGATAAAGATTTAGAAATATACATGGATATAGCTAAGCATGCGGGTCAACAAGGTGATATCGATAAGATTAGAGCGGGAATTCAAAAACGCATCGATAATGGTACGCTTAACATTGTTAAAAATTATGATGATATCGAAGAAATTCCAGGCGAGATTATTATGAAAATATTAGCATTTAATCCAGACCTAGAAAAATTAACTAAGATAGAACAATTATTAGCACAATCACCAAATTTAGCAGTTTCATCATCAGCAAGAGGCAATTTAGAAATTACGCACTCTGATGCACAAAAAGGTATCGCATTAGAAACGATTGCTGAACAGTTACGTATAGATTTAGCAGATGTTATGGCAATTGGTGATAATTTAAATGACATGTCAATGCTAGAACGTGTAGGGTATCCAGTAGCGATGGCTAATGCCACACAAGCAGTGAAAGATGCGGCAGTATATGTAACAGACACCAATGAACAAAGTGGTGTAGGTAAAGCCATAATGAAATTATTGCAAAGCGAAAATAAATAAGGAGTGTTTTTTAGAATGAAAGGATTAATTATTGTGGGTAGTGCACGTGTCAATTCTCATACGAATGCACTGGCAAAATACTTACAACAGCTTTTTGATAATCACCAGGTAGAATGCGAAATCTTTGATTTAGCAGAAAAGCCATTACATCAATTAGACTTTTCAGGAACAACACAAGCTGCTAACACAATCAAAGAAAATGCTAAAGTGTTACAAGAAAAAGCTATGGTAGCAGATTTTATGATTCTAGGCACACCAACGTATCATGGTTCCTATTCTGGTATTTTAAAAAACGCGTTAGATTTCTTGAATATGGATCACTTCAAAATGAAGCCAATTGGATTAATAGGCAATAGTGGTGGCATTTTAACGTCAGAACCATTATCTCATCTACGTTTAATTGTACGCAGTTTACTAGGTATTGCAGTGCC
The DNA here is from genome assembly GCF_001812565.1 of Staphylococcus sp. HMSC059F04. NCBI lineage: Bacteria > Bacillati > Bacillota > Bacilli > Caryophanales > Staphylococcaceae > Staphylococcus > Staphylococcus sp. HMSC059F04. The sequence continues at coordinate 4,840 of NZ_KV809478.1, read as the reverse complement.
AACACAAATTGCAACACACGATCATGATTATGGAACAGCAGCTGATGGTACATACTATTTACAAGATGATGAATTCCAATTACGTGCTAAATTATTTGTTGATCAAATTGTATCATTTGCTAACAATAGCCCATACGAACATTTAAAATAATAAGACAAAACATTTCAGTTTTGATACGCACCCCAAAAGTTAGATTTAATTTCTAATTTTTAGGGGTGTGTTTTTATATTGGAATGGTTGTTTTAGAAGACTTGAACAGTTTTATATAGATTGGTTAACAACAGTATACTATATTAATTAAAAATTAAATAAAAATATTCTATTATGTATTGTTTGGCATATATTTAGGTGATAATATAATTAATAGAGTGACTTTTAGACTTAAACAACAAGGAGTGATCATCAATGAAGTCCAAATCAAACAAGAATTTAGGTTTGAGTCCGATAAAACAAAATAAATACTCAATTCGTAAATTCAAATTAGGTGCAGCGAGTGTGACCGTAGCATCTTTATTAATCTTTGGTACGGCAGGCGTTGCTAAAGCAGCTGAAGTACATGGTGCTGATAAAGCTCAACAAGCTGAACATGTTGCTAATGTAGCTAAATCAGACACAGCTAAAGCAACACCAGTAGCAAGTACACAACAAAATGAAGTGAAAACTTCTGAAGCGCCAAACACTGCTAAAGCGCCAAACACTGCTAAAGCTGTTACTGATAAAGAAGCAATAACACCAACAGCCGCACCGAAAGAAGACAAAGTTGTAAGCGATAAAGTAACAACGCAAGACAAAAAAGAAACACGTGGATACAAAGCGAATAATACAGAACCACAAAAAGGAACTAACGCTATCGCTAATACCGGTAAACACGATCCACGTAATGGACAAGCAATTCCAGGATATGGCACAAGTAGCTTCCGTGATGGAGGAAATACGGTGTCTATTGATGGTGGAAAAATTACAGCTAGTGGACATGTAAATGTTGACGACCGTGTCAATACGACAACTGGTATCAGCTATGACTATACGCTTAATTTTAAAGAAGGCGCTTTTCATGAAGGCGACACATTTAAAATAGGTATTAAAGAATTAGGTGAAGATACACGTTTACCTAAAGAATTAAAAGCAGATGATGGCACTACTTTTGCAATCCGTGATTCATACAAAAGCTTATATAACAACCCTAATACGAATCAAATACCATTCTTCTCTCAACGTAACCCAGGTACAATCGACGAAAAACGCTCTTGGCATTTACAAAGTAGAGGTACATTTTTAGAAGGGGTTTATAAATTTACAAAAGAAGTAGAAAAATTAAAAAATCTACACTTTTCATTTAGTAATAAAGATGGATTACGATTCCCAGAAGTAACTAAAGATAAAAGAGTGACAGGTGCAATTTTAGTTAATGATCAAGTGATAGCATCTAAAGATTATACAGTGGTCGGACAAGCAATTTCACCGGCACCAGTTAATTTAAACAAAGCTGTTATAGATACTAGTGGTGACATTAACATTGACAAAGATGGCACCGTTAAAAGTAAATGGGAAAATTTACGTTTAAATACTAATGGTAAAACATTTACAACAAATACAACGTTTACAGTGACATTACCAGATACAGGTATGAACTCATTTGAAAAGGTTGGAGATTTTAATGAAACAGGCGTTATGATTGTAGAGGTAGCAAGCAATGCTTCCAATTCAGTAGCCAATGAAAATGATGTTGTATTAAAAGCACCTAAAGAGGATCCATCACGAATTGCTAAAGTTCGTGTAGAAAGTGTTCAACCTAATAAGTTAGTATTTAAACTTGTTTCTGGTCAGTTAGATCCAAACAAGGTATATGTTTTTCTACTTAAAAATATGGGTGTAGAACGAAAAGTTAACAGCACAACGTTGAACTATTTAAGCCCTGACAAATCTTCAATTAGTGAGCAGGGAGCAACATTTGAAGTTACAAAAGATGGACAAAGATTGACAGACACATACACTACAACTGCAGGAGTAAACTGGAATGTAGTTGGTGATCGTACTAAACTTAATACTGGAGCTAGTCTTGCATTCTATGATGTTACATCAAGATATATTGACGGCAGTGGCAACCTATTAATTTCAGCTGATCCAGCTGTTGAACATGGTTTAGCATCTGTGGATGAGTTTAATACACATAATCCACAACCAAACTTTAATGAAGCTCAAGTTGGTAATCCAGATAATAGTCATGCAACAATTACGACTACAAACGGTTCAAATAAAAAAGTCACAGATATTACGCCACCTTATCTTATTAAAAAAGATGGTAAATATTATGTGTTTAACCAATATTTAACAAAAAGTAATTATTATCAAAACACAAGAACTTCTGGTACAATCGAACATTCTCCAGTGAACGTTGTAGCACAATATGCGAATGCAAAATTCGGTACAGTATCAGTAGGTTATGAAATTAAAGACTCAAATGAAAAACTAAAAGCTGATGAAGTCATTCGTGATGGTTCTGCTCAATTAACTAACATCGTAGGTAATCAATACACAGTTCCAAGTGATAAAGTGCCAAATACGATTGAAAAAGACGGTATCCTTTATGTATTAAGTAAAGTTCCTACTGATGCACCTTCAAATGCAACAGGTCAAATCGCAGAAACACCGACACGTGTAGTTTATAAGTACACTAATGCATATGTATCTGTAACACCAGAAAATCCTGGTCATCCAGGTCAACCGATTGACCCAAATAACCCTAGTATCGTTTGGCCACGTTATACAGATTTAGCATCATTAACAAAATCAGTCACTCGAACAATTAAATATGTAGATGCTGAAAATACAAGTAAAGTGTTACATGCACCAGTTATTCAAACAGTTAAATTTACGCGCACACCAATTGTTAACGTAGTAAATGGTCGCATTGTTGGCTATGATGAAGACGGCAATGGCACAATTGATACGACATCAGCTGAGAATGCTTGGGTTCCAGAAAATTCAGAAGCTACAACTTGGCCTGAACAAACTTCACCAAAAGCAAATGAGTTAACTGAACAAGGTTATCATGAAACAACGACACCTTCAGTGGCAGCAGTAAGTGTTAATGCCTCTACAATCTCAACAGAAGTATTAGTTAAATATCAACGTCAAGACAAAGAAAAATATGAACCAACGCCTGGTCAAATTAATCATGATTATGGTACGCCGACAACAGCAGATGAAGTTAAAAATTCAGTTAAAGTGCCGGGTTATCCTACAAGTGTTGGTACACCAACAATAACAGTAGATAATCCAAATCAAATACCAAATGGTCAAACACCAGGTACAGTAGTTATTCCAGTAACTGTAACGTACCCAGACGGTTCAAAAGATAAAACAACAGTTACTGTTGTAACAGGAAACCCTTTAAAAGATGCATATGAACCATCTACTAAACCAATAAACAAACCATTTGGTACGCCAACAACAGGGGACGAAGTTAAAAAAGCAGTAACAGTACCAGATTACCCAAGTTCAAAAGGTACACCAGAAGTCACAATTGATGACCAAAGTAAAATACCAAATGGTCAAACCCCAGGTACACACAATGTACCAGTGACAGTGACATATCCAGATGGCTCGAAAGATCATGTGAATGTTCCTGTTAATGTTGGTGATCCAGATAGCAGTAGACACGAACCAAAAGTAACACCAATCACAAAAGACTTTGGTACACCAACAACAGCGGATGATGTAACTAAAGCAGTAATCGTGCCAGATTATCCAAGCTCAAAAGGCACACCAACAGTAA